>CACVAQ010000338.1:1255-4095 GCA_902727865.1 uncultured Aureispira sp. | reverse complement strand
ACACCCCATTTAAGCAAGCCCAAAAACCTTAAACTACTGCATTAATTCCTTCGCAATATTATCCCCCGTGATCGTCGAAGCCGTCAACAAACCTGCAAAAGCCGCCCCACCAATACCAGCGGTAGCAATATCTTGCCCTGTCAAATAGAAGTTTTTAATAGGCGTTCTAGGCCGCAAGAACTTTTGCTCAAAACGCTCCGACGTATGTTCTAAACCGTATAGTTCTCCCTTTTCATAATTGACAAAATGTTTGGTCGTCAATGGGCTTGATAATTCGTAATAATCGACCTTGCCTTTAAGTTGCGGTTCTTTTTCGTACAGAATTTTTAACAAACGCTGTGCAATACTTTCTTTGAGTGCTTCGTATTCCTCGCCTCGTTTTTTCCAACGCTTGCCATCCCAATCCGCAAAGGTTTCGTAAGGTACCAGGGTGATAATATCAATGGTACTTTTGCCAGGGTAGCGGTTGTTCCAATCTGGGTCTTTTGCCGCAGGAAAAGAAATATAGACAACAGGCAAAGGCTCGCTGTGATCGTTTAGGTAGTTTTCAACACATTCGTCGTGGCTCAATTGATCTGGATACAGCCAATAATTTGCTTTGGGTAATTGCAATTCTTCTGGACTTCCATTTAAACCAATGTACAAACAAGCATGGGCAACCGAGTGATTTACTTTGTTGAGTTGTTGTTGCAATTGATGTTGTTGAACGGTAGCGGCAGGTAATAGGGTATTGTATGTCGTATGCAAGCCTGCATTACTAATAATAGTTTTGGCTCTAAACGTTTTGCCATCTTTCATTCTGACCCCAACAGCGGTATTATTTTCTATAAGCACTTGGTCCACCTCTGCGCTGATGAGAATGGTAGAACCCAAACGTTCCAAAACAGGGGCAATTGTTTCTACAATTTGAGAAGAACCGCCAATAGGGAAGAAGCCACCAGAGAAGTAATGCCGTACCAAAGAGGCATGCATAGCAAAACTACTTTGTTTCGGCGGCAAGCCATAATCTCCATATTGCCCTGCAAGCACTTTGATTAGTTCTTGATTTTTGGTTAAAGCACTGAGTACTTCGTGCGTGCTTTTTCTAGCATGTTCTAAGTAGGGTTTACGCAAAAACCAGCCGATTAATTTGCTCCAAATGGGAGACAAGGTTTTTTCTACAAAGAAGTTCCGACTCGTCGCACTGACTTTGAAAATCAAGGCGACGTAGGCATGAATTGCGTTTTCCTCTTCTGGGAAATACCCAATCATTTTTTCCGTCCAATTGCGAACCCCTTTGACATAATCGTAGGTTTTGTCCCCAATGACAATACGGTCGTAGACTTCGCCCATGTCTTGCCATTTCAATTGCTCGTCCGTAATGTGGTCAAAGATTTTTTTGAGAATACTCGTCTCTTTTTCCATGCTACCAACATAGTGAATGCCAACATCCCATTCATAGCCCTTCCGCTTAAAAACATGCGTAAAACCACCTGCCGTATAATGCCGTTCTAAGACCAATACTTTTTGTCCCTTTTTGGCTAATAGAGCAGCAGTCGTCAAGCCGCCCATTCCTGAACCAATAATAATTGTATCGTACGATTCGGCAAGGCTATGTTTCTTTTTATAAGATTGGACCATAATGTATAGGTATTTTGGATCGTTTTAATTTTACCCTAAAGGTACAATTTTAATATCATTACTCCTGCAATAAACTAATACAAGCTATTTTTTTATGTTTTTCATAGAACACAAAGCAAGCTCGTATGAATAAGAAAGAGCGGAGAAAATACCAAAACTCCTGTTCGAGCACATTTGGTCAGGTACATAAAACAGCCTGAAGAGTCGTTAAAAATTGTTAAAAAAAGGATGAAAATACGTTCTAGCGCAACTAATTTTATTTTTGTGTGTTCTACAGCTGTTACTATTTTGTGGCATTTTTTTTATAAAAAAAACGGAAACTAGTACAGTGTAACAAAAGTTATTAAGTAGTGGGTAAGTATGGTGTCAAACACTTTCAAAGTGTCTGACACCATACTTAAAAAACGATCATTTAATTATAAACATGAGTTCGGTGAAAAAACGTGTTAGATGGATTTGTAATAATAAATCAATTTAATAGATCAAGAAATCGAACGATTACATAAACATACATTACTATAAATGGAATTATTAGATAAGTTAAATTGGCGTTATGCGGCCAAGGCAATGAATGGAGAAAAAGTATCTCAAGATAAAATTGATAGAATTATAGAGGCCGCTTCTTTGGCTCCAACTTCTAGTGGATTACAGCCTTTTGAGATCTTAATTGTGAAGAATCAAGAGATTAAAGAAAAAATAAAAAAAATTGCTTGGAATCAGTCAGTGGTATCGGACTGCTCTCATTTATTTGTATTTGCCGCTTGGGATACGTATACGGCAGATCGCATCAACAAAATGTTTGATTTGGTGAATGAGGTCCGTGGATTCAAGAATGAGGGCTGGGAGAATTACCGCCAACAACTGTTGGGGATTTATCCGCAACAAGATGCAGAACAAAACTTTAATCATGCTGCGAAACAAGCCTATCTTGCTTTTATGGCTGCCTTGACGGCTGCTGCTTTTGAAGCGGTAGATACGACTCCAATAGAAGGTTTTGATCCAACTAAATTGGATGAAATTCTGGATTTGAGAGCGAAAGGGCTTCGAAGTTGCGTGATGCTGGCGGTAGGATATAGAGATGCGGAAAACGATTGGTTGGTGAATCTAGCAAAGGTGCGGAAGAGCAAAGATGATTTGATAACGGTTATAGAGTAAATAGACTGTACGATGCGTTCTGATGCTAATGTTCTTCCTTCATAGGGAAGTCCACGAAGCTAGGC
>CACVAQ010000338.1:0-1155 GCA_902727865.1 uncultured Aureispira sp. | reverse complement strand
TTATAATAGAAGAAGATTTTTTCGAAATTTGCTCCGTATTTTAAGGAGGTGTAATTTTAGTGTTGATTATTATTAGACGGCATTTACCCATTTGATCGAAAAAATCGACACTAAAAACCAAAACCATGAAAACGCTATTCTGTATCCTTTGCCTATGTTTTGCGAACCTTGCCTTTACTCAAAGTGCGGTCGATTATTATGAAGAAGCACTAAAGCTTTATGAGAAAAAAAATTATTCGGCTGCCTTAGTCCAGCTGGAAAAAACGATAAAATTGGATGCTTCTAAGGTGCATTATTACGACTTTTGGGCAGAAATATACATTCAATTAAAACAGTATAAAAAGGCGTACAGCGTTTACGGTATAGCCCTTGAAAAGTTTCCTGAAGCATCTTTGTTGTATAATAGCCGAGCCAATTTGTTATTAAAATTAAGAGGAGAAGAAGATGCCATCAAAGATTATACACAAGCGATAAAATTTGCGAAAAGCAAAAAAATGAAGATTTCTTATTTGTCCAATCGGGCAGGAGGGAGGATTAACATCATGGATTATAAAGGTGGGTACAAGGATTTAATGGAAGCTTATGCCTTGGATTCAACCAATTTGGCTGTTTTGACAAACTTGGGAATGGTTTGCGATGAAGTTGGACGAGCAGAGGAGACCTTGAAATATTTAATCAAGGTGGTCGAGATAGATAGCCTGTATTTCCCTGCGTATATTAATATTGGATTCAAATACCAACATCTAAATCGACATGAAGAAGCGGTTGATTATTTTAACCAAGCACTTGAAATCTCTCCGAATGAGCCTTTGGGCTATAGTAATCGAAGTTTTAGCAAGCTACAATTGGGACAATTAAATGCGGCTATGAAAGATATTGATAAGTCGATTAAGCTTTATCCTGGAAACGCTTATGCCTATAAAATTAGAGCCTTGATCTGGCTGAAAAAAAACAAGGCAACAAAAGCCTGTGAAGATTTGGAAACGGCAACTGCTCAAGGGTATTCCGATAGGTATGGTACGGAGGTGTTGGAATTGCAAATCAAGCATTGTCAAAAATAACTTAACTTAACTGAGCTAAACCAAGGACCATTTGGCTCTATGTAACCGCCATTCTTCCCAAAAACGCAAATAACCTACTCGGTCAAAGTCTTCT
>CACVAQ010000337.1 GCA_902727865.1 uncultured Aureispira sp. | reverse complement strand
TAATTAATTATTTTTTGTCCTGTACTCAGATCCTTTAATTAGAAGGACTCAAAGGTAAATATTATCCTAAAAAAAGACAAACTTCCTTTATTTTTTAACAAACCTTTTTACTTGGAAGGGACTTGTTTCAACATTACTTTAATTCGTTTTCCATCGACTATAAAAATTACGACCAAATACCCCAATACCAACAAACTACTGACCAGATAGGAAAGCAACGTATTGGGCATCAAATAAGGTTGTATCCCCCAAGCGTACACTAAATAAATAACAACAACCGTTGCGATATAAGAAAACATGCGAACCATTGGATATGGAATTGGATAATGTTTTTGTCCTAAGAAATAAGCAATTAAAACCATCACGGCATAACAAAGTAAGGTCGCCCAAGCAGAACCTAAATAACCTGGATAGCCTAGTTGTATCATAAAAGGAATGAGTACTATATTGCCTATTATCGTAATCGTTGCTCCGATGACGGCTATAAAACCGCCATATTTAGTCTGATCGCTTAATTTAAACCAAATGGCTAAGTTATAATACAAGCCTAAACAGAGGTTGGCTAATAGTAAGATTGGAACGATGATTAAACCTTCTCGATAATTGGACGCCACAAAAAACTGTACAATGTCCATAAACAACATAATTCCCAAAAAACCAATCGTCCCAATTAGTGTAAACAAGAAGGCAATATTGGCGTACAAGGGCTTGGAGTAGGCTTTGTCTGCATTGCGAAAAAAGAACGGTTCTGCCGCATAATTAAAGGCTTGTGTAAACAGGTTCATAAAGATAGCAATCTTATAACAAGCCCCATAAACGCCTAATTGTCCTAACACTTCCTTGCTGTCTCCTATCAAATAGGCTTTGAGCAAAATTCGGTCTAGGACTTCGTTGATAATTCCTGCAAAACCTGCCAAAACCAACGGCATCGAGTAGAGTAACATCTTTCGCAATAAGACTTTATCAAAAACAACAGGTTTTTCCGCTGCTTCCTTTGCTGTTTTGTACCAGTAGGTTGGTAATAATAACAAGAAGGTTACACCACTGGCTAGTAAATTGGCAATAAACACATAGCCAATTCCCATTGTTGGGTCAAAATATTGTGGATAATAATTCGGTAAAATGTATAAGAAGGTAAAGACAAATCCCAAGTGTACAAATAAGTTGGTCAACTTAACGAGGGCAAACTTCAAGGCTTTCCCTTCCAATCGAAGCATCGCAAATGGAATGGCAACCAAGGCATCAAAGCCCAAAATAAAGGCAAACCATATAATATAGTTGCTGTGTTCTGGATAACCCAGTTGCTCAGAAATTGGTCCAGAAAAAGCGATTAACACCAAAACAAAAAGACTGGTCGTCCCTACGACCATTGACGTAGCCGTCTTATAGGCCCTTGCTCGGTCTTCTTTTTTGGAACCAAAGCGAAAGAAGGCCGTTTCCATCCGATAGGTAAAGACAATCATTAAAAAGGCTGCCCAGGCATAAACATCGGTTTGAATCCCCATTTGAGCACGATCATCGTTGAAGATTTGTGTCAGAAAAGGGGTCAAGAAAACGAAGGTTAGTAAGCGTCCTAAGATGCTACTAAGACCATACAGGGCAGTTTCTCCAGCTAATTTTTTAAGTAAGGACACGTGTTTTAATTTACGGTGTGAGGGCTTGCCTTTGAAAATTTGAACATTAAAATCGTTTTCAAATAATCAAACAAAATTTATTTAAGGAATGATTTATAGGATCCTAATCCCTCAAAGATACATTAAGCCTTTTGATTATACAATACTGTTTGGCTCGATTTATCAAATGGTTCTGAATGCTCTCCAAGTGATCCTCTAAATTAATTTGTTTCTTTGACGGGCTTAGAAAAGCAAGCGATACGTTAAAACGCTTTAAGATTTGTCAACGAGCCAATATTTTTTTATCTTATAAGGTTACTTTTAAATACAAAATCCATTAAAGCAATAGACAATCCCCTCTTTAATGGTCGATTGATTCATACCTTTTTAAATCAAACCCTTGGTTTCTTTATGTCCAAACACGCAAACATACTAATACAACTTAGGTCGGGTGACAACAAAAAAGCAATTGCGTTTTTGTATCAATCCTTCCCGATGATCCGCAAATTAATTTGTAGCAATGGAGGCAACGATGCAGATGCACAAGATGTTTTTCAAGACGCCTTGTTGGTCCTGTATCGCAATGCTCAAAAACCAGAATTTGAACTCACTTGTGCTCCAAGTACTTATTTATATAGTGTTGCTCGTTTTTTGTGGAAAGATTTACTTAAAAAGCGAAATAAAGAAGTTTCTTTGGAATACGATACGCGTGATAATGACGTATTGGAATCTGAATTCGAATTTTATCAAGAACAACATACCAAAACATCTCAATTGGCTTCTGTATTGCAACAACTTGGCGACAAATGCAAGTTATTATTACAAGCCTATTATTACAAAAAAATGTCCATGAAAGAAATTGCTCAAACCTTTGAGTATAGTAGTGTCAACAGTGCAAAAACACAGAAATACAAGTGCATTGAACGTGCTAAAAAAATTGCTACTACTCAACTTTCATCCACATCTAAACTGTAAAGGTAATGCGCCAAGAGTTACAAAATATAGAATATATTGAACGTTATTTAGAAAATGATCTGAATAATATAGAGAAACGCAAGTTTGAGCAGCATATGAAACAGGATGCTGGATTCAAAGCGGCTGTTAAATTACAGCGTCAGATTGTGAGCCAACTCAAAGAAGAAGCCTTCTTATTGGACCTTGCGGATTATCAACAAGAATTTACACAACAGCCCCCGAAGGGCAAACGTATTTCTCCTTGGTGGATACTCTTACCGCTATTCATTTTAGGTAGTCTTCCTGTCTTATGGTATGCCCTGTCTACTGCTTCTACTCCAACAGAAATAAATACTTTAACGACAGAACACATTAGCCTTCCTCCGAGTGTAGAAATGGAATCAAGTCTTCCTCCTCCTCAACTAAAGGCCTTTGAAACAAACTTTGTTTCTAAAAAAGTGCGTGCCCAAAAAGGAGCGACCATTTATTTAAAAAAATCTAAGTCTACTTTATATATTCCGACCAATGCGGTTGTAGATAAGCATGGAAATCCTGTAAAAGGGGCTTATGAATTGCAATATAGAGAGTTAAGAGACCGTGCTGACATGGCTTTTTCTGGCTTGCCTATGAATTATAAAAATCAAGAAACAGCCGAAGGGCTCAACTCTGTTGGTATTCTCGAAGTTCGAGCCTTTCAAAATGGAGAAGCGCTTCAAATTGCGCCTGGCAAAGCCTTGAGTTTAGATTATGAGGTCAACAAACGGGCAAAAAATTTGGACTTGTATCATTTGGATGAACAGGCTGAAACTTGGACGGAAACCTCGGAAGTGATTGACTTGCCAAAAAAAGATGCGTATACCGAAGCCTTTGATAGTCTTGCTTACCAAGCTGCCGTTATTGCACACAATGAAAAATTCAAAAACTTGGGAATCGGCGATGGTGTTGAACGAAAGAATGCAACCATTAATGTTGAAACGACCTTGATTCCTGAACGAATGAAAAAGACAGAAAGGGAAGAACGTCCTGATCCGAACAAATACCTTGTGAAGCATTATAAAAATCCTAGATTGGTGAAAGACTTACGGCTAAATTCTTTTGGTATTTATAATTGTGGTCAAAAGTACAAGGTTAAAAATCAAATTGCCGTTTCTGCTGATTATACGGACTTAGAACAGATTATTATTAATAATGCGCATACGCTTTCTATTATTGATATGAATTATAATGCCGCTTATAGTTTCAAGCCAGAGCAATTTATTTGTAATGCAAAAGCCAACAATATCTTTTTGTTGTGGTCGAAAGATGGAAAGCTTTATTCTTTTGTAAAACGAGCGACGATAAAAATGAATACAGGCGACTATTCTTTTCAAATGGAAGACTTGTCCGAGAAGGTTAAAAACACCGCAGACTTAAAACGTTATCTTAAGTTTGTTGAAAAGAAAACCAAAGAAACTGTAACCAAAACAAATTAAGTTCATTAGGAGGAGGATTGTATGTTTTTAGTTAACAATGCGAATCAAGAGCTAAAAGTAGGTCTGAA
>CACVAQ010000336.1 GCA_902727865.1 uncultured Aureispira sp. | reverse complement strand
ATATTTTACAAAGGCAAATTACCATGTTTCTTACGAGGCAATTTATCCACTTTGTTTTCTAACATTTTAAAGGCACGGATTAATTTTTGTCGAGTTTGATTGGGTTCAATCACCTCATCCACAAAGCCACGAGTAGCGGCACGATAAGGATCGGCAAATTTAGCCGCATATTCCGCTTCTTTTTCTGCTAATTTAGCGACAGGATCATCGGCTGCTTTGATTTCATTTCTAAAAATGATTTCACTCGCGCCTTTAGCACCCATCACCGCAATTTCGGCAGAAGGCCAAGCGTAATTCATATCCGCCCCAATGTGCTTCGAATTCATCACATCGTAAGCACCACCATAGGCTTTTCTAGTAATCACGGTAATTCTAGGAACCGTTGCTTCACAGAACGCATAGAGTAATTTTGCGCCATTGGTAATAATACCATTCCATTCTTGATCGGTACCAGGCAAGAACCCAGGAACATCTTCCAATACTAATAAAGGAATATTAAAACTATCACAGAAACGAACAAAACGCCCTGCTTTTTTAGAAGAATCTACGTCCAAGCAACCAGCCAAAATCATAGGATTGTTTGCAACCACACCGACCGCTCTACCACCCAAACGAGAAAAACCAATAATAATATTTTCGGCATAGTCCTTTTGTACCTCGTAGAAAGAATCACCATCTACAATTTCATGAATGACCGAACGCATATCGTAAGGAACATTGGCACTATCTGGTAGAATGCTATCCAATGCTGGACGAGCTTCGTTGCCAGCGGTATAGGCTACACGAGGCGTTTCCTCTTCGCAGTTTTGAGGAATATAAGAGAGTAATTTTTTTAATTGATTGATACACTCAATATCATTCGCCGAAGTAAAATGCGTAACGCCAGATTTTGTTGCATGAGTCATTGCACCGCCAAGTTCCTCCGAAGTAACATCTTCGTTGGTCACTGTTTTGACCACATTTGGACCCGTGATGAACATATAAGAAGTGTTCTCCACCATATGAATAAAGTCGGTAATTGCAGGCGAATAAACCGCTCCACCAGCACAAGGCCCCATAATAGCGGAGATTTGAGGAATAACCCCTGACGCTCTAGTATTTCTATAAAAAATATCAGCGTAGCCGCCCAAAGATTGCACGCCCTCTTGAATACGAGCCCCACCAGAGTCGTTCAAACCAATCAATGGCGCACCATTACGCAAAGCCATATCCATTAGTTTGCAAATTTTCTCAGCATGTGTTTCCGACAAAGATCCTCCAAAAACAGTGAAATCCTGTGCAAAAACATAGAGCAATCGACCATTTACAGTACCGTAACCCGTTACCACACCATCCCCATAAAACTTTTGCGCTTCCATTCCAAAATCAACACAACGATGCGTAACCAACATGCCAATTTCTTCAAAAGAACCTTCATCTAGTAAAAAATGAATCCGCTCTCTTGCAGTTAATTTTCCTTTTTGATGTTGTTTTTCTATTCTTTTTTCACCCCCACCTAATTTGGCTTCGGCTACTTTATTAGCTAGTTTTTGAAACTTTTCTTGCATGTTTAGAATGATTATTAAGTGAATAGTCAAAAAATCAGTGGATCAAAATATCCCCAAATCAATTTTGTCATGGATGGTCACAACTAGGGTAAGGTATCGAAAACGTTGTGTTCCATGCCGCTTTTGCAGGGCGTAGTTTTTAAGATGCTTTTTATTTTAAAATAAAGTCAAGGCAAACTACTATTTTTTACAACCACAAAGTTTGATTTTTTATGGCAAAAAACCAAAGCAATTTAGTATTAAATCTATTTCTAGGGTAGTTTTTATTTTGCAAATGGGTTTAGCGTTTCTATTTACTCTAATTTTGAGATCGGGAACCGTAACGGACTTGAGATAAAAATAAGCCTATAATACGCCCCGTTTGTTCTTTTTTTCTTACCTTAAGAACCGCCCATCAAGATTAAATTTAACGTTTATTACTTACTAGTTGCTATTCTCTAAATATGTACCCGTACAGTAGACTCTATTATCACATTATAATCTAATAGCAATATGAAATTGATTGGTATCGCTTTTGCTTTTTTTATTAGTGCAAATTTATCCGCTCAATATGAAAGCAAAGGGCAAGGTTCTAGGATTTTCTATGATATAGAAGAAGCCTTACAAACTCCTAAAGCAGTGTTTAAATTATACGTAGAGCACGATAATTTGAACCAATTGCCCGAAAGAATTACAGAGTTCAAAGAGTTACGAGAATTACAGCTAGGGGGGAATCCAGATTTAGATTGGGCATCGGTATTTGACTTGTTGGTGCAATTGCCCGAACTAGAGCAGCTCAGTCTTAGTGAGAATAGAATGAAGGTTTTGCCCAAGTCGATTACTCAATTAAAAAAACTCAAGGTATTAAGCTTGGTTGATAACCCCAATTTGGATTGGGAAAAAACATTTGAGTATTTAAAGGAACTTCCAAATCTAGAAGTACTTGATGTAGGGAATAATCAGATCAAAGACCTGCCGCCTAACATAGGCAATTTAAGTCTCCTTCGAAAGTTGTTCTTGTGGAATAATGAGATGATTAACTTACCACCAACGATTGGTGATTTATTAACACTCGAAGAATTGGATTTGTCCAATAATCAACTGAGGCGTTTGACATCTAAAATTAAGCAGTTAAAGAAGCTTCAACGACTCTATTTATGGAACAACCGTTTGACCGTATTGCCAGATGAAATTGGTAAGTTGCGAAATTTAGAATTGTTGAACCTTGGAGGGAATAACCTCACTACTTTACCGCTAAGTATCAAACAATTAAGACGATTAAAAAGCTTAGGTTTAGCGTATAATAACTTACTGTATTTTCCTAAGTCCTTTTCGAATTTAAAACAATTAAGAAATTTGGATTTAGAGGGAAACCCGAAGCTCAATTGGGTGTCTGTCTTCTCTAAACCTAAAAAATTGAAAAACTTGGTCGTCTTGAATCTAATCAACAACCAATTGATTGATTTGCCGCCCAAGATAGATCAGTTGCCGAAGTTGAAAATATTAGATGTAAAACAAAACTCAAATATCAACTGGTATTCTGCCTTTACTCAATTAGGAAGGGTCGAAAGTCTACACCAATTGGATATTTCTAGTAATAATATTCAGAGCTTGCCTTCCGAAATTGCTTTTATTAAGAATTTAAAGCAATTGGATTTGGGCTCGAATCCAAACTTACAATGGGAAAAAACTTTTTCTAGTATATCGAAGCTAAATAGTTTAGAAATCTTGATTTTGAGTAGTAATAATTTGACCGAGTTAGTGGAGGGAATTAATCAAATGACTAGCCTAAAGGAGCTAGAGTTGGGCAATAATCCAGACTTAGATTTAGAGGTGCTGTTTGAACGGCTTTCGTCTATGAATAATTTGGAAACGTTGAGTTTGATTGATAATGACATTTCTCAAGTGTCTTTGTCTATTGGCAAATTAAAGCACTTAAAAGTATTGCACTTTTGGATGAATGGTATTCAGTTGAATTCTGTAGAGCACAAAACCATACAGGATTTATTACCCAAGACGAGTATTATTTATATGCCAAGATATTTGTAGTTTTTATTAAAAAAGAACAGAATGTGGAATCAAGACAGCTATTTAAAAACATTGATCTTTGCTGGACATGCTCATAGAAAGCAAAAAGTTCCTTCTTCTGAAATGTCGTATGTCGTACACATTACAAACGTAGCAATGGAAGTTGCCAACGCTTTAATTCAAGGCGAAAATAAGGATTTGGATGGAACTTTTGCCATTCAGTGTGCGTTGCTACACGATACGATTGAAGATACAGCCGTGACCTATGAAGTGCTTGTTGCTGAATTTGGTATTAAGGTGGCAGATGGCGTGTTGGCCTTAACCAAAAATGAAACATTACCTAAAGAAGCTCAAATGGCGGATAGTTTGAAACGCATTGTGCAAGAGGGCAAGGAAGTTCGACTGGTGAAAATGGCAGACCGAATCAATAATTTGCAGAAACCGCCCAAACATTGGGACACCGCTAAGATGATGCGTTATCAAAAGGAAGCTCAATTTATTTTAGAAGAATTGGGGGGTGTACATGCTTATATAGAGGCTCGGTTGAAGCAAAAAATGGAG
>CACVAQ010000335.1:1535-4119 GCA_902727865.1 uncultured Aureispira sp. | reverse complement strand
ATTTGTCGGTTTTAACAATTCTTTTATGTTAAAATTTAATATTTACTTAGCATATCTACGATCGGTTACGTTCTTGAGAATGTATAGAATATAGAAATTAGCTTTTTAATACGATTTTAAAATTCTCATTACTTCGTGGAGAACCCGAAGGCTCAGCGTAGCTAAATTATATTAGTTTGATTATCAATAAGATAGGTTTGAATTATTGATTTAGTTAAATTATTGATAATCAAACTAATATGAAATGGTTTTTATGTTTTTTGGTAAAAAAACTAAAAATCCCACGAAGTATTAAATTCTAGAACTGATATAAAAATCACCCAATTCGTTATTTGTAATTTATTTTCATAACCACACAAAACTTATTTAAATTATGTCCAAGAGAAATATGTTTTTTGCAGCAGTCGCCACGCTTTTTTTAACGGCTAGCTGTGTTAAAGATGATTGTACTAGGGTAATGACGTACACAAAACAGACACCTGTGTATAAAACCTTAGCTGAAATTCGTGTAGATCCTACTGTAGAACCTGCAAGAGAATTAGAGAAGCCAGGAAAAATTTACCTATTTGGTAATTTGATCTTAATTAATGAAAAAGGGGAAGGCGTGCATGTCATTGACAATGCAAATCCTAGTGCTCCAGCTAAATTGGCTTTTATTGCAATTCCTGGTAATATTGATATTGCTATGAGTGGCAATACATTGTATGCAGATAATTACACAGATTTGTTGGCGATTGATGTCTCCAACATTCAAAATGCACATGTAAAAAAACGTGTCCAAAACGCTTTTCCATCTTTTGGATCAGATCCAGATTTAGGCATCTTGGTTGCTTACAACAGCGAAGAAGTAACAGAAGAGGTTAAATGTGACGATCAAAATACGATGATGCAAGTCCAGCAAGGTCAGTGGATGAACAATGTTGATATGAGTACAACGAACAATGCAGGAGTTTCTGCAAATGTCGGTGGTTCTGGTCGTGAAGCAATTGGCATTGGTGGATCAATGGCTCGTTTTGGAATCAATGGTCAGCATTTATACATTGTTGACAACCAAGATATGCACATTTTTGATATTTCTAATACAGAAGACCCTACTCGTGTAAACCAAGTAACTGTTGGTATGGGTTGGGGAATTGAAACTATTTTCCCTTATCAAGATAAGTTGTTTATTGGTAGTAATGTAGGAATGTTTATTTATGATAATAGCAATCCTCAAAGCCCAACTTATTTGAGTGAGTTCCAACACGCCAATGTATGTGATCCTGTATTTGTGGATGATAACTTTGCTTATGTAACGTTGCGTAGTGGTACAAATTGTGAAGGGTTTAGCAATCAATTGGATGTAATTGATATTACTAATATTACGAATCCAACATTGGTTAGCTCAACAGAAATGCACAATCCTCATGGATTGACTGTAGAGGACGATAAATTGTACTTGTGTGATGGTTCTGATGGTTTCAAAGTATTTGATGTTGCAAATAAGCAAACAATTGGACAAAATCAATTGTTCCATGATAGCTCAATTCCAGCATATGATGCGATCACAGTTCCTAGAGCAAATGCTGTTTTAGTGATTGGAAAAGATGGCTTTTATCAATACAATACTTCAAATCCAGCAGCTTTACAATTGCTAAGTCATATTCCTGTGACAGAGTAATTCCAAATAACTTCATAGCTATAATAATTTAACAGGCAGATGCAGACGATCTGCCTGTTATCTTTAGAATTAAAAACTAAATAAATGAACTATAAAAAGTTAATCTATTGTTTGTTGAGTGTTGTTGTTCTGATTTGCTTGACAACCGTAAATACTTGGGCGCAAGAGACCAAAGAGGATGTTGTGTATTTGGAAAACGGGAGTGTGATCAGAGGGCAAGTTATGGAGTACGACCCTAATGGAAGCATTAAAATTGAAATCTATGGGGGAAGTATTTTGGTTTATAAAAGTGCAGAGGTACTTAAAATAGAAAAAGAGGCCATTAAGGTTGCAAGAGAAGTTAAAAAAGAGAAACGCCCGAATCACAAAGTTCCTAATACTGGAATCTATGGTACGATTGCTGTCGGTACGATGATTGGATTGGGAGACTGGGGGCAACCTATTCCTGGAATCACTTTAAAGGGAGTTGCAGGATGGCATTTTCATCGCCTTATTGGTGTTGGGGGCGGAATTGGAATGATGAACTTAGGAGGACCAACTTTTATACCTATTTTTGCGAATATACGAGGGAATTTTATGAAGTCAACCGCAAGTCTGTTCTATGATATTAATGTTGGTTATGGAATTGGAGTAATCAATCCATCGTATTTTAATGGATTAGGAATGGTGAAGTCGGTCAAAGGCGGTTTGTATCTTAGACCTTCTATAGGAGTGCGTTTTCCATCTACAAGACAAACACATGTTTTTTTAGACTTAGGATTTGTTGTACAGTCTTCAAGCGCAGAATATGAAGATTGGAATAACAATCCAATTATAGAAAAAAGAATCATCTACAGACCTTCTTTTCGTGTAGGGATTACTTTTTAATAATAGTGTATTCAATATTTCCCAATTATATCCTATTAAAACCCAAAATGAATCTAT
>CACVAQ010000335.1:0-1435 GCA_902727865.1 uncultured Aureispira sp. | reverse complement strand
GCATCGGAGTTGGAGGTACATAGCAAGCTCCTATTAAATCCCCCAGGTGCTAACGCAAGCAAGGGTAGGTAGTTGTAGCAGCTGGTGTATCTCTGCTCTTTTTATAAAAGGGTCAATAACAATTAATTGTTATTGACCCTTTTATTATTTAGTTTAAGTTTTTTCTGATAACTAGTGAGTACATTGCACTAGCAGCCGTTCTAGAGGAAGTATAAAATTAAGGAATTTGTAAAAAAATAAGATATGGGTATTTATTTAGAAATTGTCTGGTTACAATTGTTTTCATCTCTTTGGTTTGCTTTGCTCGGCTTGTTAGTCGGTTTTGGAGTCATTTTTTCATATAAGAAAAAAAAGCATTTAGAGCGCAAAAACGGATTTTTGAAAATTTTGACAAAGTTCTATTTTATTTATTATCCTTTTGTGTTTTTATTTACTTTTTGGTTTGCTGGAAGCCTTTGGACGACTGCAAAGCTGTTTGAAAAAGAGATCACAAAAGCAGTCGTCGTACTAGAAAATGAAACCTATCCTGTTTTTATAGCATATATGAACAAAGAGGTAGATACTTTTTTAGCACAAGAATCTTTACCTACGAATAAGGAGATTGTCTCTGTTTTTATAGAAGAAAATTTGGATAAAAACAGCTCAAGTATTTATCGATACTCCATGGAAGCCTCTTTGACTACATTGCTAGAATTCATGATCGGAGAAGATTCAGAACGAGAGAAAAGAATAAAATTTTTATCAGAAGGTTTCTCAACAAGCCTTCTTGAAGTAGGCTTTGATTTTATAAAAGAAAAAATAACGGCACAAGTAAACCAAATTTTGATGCTTTTTCTTATCCCGATTATATTTGGATTTCTCATCGCTATGTTTTTCCCTACCGTAGAGATTTTTGTTTCTAATCAGATGCTAGAATCAGAAGAGTCGGTTTAAACTTAAAGCCTTCCTATTATTTATACTCAAGAAAGAAGGACAACTTACCGTTTAAGGTAGAGTTGAATGATTTTTGTCGAAATAAAAGGTCTATGTTCTACTTTTTGTCTCGATTAGAAAAACGATCTATTTTTTATTTTGCACGACACTCTTTACTCTATTTCGTCTAAACTGTTGGTTTATAAATAGCTAAGGTTTTATTTTTTTTGAAAGCTAATTAGGAATTAAAAAAAGAATCAAAAAAGTTTAATTTACTTGGCATAAAAACTTGCAAAAATTAAAAAAGCGTCCTATATTTGTACTCGGAGTTGGAAATGCATGGCAAGCTCCCATTAAATCCCCCAGGTGTTAACGCAAGCAAGGGTAGGTGGTTGTAGCAGCTGGTGTGTTTCTGCTCTTTTTTTAAAGGGGTCAATAGCAATTTATTGTTATTGACCCCTTTTTCTATGCCTAGCTGTGACCTAATTATTTTGGATTTTTATAAAATATTGTATTTTTATAT
>CACVAQ010000334.1:3366-20648 GCA_902727865.1 uncultured Aureispira sp. | reverse complement strand
CGCTATATAGTCTATTAATTTCCCTATCTTAGTATTCCCCCACATTAAATACCGCAAGCCCCAGCGGATTTGAAACTTTGTTTTACATAGCTTTAAATTAAATTAACTTAAATCATTCGTTCGACAAAAAACTTATTAATCTGATTTATAGCTATTTATCAAAAAACCATAAAACATACTACTATTACTAAATAAAACTATTCATTTATCGGAAATTTATTTCCAGCACCGTATTTATGCTAAATGAATAAGCATTTTAATTCTAGATCGTAGACATAACCTAACAATATGCAACCTATCCAACGCACTAAGTTTTTAGTTTCCTGTTTCATATTATTATTCATTACCTCTTGTGATAATACTAATAATACGGAGTCATTGGGTCCTAGTATTCTCCAAGGCATGCAAAATGGAGACATCAGTTATCGTGGTTCAAGATCATTTAAGCAGTATAGGCAAGAGGAAACTTTAGTCAGCTTTACGGTTATTTACAAGGGGGACTTTACTCAAATAACAAGTGATGGCAATAGCTCCTTCAGAGCCTTATTAGAAACGTATAATCTAGAAGTTCGACGACCGTTTGAGGTCAACAAAGAAAATCAAGGTTTCATTTTAGTTCCCACCACTCCATTAGTTGCCCCAATAGAGGTTGGAAAAGAAATTTCGTTATTGGATGATATTTTAATGGTAACGGTTGATAATCTAAAAACAGACGCTCCAAATCCTTCGTAAAAGAGTGTCCATTGCTTTTTTCTACACCTTATACGGAATTAAATACCTATAGCTTACCATAAAAAAGCGGTCTGATTATAATCAGACCGCTTTTTTCTATAAGTTTTCATCGGAAGACAAAAAAATTTAAGCAGTATTCTCTTCCTAAATCTATAAATTAATTCTATTATTCGTTCGGCAAAAATACCGTACATTTTTTTATTCTTTTAGAGCAGCCATTTCTTCTAAAACCTTTTCAGCCTCTCCACTTTTCATCGAGCTTGCGGCACGATCTGTATGAGAAAGTTTGTACGATTCTTCCATGAGCTTTTTATATTTTGCTTCTAATATTTCTTTTTTCGATTTCTTCTTGAACCAACCAAACATAAGCTTTTTGTTTTCAATATTAACAATACTATAGAAACAGTTCAATGCTATAATAGTTTAGAATAAGGGGAAGATAAACTACTTTAAGCCATCCTTATATCGTTCCAAGGCCCGTTCTCTTGCCATCTTGTGTTCTACCATTGGTGCTGGATATTTATCGGTCTCAAATTCAGGAACCCAACGCTTAACATATTGCGCTTTTTTATCAAATTTAGTAAACTGTGTTGTTGGGTTAAAAATTCGAAAATAAGGCGCAGCGTCACAGCCCGTTCCAGCGGCCCACTGCCAATTACCATTATTAGCAGACAAGTCATAATCCAATAACTTTTGAGCAAAATAAGCTTCTCCCCAAGTCCAATCAATCAACAAATGTTTACACAGAAAGCCAGCAACCACCATTCGAACTCGATTGTGCATATAACCTGTTTCGTTCAATTGGCGCATTCCTGCATCGACCATTGGATAACCTGTTTGCCCAGCACACCACAATTTAAATTCAGCTTCGTTATTTCGCCAAACAATTCGATCGTATTTCGCTTTAAAATTACGATCAACAACCTTTGGAAAATGATAAAGAATTTGCATAAAAAATTCTCGCCAAACCAATTCGCTCAAGAAGATGGCATCATTGGACGTTAGTTTCGCAATAATTTGCCGAACGCCAATCGTTCCAAACCGCAGATGAGGGCTTAAATAACTCGTTCCATCTGCATTGGGATAGTCCCTATACTCCTCATAATGTTGCAATTCTGACAAATCGTAAGGCTTCACTTCGATCTTAGCACGTTCAAAACCAAGATCTAAAAGACTTGGAAACTGAAAAACAGCCCTATAAAACCTTTCGTAATCTTGAATCCATTTAGGTGCTACCGATTCTTTGTTAAAATGCTCCAGCCATTTATTTTTATAAGGCGTATAAACCGTGTAAGGCGTACCGTCTTTCTTTAAAATTTCACGCTCTTCAAAGATGACTTGGTCCTTGATTCGATGTAATTCGATGGCTTTGGTTTGTAACAAATCATAGACCGCTTTGTCTCTAATTCGAGCATAAGGTTCATAATCTTTATTGGTATAAGCTTCGGCTATGTCAAATTCCTCCAACAGTTCTTTCCAAACTTCTACAGGTTTGCCTTTCCGACACAATAAAGAAGCTCCATGCTTTTTTAAACCTTCATTTATACCATTTAAAGAATCATAAATAAACGTCAATCGAGCATCGTCTTTTGGCAATTCTTGCAGAATATCTTCGTCAAAAATAAAAAGCGGTAGTACGGGAAATTCGCTATCTAAAGCAGCCAATAAGCCTAAATTATCTTCTAATCTTAAATCCCTCCGAAACCAAAATATTGTCACCTTCATTTTTCTGTTTTGATACTTGTTTTAAGTAGATGGACAAAAATAATTAACACTAAAATAGGGCATCTTTTGTCCATCTACTTAACTTGCAGCACTTAGCTGCGCTGCTTCACTAAGTTTAGAACTTGTCAAACCTAAAACAAAAATAAAAGGATTGGGTTTAAGAACTTCTTTTTTATTGTTCTCAATCTGCTGCTACTGCTTTGCTCTATCAATCAAAACAACAAATAAAATTACACAAACAAAGGATGTAGCGATATTTAAAATTAAAAAATCAAGACAAATCCCAAATAAAATTTCATTTTAGGTTTTTTTTGTAAAAAAAAACATTTAACTTGAATGCAAAGACTTCGACATCTCAACTAGTTGATGCCTTTCCCCACTTTTAAAAGCACTTTTAAATTTCAGTCCTCACTAACTTAATTTACACATAGTCATGGAATACAGAACTCAAGCTCTAATAATTACACTCAGACCAGATGATATTATTGAAATTAAAACAGATCCAAATTGGGACAAACCTGATACCTTAGAAATTGCAATGGAAAATGCAGCCGCAATGAAAAAAGCGATTGATGGAAAAAAAAGAGCCCTACTTAGTTACAACCCTCATACACACATGAGTAAAGAGGTATTAAAATACTACAGTGATGTAAATCCAACTCTCGGAGCGGTTGCCACTGCAATGATTTTAACTTCTTTCGGTTCAAAGGTTGTGGGCAACCTTTTCCTAAAAACACAAAAGAAAGACTATCCGATCAAAATTTTCACTGCAAAAGAAAGAGACCAAGCCGTTGCATGGCTCTTGGATCAGATCAAAAAATCGGCCGATTAAAAGAGTCGCATTTGCCATTTCATGCCCATTTGAGTCGTCAAAGAACGAAATTAGTTAACGCCTTTTGCTTTTTTTTGAAAACGCTTTTAAAAGCTAGTCCTTCCAAATTAAATTTACACCTACTCATGGAATATAAAACTCAAGCTCTAACCCTTACACTCAGACCAGATGACATTATTGAAATTAGAACAAATCCAAATTGGGATAAGCCAGATACCTTAGAAATTGCAAAAGAAAATGTAGCTGCAATGATAAAAGCGGTTGATGGAAAAAAAAGAGCCTTACTTAGCTACACTCCTAATACACATATGGATAAAGAGGTATTAAAATACTATAGTGATGCGAATCCAACGATAGGAGGTGTTGCAACAGTAATGCTCTCATCCTCTTTTGGTTCAATGTTAATGGGCAATCTTTTCCTAAAAATACTAAAGAGAGGCTACCCTATTAAAATTTTCACTATAAAAGATAAAAATAAAGCGATTGACTGGCTCTTGGATCAGATCAAAAAATCAAAAAGTTAAGTCCTGGATTAAGCTCCGTCTCTATCTTGAAATAAGTGCTTAATTTTCAACAAACAAACAAACAAACAAACTACCCTTTCATAGGCGTACAAATTTCAATAATAAAGCCGTTCAAGTCCCTTACATAGGCCACTTCTTGCCCCCAAGGTTTGACTTGAAGCTCCGCCAATTGGACCGCTCCGTGTTCAAGGGCTAGATCCAACAATTTCCTCACATCTGAAGTAGTAAAAGCCAACTCGATTCCAAATGGTTTTTGATCCAAACTACTCACCGAAAACTCTGGTTTAAAATTAGATGTTGCAAGCTCTAAATTTGCAAAAGAAATCGTAGTGGCTCCTGAAATAATCTCACCATAATCCTTTTCGGGCGTTGTAAATTTTTCTTCAAATCCAAAGACTTTATGATAAAATTCAATGGTTTGGGGAACGTCTTGAACATAAAGAATCGTGTATGCATATTGGATGTCCATAATCTATTTTAATTAAGCTACTTAATAAGTTATTTTGGTTCTTTGCCCCTTTTTGCCACAGCGGACTCTTTTTCTTTTTCATAACAGTAGGTATTTGGTCGTACCTTTTAAGTGTTAATTCGTAAGTAGCTGACTATCAAAATTCATACTTACGACTTAAAAAAAACAGTAAAGCCTAAGCTATTTTTTATGGGCTGGCAAAAAGGGTCAATCAATCGTTATTTTTTTTATCAAAAGTTAAAACTCAGGATCAGCCTGCACCCTCATTTTCTCTCTAGTAACAGGATGCTCAAACTCAATTGACTCTGCATGCAACAACAAACGCTTGCCTTTTTTTCCATACAAATCATCTCCAACAATAGGCTTATTTAAACCCATTGGATGCGCAGCATGTACTCGAAGCTGATGCGTTCGCCCTGTAATTGGGTAAAAATAAACACGGGTTTGCTCCTTAGAACGTTCAATAACCTCCCATTTCGTTCTAGCATTTTTACCATGCTCAAAACAAACAATTTGTCGAGGGCGATCCTCCAAATCGACTCGATGGGGCAAGTCAATAAAACCACCATCACCGACGACACAACCATCCAACAAAGCCACATAACGCTTCTTTATCGTTCTTTTGATAAACTGATATTGCAAACTTTTGTGTATTTCCTTCTTTTTTGCAATCAACATCAAGCCAGAAGTGGACATATCCAAACGATGCACGGTTAAAGGTCCTGTAGCATTTGGATAACGCTGTTTCATTCGAAGCAAGACAGAATCTTTGATATGGATACCAGGAACAGAAAAAAAATCAGCAGGCTTATTGACCACCAACAAATCGTCGTCTTCATAAATAATCTCAATCGTTTTTCCTTCCGCAGGATTCGTCAACATAGGATTATCGTCCATTGGCAGCCCTCCTAGCATATGCCCTAAAATAGGTTCGCATTTGCCTCGGCAAGCAGGGTAAAAATAGCCATGTTTTCGGATTTCAGACTTAGGCGACTCGCCCCACCAAAACTCGGCTAAAGCAACAGGTTTTAGATCGTGTAAAAAAGCGTATTGCAACAGTTTTGGGGCCGCACATTCACCTGCTCCAGCAGGCGGAACGTCATTAATCGTTGGCAAGAAAATATCGTACAAGCTCTTTTCTTCTTTTTTGTGATTCAAGAAAACATACTGATTAAAGAGTTGTTTTTGAATTCCAGCAGATTTTGTTTTTCGAGCCTCCTTCAAAGCATCTAACTCATCTTGATAGACATCCAAACCCGCTTGCGTTCTCGCCAATCGTTCTTTCCAAAACTTTACAGTTTGTTTGTAATAATACTGATGCCCAAGGCTTTCGTCTTTCAAAGACTGCTCCAAGACCTTAAACGCTTCGGGAGACAAACTTGCTTTGCCTGCGGTTCGTTCTGCTTTTCTTCTATTTTTATCTTGCTTCATTTGCTGGCGCTTGAAAGCAAGACGCAAATCCACTAATTCAGTTTCCGCTTTCAAATAGTCCTTATAAGCCAAATAATCAAGATTCTCTTCTAAAGCTTTAATCGACTGATTAATTTTATTAATCACCTTTACGCCAGTGACAAAAAAGCTATCGTCTTTCAACATATCAAAGACCGGTGGAACAAACATCGAATGATGATTTTCATTCGCTAATTTCCCAGAAAAAGCAGCCAAATACCCCAAGCGATTGTCTTTCGTTTGTACCACCAAAACGCCAAACATTTTGCCAATCGCAGGTTCCGTTTCTCCTTCCTTGGGATAAAAATTGTGCTCCCAATCCGATTGCGTTTCTAAATAGCCTTGCAATTTGGTTGCCGCCAATAGACTTAGCGGATGTGGTTCGTAATAAAACGGGAACGTAAATTTTTCGGGCAGGACATAGCTGTCCATAGATTCCTCAAAAGGGATAAAACAATTTTCTTGACCTAGTTCTTGTTGCTGCTTCATAAAGCAAAAATACAAAGCTTTCTTTAATATTTAGAACTGTGTGTAACCGAATTCCTTTTTATTTTAGAATCGTTCCTAAATAGTTTTGCTCGCTAACTAGTACAAGGGTAAGAACCCAAGCCTAAAAACCTTAAAAATTAGCCCGAATTTCTGCCCGTCCAACATGCACTACATTATCGCTTCCCCCTGTTTTCCGTCCTTCATAACTCACCGTCAATTGAATGCTTCTAGACAGTGCTTGCGAGATAGACACATTCCACAAATAATTACTCCCAGCTTGCAAACCTTGCGTCATCGTATAGCCAACAGAGGACGTTGGATCACCATCAAAAGCGACTTGAACAACTGAAAAACTGGCTTTAATATTCGTTTTAGCGGTTTGGTTGTAACTAATTTCCGTCGTCACATCATGGCTTTGCACAAGCTCTTGGTCGTTGATTTTGTTCTTTTTATGATTGTATTTATATTTGAGAACAACTCGAAAAGACTTTTGATATAAGAAGGTAAATTGAGGGGCTATGCTGTAATATTCTAGGTCATAATCTCGAATCGGGAAAAACTCGGATCGATTGCCCTGTAAGCCATACGTTCCCGTTAATAAGGCTTGTAAGCGAATGTTTCTTAACACCGCAGATGGCTTTTGCCCTTGTTTCCGTTTCCCAGGCTTGATATTGAGGCGTTGATTCAAACTATACTCGGTAAAGTTTCGGCTTTCAAAACCAGTACTCAACAAGGTTTTCCCTCGGCTATCTCGCTGCCCAAATTCAATACTATAAATCCCCGTTCGGTTAACGTACAGGTTATTATTAATACTAGAACTAACCGACACCAATGCGGTGTCGTTGACATTTAATTGAAAGGGATTAAAGGCAACCACACTCTCTGCACCATCGTAGGTTCTGCGGTCGATCTTAAAAATACTTCGAGTCGAAAAGCGCTGCAAAATGTCCAAGCCGATTGGTGTTTTATAGTCCTTGCCCTTTTTCTTTCGAATGCCTTGAATCAATCGCTTCGGTCGAATGGTTAAACTTTGACTAAAAAGCACATTATTCGTTCGAATAAAAGAGCCTGTTAATAAAGTAACTCGGATATAATCGGCTTGATCTTGAAACTGTGCTTGCTCAAATTCATTGATTTGTTGCGCTTCGTCTCCATTCCGATCGACCCAAATATAAGCACCTTGTCCTTGGTCCACTTTGATGTAATTGTATTCCACTTTCTGCTGTTGTCCAGATCCTAATTGATAAATCGTATTGGAGCGAATGAAGCCTTTTTTTACATTAAGAATATATTCCAAACGACCTAAATACGTTTCCTTGGGTTCTTGTGTTGTTAACGTACTATCTTGAATCCTCAAGTTTCGATAGGTCAAATTCCATTTCAATTGAGAAGCGGCTGTTTGTCGCCAATCCCCTGCTAAATTTACATCGTCTGCGACCGAATTGGTCAAATAGCCGTCCTTTTTAGGGGTATAATCATACCGACGAATGTAATGTGTTTTTAAGGTCAAATTTTCGCTGGCTGGCAAGATCGAATAGACTTTAAATAAATTATAGTAGAAACTTCCTTGGGTTAAGGTGTCGGTATTGAGATCTATTCGGCTATTTTGCTCCAACTCTCCATAAACCCCAACTTCCCAATTCAACAACTTTTTGAAACGTTGAGAAATATCTAATTTAGGGCGGACAAACCTACTTTTTTCAGTAGGCGTTTGGCTTTGCACTAAACTACTATTACTACTAATTTGAAACCCCTTATAACGGGTATTAATCGCCAAACTATGTTGATAGCCATTGTACAAGCTATCCTTGTTCAAACCGCTAAATTGATAGGCAACACTTCCCCATTTCCGTCCCTCCAAACTCAAACTGGCTTTGTATAAATGCTCCTGTGTCTGTTCGGCTAAATTAATGTTCCAATCTCTAGAAAATTCTCTTGGTCGATAGGGCTCTATGAATTCAAATTCTTTGGTCAAGTATTCGTAATGGGCATTTATTTTTAAGAACGTATTGGCGCTTGTTTCAAAACTGTCTTTGGACAAGGTATCCAAAGGCGTTTCTTTTCCCCAAAACAAAGGAATTTTTTGTTGATACGTTAACCGTGCTGCGGCTCCTTGATTGTCGGCATTTCCAATGTCAGAAAACGTATTATTATCAACATTACTCAAGGCAATATCCGCAGAGATACGGCCATTTTCACTCATATTATAATCCATTCCAAAGTTGTACAACTGTCGCTGTTTGGGTGTTGACAACAACTGAATGGGCGCATGTGTCCCCCTCGGTTCGTTGGTAAACGGATCGGGCGCTACCCATTGATATACGACGCCATTCGCAGCGCCTTGTGTCCGAATGTAATTTCCACCACCTTGTATAATGGCAAAACGCACCGAATAAATCGCAGAATCTGGATCGTCAGAAAAAATGAGCACGCTGTCGTAACGAAATCCATTGACCAAAGTATCGGTTAATTTATAAAAAATCAACCCTACATTTTCGCCCGTCTGATCGGGAATGCTAATCCCTGAAACATAGGCTTGACCTACATTGTCTCCAATACGCTGCAAGACTGCTTTAGCAGAATCCGACAGGGATTCCGCAGCCGTCTGTCCCTTGGCATCTTGCTCAGAATAAAAATTAAACCGAACCGTACTTTTTTTTGTTTCGTAATGCACATTAGCCGTTCCCAAGGTTCGCAAAAAAGTCAAATCGGTGTAACTAAATTCTACTTGAATTCGTTTGTCTTTGGTAATTAATAGTTGTGGTGTGAAGGTTATTTCTCCTAAATTATAATCAATCACATAATCATTGTCTGCGCCTCTTTTTAATAATTTGCCATCAATATAGACTCGTTCTGTACCTGCTACAATAATAATAAATAGCTCTCCATTCGCTCCTTTCAACCGATAAGGCCCTTGGTTTCCTTCTTGCCCATCAAATACATCTCTAGCAAACTTGCCTTTAGAGACGGCAAAACTAGCATCTGTTTTCAAACGTCCTTTTCCTACCTTCAAATTCGTAAACAACTGCCCTCCCTGCAAACGGCGGTAGTAGTTCATAAAGTAGCTTCCTTTGGGACGTTCAATATTATAATCTCCCGCAATCAATCGTTGGCGCTTGTATTTGAATTGAATAAAAATTCGGTCAAATTCATCTAGCTGCTGTGTGTTTCCTTCGGGCTGCAAAGGCACATTATTATCGGTAATTGCTCCCAATATCTCTATATCGCCCAACTTTCCTGCTACCTGCAAATTGAACGTAGAATTCAGCACCAAATCTTGGCTGTTCCCCAACGAAATCCCCCGAGCAAACACCCCACTATAATCCAAATCACTAAAATTAAACGCATCTCCACCTGTCTCAAATGGATTATAATTATACCCGCTACCAATCACGCCGTCGTGCTGAATGTTTTTACCAATTTGAACCACATCTTTGCGCTGTCTTTTTTCTGTTAATGGATAAGGAAAAACTCGAAAACGAGCTTGAAAAAGGCTGTCTTTGGGGCGTTTCAAGAAAAGGAGTTGATTGCCTTCTATTCGATAGGTCGAATCTGCAATAACTTCGTTTTTAGAATTTTTTAATAAGAAGGAGTTTGGAAAAACAACTTGACTGTCTAGAACAATTGTATCACTAGCAACAATCGTTATAGTCCTCCAATTCGAGATAGGAGGCATTTTTTGAGTGCTGTCTTGCTGCGCCCAAAGAGAATAGGTTTGGAAAAATAAAAAAATTACTATCCAATATATAGTTGTTTGTTGCTTTTTTATTTTGTTGTTTTTTTTGTTAATAAGGATAGTTGGCAAGATGTCAGCTACTTTGAAAGTGGCTGACATCTTGCCAAACCCTGCTTCAATAGTGGCTGACATCTTGCCGCAAGGGCCAAAAAATTAATTTTTAATTTCCAATTGCCCCTCTACTAAGTCTAAACGTAATTGACAACCCATTATGTTGGGGTGCTCCAACAACCATTTTGCCAAAGGTGCAATAATTTCATTCTCCAAAGCACGTTGCAAGGGTCTAGCACCATAACGTTTGTCAAAGCCTATTTCCGCTAAATGTTCCTCCAAAGGAGTCGAAAAAGATAAGGTAACTTGGCGTTTGTCAAAACCTTCTCGTTTATTCAAAGCCTCTAACTCTAAACGTGTGATGGCTTGAATATGCTCCTGTTCCAAGGCATTAAACGTGACAATATGGTCAATTCGATTAACAAATTCTGGTCTAAAAAACTTTCCAATCGCAGATTCGAAATTGGTAGTATCCCCTGCCCCAAAGCCTACAGAAGCTCGATTCGACGCTCCTAAATTAGAGGTCATAATAATAATTGTATTTCTAAAATTGGTCACCCGACCATAAGCATCAACCAACAAGCCTTCATCTAAAACCGTTAGTAAAGCATCAAAAACCGACGGGTCTGCTTTCTCTATCTCATCCAATAAAAGGACTGAAAAGGGACGTTCTCGAATTTCTTGTACTAATTTTCCAACTTCGCCTCCAACTCCAATAAATCGAGCTAATTGTGCAGGATGTTGAAACTCGCTCATGTCGATCCGTACCAAAGGCGATTTTTTCTGCCCTTTGCCAAAAAAGTATTCTGCCAAGGCTTTGGTCGAAGCTGTTTTCCCCACCCCCGTTGGACCAGCAAAAATCATGGTCGCAATTGGCTTTGCAGGACTGTTCAATCCTGCCTTGAATATCTTCACGACATTAGATAAGGATTCTATGGCGGTATCTTGTCCAATGATTCTATTTTTAAAATAAGCCGTTAATTCTTTATCCTCCAATAACAAATCATCTCGCAAGAACAACTCAGGCATTCCTGTTTGCTTAATAAAGTTATCAATCACCTCCTTTTTAGTAATTTGAGTACGATTTTTTTTCAAGGCTTGATTGACACATTGGCTCAAAAACTTCACCCCTTTCCCTGGAAAACTTTCATAAGGATAGTAACGCAACAGCAAACGATAACTGATCGACAAGGCTTTTTTGTCCATGTCAATTTTCATATTCTGACGACAATAGTCGGCAAACTTATCTAAGATCGTTTGAATCTTGTGTTCTGGTAGTTCTTCGAGTTCTACAATCTGAAAATTCTCTACAAAACCAGGCAACATTCGACGCATACTTTCTAATTGAGAAGGCGTCACCTCTCCAAGCATTTGTAATTTTCCATTTTGTAAAAAGGACGTCAAAAATGCCGCCACACTGTCTTCGGGACCTTCGCCTCCTGTTTGTAGTAATTGCACCATATCGACCACCCACAAAATACCGTTCGCACATTCCAACTCATACAACAGTTCCTCTACATTTTGCTGCCATTCGCCCAAATATTTTGCTCTTGCAGTAATTCGTTGTGCCATTAATTGCCAAAATGTCAAGTCCAACTTAGACGATTTAGCGGTAATTTTTCGCATGGCTTGACGCAATACAGAGCTTTTGCCTGTACCATGTTTGCCAACCAGTAGGATATTCGAACGAGTACTCACGATTTTGTCTACCGTTTCACCCACTTCTCGTTCCAACTCCCAAGCGGCTTCGGGAAACGCAGCAATATTTTTACGCAAAGATTTTGGTTGAGGATAGCGTTCTGCCATCGCCTCTAGTTCTTTGAATTTATCTTTGAAACTCCAACCATTATTAAAATTATATTCTCGGTACAAATTTATCCGCAAAGCAATTTCGTCTAAATTTGGACGCAATCCTGTAATCATTCGATAGACTTCATCGGGTGTTTTTTTGTTGAGAATATTCATGGCAAAATTCTGTACCAACGAAACCAGTAATTTACTATCATAATAATAAAAACTCTCTCCTAACAAAGGCAAAAAACAGCAAAAATGTCCTTGATCTGTTGGTCCAAAAACCGCATCTACAGGTACTTTAAGCATCTTACTAGAAGGGTAAGAACGGTTCTTATCTCGATATACAGGACGCACCTTCACCTCAAACGTCTTCATTCGAAAAGACTCAAAAGGAGTATAAGGATAATCGTCGTATTTTTTATATAACCGTTTTAAATGTGTCGTTAGGGTAGATTTTACATGCCGAACATCTTTATCTATAATCTGATGATTGGTGCCAACTAATAAGCCCAAAACTCTATTTTCGGATAGTTGATAATATAATAGAGGATAAACAAGTTTTTCCATTGTGTTTTATGCTATACTTAGCTGCGCTGCTAAGTAATGAAGGATTCAATAGTCCATGTAAAAGCATACTATACTAGTAGTACGTAAGTAGATGGACAAAAATAATTTTAAATAATATTATAGTTTTAATCTAGCCAAAGCTACTTTCTAGGTCGCTTCGCTCTTAGATTTTAGACAACATAGCTGTTGATTAGCTTGTTGTCTACAATAGGAACGTAGTGAACGAGTAGGCTTGGTTCTTTACACCAAAGAAAAACACAACTTAAAATTTAATAAAAAGTACTTAAACGCATCTCACGTTTTATTTAATTTTACTCTTTCAGCACCTTATTAATCGCCTCTTCCATGTCCTCTAACATCAATGGATGCCAATTTACATCTTGATACGTTACATTGCCGTCCGTATTAATTAAATACATTCTTGGTACATGCAAGTTTGCAAATTCATGAAACAATTCTCTAGTCGGATCTTCGACCAGGTCATAACTCAAGCCCTCTTTGTTAGACCATTCTTCTAACTCTGCAGCATTATGCTCTCTGCCAATACCAACAATATTGATTTTATCTTTAAGGTGTTTAAATTTGTTACTAATAGCAGGAGTTGCTTCCAAACAAGAAGAACACCAAGTGGTGAACAAAACCAACAGGGTAGGTTTATCGCTACCTTCTCCAAATTTAATGTTGGTTCCTTTGGTCGTTTTAACATCAAAGCCTTTAATTCGATGTGTTTTTTTAATATTTTCCATTTTCTATAGTCGTATTATTTTAAGATAAGGAGCAATCATTTCTTATAAAAATAGGGTATTATTCAATCAATTCAAACTAGTTCACTGTTAAACTTTGTTATCATCGGATGATTTTATACAAGTTTTCCAAGATTTAAGAACCTTCATATTCTTGCCCATCAATGACCATCTTGGAAATAATTTCACGCATGACTTCAGATGTTCCTGCACCAATAGTTCCAATTCGAGCATCTCTAAAGACACGTGCCATTTTATAGTCTTCCATATAGCCATAGCCTCCAAAAAATTGTAAGCACTCTGTAGCTACTTTATTACACAATTCGGTTCCTAATAATTTTGCCATCGAAGATTCTTTTACCGCATATTCACCATCGTCGTGTAACCTACAGCAGTGATAGGTAAAATAACGGTTCGATTCCATTTCGGAAGCCATTTGAGCAACACGATGACGCAAGACTTGGAACTTGTTGATCGGTCTACCAAAAGCTTTTCGTTCAGACATGTACTGCAACGCATATTTCAAAGAGGCGTCACAACTACCAATACTACTTACCGCTCCTATCAAACGCTCTAATTGTAAGCCGCCCATCAAATAATAAAAGCCCATTCCCTCGTCTCCAATCAGATTTTCAACAGGTACTTTTACATCATCAAAACTTAATTCTGCTGTATCTGAAGCATGCCAACCCAGTTTTTTTAGTTTTCGAGCAGAAACGCCTACTGCATCTCGATCAATTACCAACAAACTTACTCCCCCGACGCCAGCATCTGGATCTGTTTTAACAACAGCTACCATAAAGTCTCCATAAACACCATTCGTAATAAATGTTTTACTTCCATTGACAATATAATGATCACCAGCTCGTATCGCTTTCGTTTGAATATTCATCGCATCCGATCCAGCACCAGGTTCCGAGATAGCAATAGAGCAAATTAATTCTCCTGTAATTGCTTTGGGAAGGTATTTATCTTTTAAGTAATCAGATCCATGTGTTAAGATATAGGGCGTAGACATGTACGATTGTACCATTGGCATAATTGCAAAACCGCCAGAAAAGCATTTAGAAATTTCTTCCACTAAAATTACGGAATAGAAAAAATCTAAGTCTGAGCCGCCATATTTTTCTGGAAAGTTCAAGCCAAAATAGCCCATTGCTCCAAATTTTTTCCAAAAATCTTTTGGAATGCGACGATTTTCTTCCCATTGATCTACATTCGGAAGGACTTCTTTGTTTAAAAAATCACGCAAAGATTGTCTGAATAGATTGTGTTCTTCTGTAAAATAGTATGATTTCATAATTGTCTTTTCGTTCTTATTTTTGATTCTTTGACAAATCGTGTGGAATTGAAACCATAGGCTAACTTTTAACAGCTATGAATTGGGATATACCTTTTAATAGAAAAAGTGGTTTAAACTATTATCACACGATTTGTCAAAGAACGTTATTTTTTAATACCTGGCCTACTTTTGACTAGTTAGAGGCTTGTTTCTGTCACCCTTTTTATTCTACTCCTTAAGCTAGATCGGATCTTAATATTTTTTGTTAAAATTCAAAAACATCTCCCCACAAGCGTTGTCCTCCATCAATATAAACCGTTTCGCCCGTGATAAAAGAAGCCATAGGGCTTACTAAGAAAATAGTTAAATCGGCTACCTCTTGAGTCGAACCAAGTCGTTTGAGTGGAATTCTATCGCTCACATCTTTGAGCAACTCTGGTGGATATTGTTCCAAACCCGTAGATTGGATCACTCCAGGGGCTATCGCATTGATATTAATTTGATAACGGCTCCACTCTACCGCCAAGGTTTTGGTCATATTTTCAACTCCAGCCCTTGCTGCTCCAGTGTGCACCATACCAGGAAACCCTCGATATATATTGGCAATAATATTAAGAATTTTTCCATTATTCTGAGGAATAAAAAACGTATTTGCCATCGTTTGGGTCATGTACCAAGTTCCGTTCAGGTTATTATTGATCACCGCATTCCATCCATTGTAACTAATATCCTTTGCTGGCGAAGGATATTGTCCCCCAGCATTATTCACTAAAATATCTAAACGTCCTGATTTTTTTTTGATGTAAGCTGCAATTTCTTGTACTCGTTCTATGTTGCGAATGTCCCCTGCAATAGCGTAACAAGTTCCCATTTCGCTCAACTTTTCAGCTGCTTTATTCAATTTTTCTTCATTTCTCGAAGTCATGTAAACCGTTGCGCCATAAGACAAACAAGAGGCAGCTATTTTATAACCAATTCCACTACGACCACCTGTTACCAAAATAATTTTTCCTTCTAATAAACCTTGAGCAAACATGTACTTCTTTTTTTAGGTATGAATAATAAGCACTATTCTTTATTTTTTAATTAATTTTGTATTTTAATATTAATACTTCGTGGGATTAGTTCACTACGTTCATGAGCGCTACGCTTATGTTAGCTTCGCTGCTTCTCCGAGGTTTTAGTTTTTTTACCAAAAAACATAAAAACCATTTCATATTAGTTTGATTATCAATAACTTAACTAACAATTCAAAGCTATCTTATTGATAATCAAACTAATATAATTTCTCCACGAACTAATGAATATGATAGTCCGATGTTTTTTTTTTGATCAAAAAATCAAACAACCACTATTTTCATCAGATTAATCTCAGTGCTTTAATTCATTCCAACACTCCTACTAAACAACTACAAATCAATCTAATAAAACTTTTACCGAACGAATCTTAATGATTATTTCAATCAAAACAATCATAGTTAAGATACTAAAAGATTGATGCTTAAGCCAAAAAATTCTCAACATTTTTCCTATTACAATAGATTTTCATGAAACACATTAGAAAGCTATATGAGCATTTGGGCGTTGATAAATATTACAAAGACTATGGAAACCAATATCAGAACCCTCACAATCAGCAAATTGAAGAATTAATTACTAAAAACAAAAATAGACTAGATTATAGTAGTGTTTTAGATTTTTGTGCAGGAGGAGGAGAAATCAGCTGGGTCCTTCAAGAATTGGGCTATACTAGCTTCACAGGCAGCGATCCTTATACACATCAATTGTATAAAAAAAACTTAGCACAACAATGCTATCAATGGTCTTTTGACGATGTTATTAAAGGGAAGTTAACAGGGAAATATAGCTGCATTATTTCTAGTTTTGCCATGCATCTTTGTGACGAGCAAAAATTGTATCCTTTGGTTATACAATTGTTCCAACATAGCAAAAGTTTAGTTATTTTAACACCACACAAACGCCCCGAATTAGAAAACATCAATGGCGTAGAACTTGACTTTATTGACTATGTTTTTACAGAAAAAGGAAAAAAAGTATTCTTAAAACACTATAAATATAGTTTCTAAACAAAAAATAGAGCGCAAATACCTAATACAATTCAAAGCCTGGCAACAAGCAAAAAAAAATGCGGAGTACACTCACATTTCTCAAGGCTACTTATCCTTAAATCCAGAACGCACTGTTCGTATTCGTATCACAAAAGCAAGTGCTTTACTAACCATCAAAGGTATAACTAAAGGTGTTTCTAGATCAGAATTTGAATATCAAATTCCCTTGAACGATGGTTTAGCGTTATTAAAAATATGTCAAGGTTCTATTATTAAAAAAAGGCGTTATCTTCTCCCCTATGATAATCTTATTTGGGAAGTTGATGAATTTGAAGGCGATAACACTGGTTTAATCATTGCTGAAGTAGAGCTTGAATCAGAAGATCAAATTTTCGCCCTTCCCTCTTGGATAAAAGAGGAAGTGTCGGATGATAATCGTTATTACAATGCGAATTTAGTACAACACCCATTTAAAGATTGGTCTTAAATCATCTATATTCTTTTATCACTTGATTCACTCTTTCCTCTGTGACATTTAGAGCTTTGGCTATTTTAACAACCTCTATTCCTAGATCATAAAATCCAAGAATTGCTTTTTGTTGCTCTTTTTCGATACCCTGCTCAATGCCTTTTTCGATGCCCTGCTCAATGCCTTTTTCGATGCCCTGCTCGATGCCTTTTTCGATGCCCTGCTCGATGCCTTTTTCGATGCCCTGCTCGATGCCTTTTTCAAACCCCTTTCTTAAACCCTCTTCTTTTGCCTTTAACACATCTGCGGCATCTGCCATTTTGGTATGCTGTTCACTCGCTATATCTCTCA
>CACVAQ010000334.1:0-3266 GCA_902727865.1 uncultured Aureispira sp. | reverse complement strand
TCGATGCCTTTTTCGATGCCCTGCTCGATGCCTTTTTCAAACCCCTTTCTTAAACCCTCTTCTTTTGCCTTTAACACATCTGCGGCATCTGCCATTTTGGTATGCTGTTCACTCGCTATATCTCTCAATCGTTTGAGATAATATTTATATTCCTGCTGCTCTTCTTCTGTCAAACTCATTTTGTCTAACTTTGCTTTAGCAGCATCTAAACCTTTCGCCGTAAAATTATCCTGCACCTCTCCATTTTTCAGAAAGTAAATCCATTCATCTAATTTATCCTGCACAGCACCATTAAATTGACTAACTTTAATCAACCAATATTCTGGAAATATTTCATAAACCTTTTCTTTCTCATAAAGCACTTTTTGCTTCTCTGCTAAGTTGAGTATATCTCCATGATGCAATCCTTTGAACTGGTGAATTCCATGATAGATATAATCCTTGCCTTGTCCTAAGTCAAAATAGGCAATTGTAATAGAAATGACCTTTTTTATCTTTGAATAAGTGTCGCCTTCTTGGATATATTCCGTAATTGCCTTAGACGTTCCAAAAAGAATTCGATGAAAATAATCGTATTCTTTGCTGTTTTGTACTTCTATAATAACCAACTCTCCTTTTGTATTTTTTACTAAAAGATCGACTCGATTATGTTTGTCATTAGATGTTTCTTTATTACTTTCACTATCTAATATTTGTTTAATTTTGATTGTTTCTTGAAGTAACTCACTTAGGAATCCTTCTAAAATATCAAAATTAGCTTTGTTTCTCAAGAGCTTTTTAATTGCCCAGTCAAATCGTATTAATGGTTTATTTTTCTTCATAGTACCAAGTATACTGTTCATAAGCAAAATATGTTTCAAAAAGATACAACAATTTGTTTTTTATTTATCTTTTTTCTCCAAAAAAGTTCTTGCTCTAAGAATCGCGTTTCTACGAACATTCACATAAAATAAATTATAATCACCTACATGATAGTTGTCCCGTTGCATAAGTCCTCCAAGAAATATATTAGGCTTCCCTACCCACAAAATAGGACCATGAACTTGCGCATCAAACAAGTTTTTTCTTAGCGTGTTAAATCCTAACAAAATGGATCCTTCATTGGCAGTATAAGGCGCATAAGTTGTATCGGCTGTCCATGTCAAAGGGTTAACACAAACATCATTTTCTCGAATCCAACCAGGCTGATATCCTTTATTATAAGTTCTCCAAGTTACAAAACAACCTGTTTGGTTGGCACTTGTTCCCAAAGGGATTTCGGAATAAGTATCCTCTTCTACCCCCCATCCTACGATATAAGCAGCAATCAATTGTTTATACAAATCCGTTCCATCAAATTGTTCTTTTAATAATAATTTCAGATGGCGTGCTCCTTGACTATGTCCTGCCAAAATAAACGGGCGGCCTTTATTTTCGTGTTCTAAATAGTATTTAAACGCACTTTTTACATCTTCATAAGCCAAGTCTAATGCTTTATTCCCTTCTTCTATATTGGGCTCAAAAAAACTTCTTAAATGTGCTTGACGATATCTAGGCGCATAAATTTGTCCCGCTTGATTAAAAATACTTGCTTGTAATTTAATGGTTGTTTTATCTACTTGTTTATTCATTTTAGCATCCTCTACCGCAGCATTCCATAGGTACTCATTTTTCACTTCTCCTGTAAAGATCGTCGGATGTAAAAAGAACACATCTACCTTTTCTGACAAATTAGTCACCTCTTTTTTTAATGGTGCAGGGATTTTATCTGCTTTATCTTTCTTTTTAGGATGCGCTGCCCACGTTTCCACTTTAGAGTAGTCGGGCACAGTTGGTTGAGGTACCTTATCAAAAGGTTCAATCGTTGTTTGGGTATAAGAAGTTGTCGTGAACAAGAGAGAAAGTATTGTAGTAATTAAAATAACGATTTGCATAGTTTTATTGATTGATAATAAGAACTTTGATAGAAAGTAGACGACCAGCAAGCATATAATAAACAATTATGAACAGCATCTTGTTCAAAAACAAAAAATGAAGATGTTCTAAAGATACCAAAGATGCTTTGAACATTCTCATCAAAACCTGCGAATCTCTAGAATAAAATGCAATAATTACAAATTTATCTTTTAATAGATGCCCTTTTTCAATCAAAGGAACTATCTTTTTTAAAATACTGTTTTAAATCTTGAATCAAATACTTTTAATTCTTCTCATTTTTTTAGTAATTTGAATCTGTTTATCAACAATTTTTTTCAAAAACCACTACACGGTTGCGCTAATATTTTAGTTTTTTGATAAAAAATAGTTTGTATTAGATTAATTAACAGACTAAGACCCAAAGCGCTACCCACCTAACAATCAACTTAATACATTTTTTTTTTACGAAATATAGTAACCGTACAATGTCCATCAACAACAAATAACCCAATGATAGAATACAATCTAAATTTCATGCACCCTCAATATGGAACTACTTTAAACGTAGACATAGATGGTGCGTTTACCATCGAGGAAATGATTAACAACCTTCTTTTGAGTGGTTTTATCAATGAAAACAAAAATGGATATGATTTTGAATTGATGGGGCAAGGCCTAGAGCGTCAAATGACCTTTGATGAAATTCAAGAGCTTTATGATGGGGCTGTTATTCGAATTATAGCGCACGAAGAAGTGGCTGTAGCCGAAACACTCGTGACTGAAAAATTATTGACCTTACGCATCAAACATCCTTCAGAATCGCTCATTCTAGATGTTCAATTGAATGAAACAGCGCCTTTGAGCAACATCATTCAACAGGCTTCCGAAAAGAACTTTGTGCAAGGAGTAGAAGGCATCTTACATTTACAAAAGGGCGATAAATTATTAGACCTCAACGAAAACTCAGCTAATAATGGGCTAACAGAAGGCGATTTTTTACAATTAACAAATGCCGCTGCTGCCAAAGAAGATCCTATCGAAACAGCCGTAAATAGCTTAAATAAAAAATTAGATGCTTTAGAAACACAGCTCCAAACCGAGTTAATCAGCATCAAAGAGGCACTTCCTGCCGCCAACATGATTCCCATTGACCCTACTCGTGCCGTTAACCCAACAATGGAACAGTACGAAAGTATTGATACAATTGTTAATCGTTTGCGAGAAGCTTCTAAGGAAGGTGTTTTAAAACCAATTCGCCCACTTGCTATGCCCATTCTTTTACTAGAAGGTGTATTATTAGTGGTAGCTGTTTTCGTTGTCTTGCTTTTAACGGGGGTTATAACGTTCTGATACGATCTGGTAATATTTAT
>CACVAQ010000333.1 GCA_902727865.1 uncultured Aureispira sp. | reverse complement strand
AAAGAAAAGATAGCCCTCAATCCTATAAGTCTGGCAAAGTTCAAGCAGAACCAACATTGTATAATCAACTAGTAAAATAAAAAAATATGCGCTTATATATAATAAGTTTTATTTGTTGCTTATACTTTAGTAGCTGTTTTATACCACATAAAGTTAGACAAAAATTACAAGAAAAAGGTATTACAGAAATACACGACAGTCCTTATACCAACCAAAACGAAGTCATTCTTTACTTTGAACCTACTGTAAAGAGAATATTATCAAAAATAGAAATCCCATATACCAAAGACACGATTATTTTATCTTATTATTACGATACATTACTTCGTGGAGAAATTATATTAGTTTGATTATCAATAAGATAGCTTTAAATTATTAGTTTAACTAAATCATTGATAATCAAGCTAATATGAAATGGTTTTTATGTTTTTTGGTAAAAAAACTAAAAATCCCACGAAGTATTAACGATATAGACGTATGGAAAAAATCAATAGTTCATTATCAAATGGTTGACCATACAAACACCCTTCTATCAGATGTTATAGGTCGTAATATTAAAATGCACTTATTTAAAAACTTAAAAATTAAAACAAAAAATGTGCATTTATTCAATCCACCAAAACTAAATATACGCAATGAACGCAATATGGCTTTTGCTAGTATTGGCATACTCATTATAGGCAATAAAATTTGCATTGGTTGGCCCAATTGTCCGCCTACTAATGTAATTGAAAAAGAGTAAAAAAACGTCATCCAACAATAGCTACAGCGGCAATTGGTTTAATTATCTAGCACCTTTTTCTTAGTTTCACACTACAGCTAAATTTATACTAAATTTCGTAAATCTAGCCTTACACCAAATGCGTATAGCCGAACGCTGTTCTAAATAGGAGGGGGCAATCAATTGAAAAAAAAGCTCTAAAGAGTTCTTTGTACAAAGGAAAGAACCATTTAGAGCTTTAATAGGCTTGAAAATCAAGCGTTATAATAAAAAAGATTAATCCAATTTAAGGACATCTAAAAATGCTTTTTGAGGAACTTGAACATTTCCTACTTCACGCATTTTTTTCTTACCTTTTTTCTGTTTTTCTAGCAATTTACGTTTACGAGAAATATCACCACCATAACATTTAGCGGTTACATCTTTACGTAGAGCAGAGATGTTTTCACGGGCAACGATTTTGGCACCGATGGCTGCTTGAATCGCAATCTTAAATTGTTGTTTGGGTAGAATGTCTTTTAACTTAGAACACATTCTTTTTCCAAAAGAAACGGCTTTTGTCGTGTGAATCAAACTAGAGAAAGCATCGACACTTTCACTGTTCAATAAGACATCTAATTTAACCAAATCAGATTGACGATAGTCGAGCGGTGTGTAATCGAAAGAAGCATAGCCACGAGAAATTGTTTTTAGGCGATCGTAGAAATCAAAAACAATTTCGGCTAAAGGCAATTCAAAGGTTAACTCCAATCGACTTGGCGTTAAGTATTGTTGATTTTTCAGAATACCACGCTTGTCCATACAAAGTTTGATGATACCACCAATATACTCTGGTTTAGAAATGATTTGAGCACGGATGTAAGGCTCTTCTACATAATCTAAAATAGTAGGGTTGGGTAGATCATTCGGAGTGTTGATGGTTAGTTTTTCGCCCTTTTTTGTATAAGCAAAATACCCAACATTGGGAACCGTTGTTAATACATTTTGATCGTATTCACGTTCCAAACGCTCTTGAATGATTTCTAGATGCAACATACCCAAGAAACCACAACGGAATCCAAAACCTAAGGCAACCGAAGTCTCTGGTTGGAAAATAAGAGAAGCATCATTCAATTGTAATTTCTCTAAGGCATCTCTTAGATCTTCAAAGTCATCGTTCTCAATAGGAAAAAGACCCGCAAAAACCATTGGTTTTACATCCTCAAAACCTTGGACACCTTCTTCGCAAATATTGTCTTGCAAGGTAATGGTATCTCCAACTTTGATGTCTTTTGAATCTTTGGTTCCTGTGATAACATAGCCCACATTTCCTGCTTCTATAGAGTCCTTAGGAACTTGATCCATTTTTAAAACACCAATTTCATTGGCAAAGAAATCACTTTCTGTATTAAAAAAACGAATGGCATCGTTCTTTTTTAAACGGCCATTAAAAACACGGTAGTAAGCAATGACCCCACGATATTTATCAAACATCGAGTCAAAAATCATTGCTTGCAATGGCGCTTCAGGATCTCCAGAAGGAGGAGGGATACGCTCGACAACGGCTCTAAATATATCTTCTAAGCCCAAACCAGTTTTTCCACTGGCTAGGATAATATCGTCTAATTCACAACCCAATAAGTCAACCACTTCTTCTGACATCTCATCCACCATAGCAGAAGGCATGTCTACTTTGTTTAAGATCGGAATGATTTCCAAGTCATTTTCCAAAGCAAGGTATAAGTTAGAAATAGTTTGTGCTTGTACCCCTTGTGCCGCATCTACGAGAAGTAGTGCGCCTTCACAGGCAGCAATAGAACGAGAAACTTCGTAAGAAAAATCTACGTGACCTGGTGTATCAATCAAGTTGAAGATATACTCTTCGCCATCTTGAGTGTAATTTAGTTGAATGGCATGAGATTTAATGGTAATACCACGCTCCCGCTCCAAATCCATACTATCCAAAGCTTGGTCTTGCATCTTGCGCTCCGAAATCGTTTGAGTCATTTCTAGCATACGATCTGCTAGAGTAGACTTTCCGTGGTCAATATGTGCAATAATGCAAAAGTTTCTAATATTTTTCATGTACTTATTTAAGTTTCTGTATTGTTTTATTAATTCTAATTAGAATCAATCCTTTAGAATTAATGAATAGTCTGCGAAAATAAGGCTTTATTCTTGGTATTGCAAACGTTTAGACCAGCACTTAGTCCTCAACTTCTATTTTAGCATGAAATATCGCTTGCCCTTTGGCAAATAAAAGAAGGGAATAAATGAAATTAAGCTTGTTTTTGTTTTGACAGTCAGCCTGTTATTGATAGTCTTGTTCTTTTTTTGAACAATTAATGTTTGGCTAAGAATTAATTGGAAATCATAAAAAAAACCTGATTTGTTTTAAACGCTGACTCATATTTGTTCCCTAAAATGGCTTGGATAGACTTTTATCGCCTTTTAGTTTTTAATTTTTGTGATTTTGTGATTTTTTGATAGTACCACTATTTTTTATAAAATATTTACTATCTTAGTTCCATTAACTGAGAACATATTATTCAATTAAAATACACTAAATACAATGGCAAACAATATATCTTGGCAAGATGCCTTAAATCGTTTGAAAGATGGAAATATAAACTTTGTAGAAGATAGTTTGGATGGTAAACTTCAAAATTCTTCTCGTCGTGGAGAGCTGACTTCAGGACAAGATCCTTATGCGATTATTCTGAGCTGTGCAGACAGTCGTGTTGTCCCAGAATTATCTTTTGATACGGGTTTAGGCGAACTCTTTGTAATTCGGGTCGCAGGAAATGTTGCCAACACCTCTTCGATTGCTAGTATTGAATATGCCGTTGCACATTTGGGCGTGAATCTGATTGTCGTGATGGGACACGAGAACTGTGGCGCTATTACAGCAGCCTTGGCTGGAGGAGATAATGGCTATAATCTGAATCATTTGTTAGGACATGTTGTGCCAGCGATCAATGCTTCGGAAAGCAAAGAAGTGAATACCGTCGTGAAAGTTAATGCACATCTAACATGCAAACAATTGGTTTCTCGTTCTCCAATTATTGAAGCTGCTGAACAAAGCAAAAAATTAAAAATTATTCCAGCTTTTTATAATTTAGCAACGGGTAAAATAGACTTTTCGGAAGAGTAAATTTTGCTCTTTAGTTGATTTTTTTTTAATAAAATAAGAAAAAATTACAACCATTTAGGAAATTCTTTGACATAAAGATATACGAGTGCAAGAACAGCCTTTCTTTTTAATAAAAGAGAACCTAAACAATCATTAGGACTGTTATTCGTGTGAGTGAACAATAAAAAAACATATTTTACATACTCTAAGCACAGTCCATTCCCAAGACTTGTTAGAGACAGCCTCTACAAATTTTAAAATTTGTAGGGGTTTTTATTTTCTTAGACGACAAGTTGTTAAGGAATGAAAA
>CACVAQ010000332.1 GCA_902727865.1 uncultured Aureispira sp. | reverse complement strand
TTTTTAAAGGAAGTGTAGTCTAAATTTTTAGAAAAAAAATACATTCATGCGCTATTGGTATCTTTTAACGGTCAGCTTTTTATTGGTTGCTTGTCAACCATCTCAACCTTCAAAAATAGAGCAGTACAATAAAGCTAAAACTAAGGCAAATCAACACCTAGAATTAGAATTTAAGCATTCTATTGAGGCGCAAATTACAAATGAAAGCAAGCAAGTGATTGATGCTAGTGACTTTGTTGTCTCGAAGAAAGTGGTACAAGAACTGGAAAATGCTTTAGCCAGCGTAGGGCAATCTGTTGAAACAGCCGAAGAGCATAAAAATACAATTCCTACCATAGATTCTATTGGAAGGACAGCAACAACTAGCTTCATTGAAAAAAAGCCCAATAATGGCGCAATGTTATTAAACGTTCGCAATTATCAAGACACCTACAACAACGTACAAAAGTTGTCAAAAAAGTATGCTTTTAATATTGTCAATGAATTAGAGCAGACAGGTGATTTTTACAAAGGGAATACGATGGAGATTTATATCACTCCAGAAAACTTTGAAACCGTCTTGAGCGAGTTTAGAGACTTAGCCGTTGTGATTCGTCAAAAGCAGGTTTGGCAACAGAAAGAAAAGAAAGATTATTTGCCAATTATTAGTCAAATTAAAACAACGCAAGCACATTTAGCAAGCCTAGATAGACAGTTAGAAAAATCAACCGTTTTAGAAGATCAACTAAAATTAAAAGATAAGATTAGCGCTGCGCTTCAAGAGTTAAATTTAGCTAAGTTGAATGCGGCTAGTATTTTAAGCAATCCGGCTTATAGTACGTTTACCTTGGCTTTTTATCAAAATTTGGAAATGGCAAAACCTAAGGCAGCAACATTCAGTGCTGGCTTTTCTTCTAATTTGGTCATCGGATGGGCTGGTTTTAAGCAATTTATCTTGGATGCGGCTTTGGTTTGGCCTTATATTATTATTGGCCTTCTATTTTTGGGCATCGTTTTATTAGCAGTGGGTAATAGTCGTAAAAAAAGCCGACAGTTCAAATTACAAATGTTGCATGGGCAAACACTCCAGCAGCAAAAAATGGTGCAGCCAATACGCCCAATTACTACGAGTAAAAACTAAAAAAGAGAACCTTTTATTAAGGAGTTTTGTTTTAGATGTAGACTTGATCGAGGAAGCATGTTAGATTAATTATTAGCGAGATAGTCTTTTGCTTACCAGTATTTTATTCGCCTGAATGTTCATCTTATACAGGCTGGGTTTTGATGGTTTTTATCAAAAAAACTAAAAAGGCTATGAAGTACGGGTAAATAGGTAGTACAAATAACGATTCATAAAAAATCAATTATAAAATTTAAATAGCACCCATAGTATGAAATACGATGTTACGATTATCGGTTCGGGTCCTGGTGGTTATGTTGCCGCTATTCGATGTGCACAACTTGGTCTTAAGACCGCTATTATTGAACGATATCCTACCCTTGGAGGTACTTGTCTAAATGTTGGATGTATTCCATCTAAGGCCTTATTGGATTCGTCAGAGCATTATCACAATGCAGAAAAATCATTTGCAGCACATGGTATCGGTTTAGAAAACCTACGTGTTGACATGAAAACAATGATTGCTCGTAAAGACAGCGTTGTTTCTCAAACTTGTGATGGCGTTCAATTCTTGATGAAGAAAAACAAAATTGATGTGATCGAAGGACACGGCTCTTTTGTAGACAAAAATACCATCAAGGTGACGGACAAAAAAGACGCTTCGAAAGAAGTGGCGATTATTAAAACAGACAAAGTAATCATTGCAACAGGGTCTAAACCTGTCGCACCGCCTGCTTTTAATTATGATAAAAAACGTATCATTACCTCTACAGAAGCTTTGAATTTGGCAGAAGTGCCTGGGCGTGTGGTGGTGATTGGTGCTGGTGTCATTGGTCTTGAATTGGGCTCTGTTTGGGCTCGTTTGGGGACTAAAGTAGAAGTTGTTGAATATGCTGATGCGGTCTTAGGCGGAATGGATGCCGATTTAGGAAAAGAAATGCGTAAAGTATTGAAGAAACACCTGAAATTTGGTTTCCACCTAAATCATATGGTGACGTCTGTTTCTTCGGACGGAAAAGGTGTAAAAGTTACGGCTAAGTCTAGAAAGAACGATAAAGAAATGACTTTGGAGGCAGATTATTGCTTGATTGCAATTGGTCGTAAACCTTATACAGACCAATTAGGTTTGGAAAATGCTGGCGTAAAAGTAGACGATAGAGGTCGCATTGAAACCAACAGCCATTTGGAAACGAATGTAGAAGGTGTTTTTGCTATTGGTGATGTTGTCAAAGGGGCAATGTTGGCACACAAAGCAGAAGAAGAAGGAACCTATGTAGCGGAATATATGGTTGGACAACATCCTCACATCAACTACAATTTGATTCCTGGCGTGGTGTATACTTGGCCAGAAGTGGCTGCTGTTGGACAAACAGAGAAAGAATTAAAAGAGGCAGGAACTCCGATCAAAGTAGGAAAATTTCCTTTCCGTGCTTTGGGGCGTGCTCGTGCTAGTGGAGATGTAGATGGTTTTGTGAAAGTAATTGCACACAAAGAAACAGACGAAGTTTTGGGCGTACACATGATTGGCGCTCGTGTCGCAGATATTATTGCAGAAGCGGTTGTGGCGATGGAATACCGTGCTTCAGCAGAAGATATTTCTCGCATTAGTCACGCACATCCAACCTTTACAGAAGCCGTTAAAGAAGCAGCTTTGGCAGCGACGGATAATCGTCCATTGCATATGTAAAAACAAAATATATTGTCGAGTTATATAAAAATGCCTAACCAATATTAATATTGTGTTAGGCATTTTTACTTGTTTTTACTGAAAATACTTATTTTAGGAACAAGCTATTTTTGCAAATAAAGAAGCATAAAAAAACCTTTAAACCTACTTCATGAATTTTAATTTTCCAGACAAGAAAAAACGCGAATCTATTTGGATCAAATTAGGTTTAGGTGCTATTGTTGTTAGAATACTTTTTGTATTTAAACCCACATGGTGCGAGGCGATTTATGCAAGAGGTATTTTTCCTTGGATTCGCAGCTTTTTTGACCATACGCTTGGCTTGCTTCCTTTTGCAGCGATTTATGTATTTGACGTTATTTTGGTGCTTTGGTTGATAAGGATTAGTACTCGTTTTGTCAAACGTGTTTTTATTCAAAAAGAAGGTGTTCGAGGACAGGGCTACGGGAAATCTTTGTTGGCTTTTTTTATGGGTTTAATCTTTTGGTTTCTTTTTTTGTGGGGATACAATTATGCTAGAGTCCCAATGGCGGAACAAATTGGACTAGAACTTCCAGAGTCGATGAAATTTAATCCGATTTGGAATGAAGCCATGTACATTAAAAAAACCTGTATTGAGGCACGGCAAGAAATTCCGAACTTAGATACCAATGCTATTACGGCTGCTGCTTACCCTGATGATTTGGAGGAGGTTATGCGATCTTCTTTAAAAGAAGTGTTGAAAGAATATGGCTACGATTATAGGGGGCATGTTCGTGGACGATTTGTACAACCCAAGGGCGTTTTGTTGCACTTTAATAGTTCGGGTGTTTATTTTCCATTTACAGGAGAAGGGCATGTAGATGATGGTTTGCATCCCGTTTCTAAGCCGTTTACGATTGCACATGAGTTGAGTCATGGATATGGTTTTGGGAGCGAAGATGTTTGCAATTTTTTAGGATTTTTGGCTTGTGTTCGATCTGATAATCCTGCTATACGCTATTCGGGTTATTTGATGTATTGGCGATATGTTTATGGTTCTTTAAAGGAATTTATGACCGAAGAAAATTACCAAACAGAACGAGCAACCATTTCAAGAGGGATGTACAACGACATGGAAGCTACTTATGCCACCTTAGATCGTTACCCTGCTTTGATTCCATTTTTGCAGCCAGCTATTTATGATGTTTTTCTAAAAGTGCAAGGGGTAGAAGATGGGATTGAAAGTTATGATCGAATGATTTTGTTGGTTTCTAGTTGGCGTAAAAAATATCAATAAGGTCATCAACGTTCTTTGGCAACTCGTAGAATTGTAGCCTTTCGGGGATTCAAAGAACCATTTTTACCAATTAAATTTTAACAGAGGTTTTATCATCATTACTTAACAG
>CACVAQ010000331.1:10812-20757 GCA_902727865.1 uncultured Aureispira sp. | reverse complement strand
TTATGTTTGATTGATTATTTTAGGAATATCCTCAAATTGAATGACTTCAATATTCGGCTGTGGGTTGCTCTCGGCATAAGCCCAACGGAGCAACATCGTCCCTTCGTTGTGATGGACGGTATCAATCCAGTTTGGATGCGTTGGTTCTTGATGGGCCACAAAAATTTTGACAGAACCATCCGATTCAACCTCTGCCGTGTGCCTGTTAATATGAACCTTAAAATAACGATAATCTAAGGATTCCATCCAATAATTATTCAATTGGAAGTTCCAATATTTACATTTTGGGGGCGTAAAATGGATGTAGAGTGCTTCATCGTTGGCCAATTTCCAATAACTGTGGTAATACCAAATGTTATTATCACCACCAGCTGCATTAGAAACTTCTGGCGAAAAGAGCGGCAATTGATTGGGATGTTTCGTAAATCCTGTTGCCCATTTTGAAAATAAAAAAGAAGCGCCAGCGACAAAGGTTCCTGCCATGTTTAAGCCATTGTAAACCAATTCAGGACTCAAAGGCAAGGGTTTTTCAGAGCCGCCAAAGCACTCAATGTGTACTTCCGCAGCAACTTCATTTTGAGTATCCATAAAGGTTTGACGAAGCATGAGCAGCGTTGTTGTGGCTTCAATTTTTAACCAGTTTTTTCCTTTTTTTTCTTTGGTAACAAAAATTTCAAACGAACCGTCCGCCTCAAATTCAATCTGGCTGTCCTCTATCACAGCACAAGGAGACAAACCGCCTGTGCTACCATAGCTTCCGTTTTGAGTGAAAAAGCCCAAATAAAAAACAGAATTGCGATTGCCCCAAATTCGGTACTCGTATGCGCCACTAATTTGTGCATTAGAATAATGATTGTCTGGATTGTCAGCCCCTAGTTTTACCGTTTCGTGTACCATTCGTTTGAAACTTGGAAACTGAGGATCGGCATGTTCTATAAACGCATCTAAACCCGCTCTAGTCAATCGAGAGAGGTACCGAATGCCTTCTGCTTGTTGAAAGGGATCTAAAGGAGCGTTTCCATAAAGAAGGGAAGTCCCTGCTGTTTTGAGCGTATCGCAAAAGTCTTCCCAAGCTTTTCCCGTGACAATTTGTTGATTGATAACATCTTTTTCTGTTTTGCCTAGAACCTTATTTTTTAAGTTCTTTACTTTTTTGTAGGTATTGGCAATTCCAAAAATTAATTTTTTCATAGGATCTGAATTAAATAAAGCAAGATGTCAGCGACTGTCAAAGTGGCTGGAGTCTTGCTTCTTACACCACCTAATTAAAAAAAAAGCAACCTCTACCGAAGTGAGATTGCTTAATAATATATCTTAAAAATGGAAAAACTAGAATTCCAAGGCTAGATTATTTGTCTTTACAGCTTCAGCAGAAGCCGTTAAATGCGCTTTTTCTGCATCGCTTAAGTCAATCTCAACGATTTTTTCAATACCGTCTTTTCCTAAAACAACAGGAACTCCGATACAAAGATCAGACAAACCATATTCTCCGTCTAATAAAGCAGAACAAGGATAAATTTTCTTTTGATCACACATAATCGCTTGAACCAAGCCAGAAACAGCCGCACCTGGAGCATACCAAGCAGACGTTCCTAACAGTCCAGTTAAGGTAGCACCACCAACTTTAGTATCTTGCTTTACTTGCTCTAAACGCTCCTCAGAAAGGAAGGCAGAAACAGGAACAGAATTACGAGTTGCCAAACGAGTCAAAGGAACCATTCCTTTGTCAGAGTGACCACCGATAACCATCCCATCAACATCAGAAATAGGAGCTTCTAATGCTTGCGCCAAACGGTATTTGAAACGAGCAGAATCCAACGCTCCTCCCATACCAATAATTCTGTTTTTAGGTAAACCCGTTGTTTTGTGAACCAAATACGTCATCGTATCCATAGGGTTCGATACCACAATGATAATGGTATTAGGAGAGTGTTCTACTAGGCTAGCAGATACAGACTTAACGATACTTGCGTTAATTCCCAATAACTCATCACGAGACATTCCTGGTTTACGAGCAATACCAGAAGTAATCACACAAATGTCAGAATCTGCCGTTTTACTATAATCGCTTGTAACACCAGTAACTTTAGTATCAAAACCATTTAAAGAGGCTGTTTGCATTAAGTCCATTGCTTTTCCTTCCGCAAAACCTTCTTTAATATCAAGTAATACAACTTCTGCTGCAAAGTTTTTAATAGCAATGTACTCAGCACAACTAGCACCTACAGCACCCGCACCTATAACCGTTACTTTTCTCATGTCTAAATTTTATTTTTCTATAATATCAATTACATAATTATTTCAACTGGCACTTTCGTTTTAGTAGGCTGTGATTCAGCTTATTAAACTTTTGTTTGTGCAAATTTTAATCTATACTCTGTCTAAAAATAAGAAATATGCAAAAAAAAACTGGTTTTTCCTTATTCTTGCCACATAAATGTAAAAAAAAAAGCTATTTAGAGCTCTTTTTTTTTAGATGCTTTTTAGTCTTAAAAAAAAAACCTATACTTGAATAATACTTTGCACCTATCCAACAAACAAAGAGAAATCAATTTATGTTTATGACACTAAAAAATAACCCCAACTATTTAGTCTAGTGTTAAAAAAATGAAGCTATTTTACCATTTATAGGAAAATAAGAAGCCTTGTATCGTGGTAAAAAGTTCCAAATAATAATTGGTTTTAACAGGCTGTTACAAGATATAATCAATATCTTCTGTCATACTATGTTCAATTCTGTAAAATTTTCGTGCTAAAAATTGCTATACCCAAAAGTTTTTACTTTTTTGAGGTTGATAAAGAGTAATGATTAAGTTGGTTTCATTGCTCTTGTGACTTTATCAAATGCATTATGTTACTACTATAAGAGGTTATAGTATCTAGGAATAGATGAAATTTGAGGAAAGCAATCAAAAGCATTGGTTATAATATTTATTAATTCATTTTAACTCAATCCAAGGTTATGGTTCGTTGTTTATTATATGTAATGGGAGTGATCTTGTTATTAGGGATTCAAAACTCTAGTGTACAAGCGCAAATCCAAAATACTACACACAATCATGCGCAATGTGGTGTAGATCTAGCTGAAGGTCAAGCTATTAAAAATCGCATGCTTGATAACAGAAGAAATAGAGTCGAATTACTAGAAAAATTCGAGAGAGGTCGTGGGAACGATAGTACGACTTATGTACCGATACAATTTCATATTGTCAATAGGAGTGATGGAACAGGAGGAGAAAAAAATCAAGATATTTTAGACAATTTATGTCGTTTGAACGCAGATTATCTAGCGATTAACGTGGAGTTCTATTTAGCAGGACCAACACGTGTTATCAATCAAGATTTGTTGTACACCAATAGTTTTGATAATGGCATGGCAAATTATTTCATGGGACTATACCGTGTTCCTGGAGTTGTAAATATCTTTGTTGGGAATCAAATTTCTAATAGCCAATCTGGTGGTACTACACTAGGATACTACACAAGTGGTTTGGATATTATTTATGCCATTCAAAGTTCTGTAAGAGGAACAGGAACAACTTTAACACATGAGTTAGGGCATTTCTTTGGTCTTCCTCATACCTTCTTTGGTTGGGAAGGCACTCAGTATAGTAATCCTGCCCAAGTTGCAGGTTTGCCAAATGTAATGTCAAACACAACTGGTCGTACACCTAGTATTACTACAAGTGGTATTACTGTAGAAAACATCGCTCGTTCTGGTGGATTAGAGAACTGTCAAATTGCAGGAGATGCTTTTTGTGATACGGATGCGAACTATTTATTTGGTTTTTTTGGTAGTTTATACAACGATGGTTGTACTTATGCTGCTACAGCAATGGATCCTAGAGGTTGGTTATTCCGCCCAGATGCTATCGCTCCAACTCCTACTCGTTTTAAAATTTTGGAAGATGAGACAGATTTGGATGAAATGTGGTTGAAGAACAATTCTACAAAAGATTATCTTTACCCAAAAACATTAGTTGTAACAGAAACAGAATATACTTTAGGTGGAAATACAACTTTGTTAATGCGCGATACTTTAGGGCATAATGATACCTTGTATGGTCGTACCGAAACAAATGTTTTTGTTCCTGCTAATTCAGACTATAATCTTATTTATGCTATTTTCTCTCCGTTCGTTCGGAAAGGGTATATTAATTTGAATGGTCATTACTTGGATGTAAGTGTATCTGCACCTACTGCACCAAGTTTGGCGTTTGTTGCTGCTCCAGCAGAGTACACAATTACTTCTGCTACAGGGATTCACAGAACAGACATGGATAGCTTGAGAGTAACCAATACAAGTGCAACGGTAACGGTTGCGATGGGAACAGATATTGTTGCGACAGATATTTTTTATAATGGAAGTACACAAGTTTCTTCTGGTGACAGAATCTATACGTTGCCTAATGCATTGGCACCAGGGGAGTCTTATACGTTCTCTGCTGTAGATTTGAGAGTAGATGCTACTTTATTGGCAGGAGTTACTTTTGGTGTAAATACTTATGCTCCTTATAGAGATACAACAGGGACGACTTCTGAAAACGTGATGAGTTATTACGATGATGTTTGTGCGACGCAGTTTTCTAATGAACAAGGAGATGCCATGAAAATGGATATTGCTTCTAGAGGTTTCTCAACGCTTTATTCTACGCCATCAGATATTACAATTATAGATACGGCTGTTGTTATACATCCTGTAGACAATTCTATCGCTCCTCAACCTTTGGTTCATTTTGCATGGAATCCTGTTAACGGAGCTACAATGTACCACTTGAGAGTCTACGAAATTAATGCAATTGGTGCTATGTTGTTGGGTGGACAACAATTTGATGTAATGGTTACAGGAACGGATTACTGGCAAACACTTAATGACGGTAGTCGTTATGAGTGGGTTGTTACTCCCTTGAATGCAACCACTTTCTGTGATAGAGGAATTGCTTCTGAAAAAGCGAAGTTTAGAGTATACAATTGGAATGTAGGGGTAGAGAATGTCGAAGCTGAAATTCAGTCTTCTAAAATTTATCCAAATCCAAGTGACACGCGTCAAGATGTTATTTTAGAAGTAGAATCTACGATTGTAGGCGCTGCTCAAATTACGATCTTTAATGGTATTGGACAAGAAGTAATGCCAACGCAAGCTATTTCTTTGGTACCTGGTAATAATGTTCAAAAATTATCAACGTCAACGTTAGCAGCAGGTTTGTATGTTGTGAATGTGAAAACAGCGAATGGAACGACTAGTCACAAATTGTTGATTAAAGAATAAGAAAACGTAGAAATTTCTACGCTAAAATACAAGAGGTGGCCTATTCAATAGACCACCTCTTTTTTAGTGTCAAAGGCTAACTTTATTGCTTGTAAAACGCTTTCCGTATGTCGATCAATACTTGCTCGATTTGTGTTTTGTTGGGCATTTTAGGTAGGAGAGAAGTGGCATATAGTTGCTCAATTCTAGCTACTTTTTCCTCCGCTCTTTCCATTAAAGTCGTATACTCAAACATTCCTTTTCTAATCTCTAGTAATGCGGCACGATTGGGGCGACGGACATGGATAGTGCCTGTAGACAAAATTTCTTCTGCCATATCCAAGAGCCTAAATGTGTGCATGATGTTTTTTGCATCGTAATTTTTTCCGTGCGCAATCGTATTTTCATAACGACTATCATTCCGCTTTTCTACCCAATCCCAATACTGCTTATAATCTTTACAATATTTCTTGTAGCCATCTTTGTTGAAGTACAACACCGCAGCTTGTTCCGCTTCTTTAGGAATACTACTCAAAACAATCGTATCGACTGTTTTAGGTCGAGTAATCCCCTGAAAGCTATACGCTTGGTTCGTATCATAATACAAGCCATAAATGTCTTTCATGTGCGGAATGTTGACCAAACCACAAGATTCTTGCACCCAGCCCTGTTTTGTCAGCCAATCTTTTAGCTTAATTGCTCCTTGTGCATGTTGCACGTAACAAAAATCCAAAACGCCTTTGCGTTCTTTGTCCATTGGGTTCATGATCTTCTTGTTCAAACCTCTTGCTTTTTTGATTTGAGACATGGCATAACCTGCAAAGGTATCTTTGCATTGCTTGGACAAAAAGAGGGCAGGGACTAGTTTTTTGAACAATGGATGTTCGTACAAAATACAGTCTTTAGGTGTATTTAATAATTCTAAAATATTAGGGTTGTTTTTGTATAATAAGGCCACAAATCGCCCTAATTCGTAGTAAACCTCATCGTTTTTAGCATCATTCACTTGAGGCGTATAATCTAAGCCATAAAATGAATTTTGAGGCAAGACAAAAACACCTTTGATGTCGGTATCTGATGTCGGCAGCGACAAGCCATACGCTCTACTACCACTTATGGCTTCAAATAAGAGTAAGTTTTGTGTTTTAAGATCCTTAATTGTCAACATGATAAGAGTGAATTGAATCTCTGAATAAATCGTTTAATAAAGCATTGTTTGTTTGCTCTGCTGGTAATTCTTTTGCTTTTAATCCAAGTTCGCCTAAGCTTTTTTTTATGAACTCTTGAATAATAGGAACAGGTTCTATGAAATCGCCTTCTTGTGCAGCAACCTTTTTTTCTGTTAAAGCTTGAATGGCAGTATAAAGCTTTTCTTCTGACTTTATCTGTTCCAACAAAGGAGCAAACTCCATTGGAGGAGCTGTTTTTTTATTGCAAATCCAATGAGCCGCCAAAAGAGGCCGCAAGACATAAAAGTATTTTTTGATGTCCATCAAGCCATCTACCAAGCCTTTTTTAGAAGAACTTTTTGCCAAGCCTAAATAATGAAAGGCAACCGAACGAGGCTTAAAATACGCTTCGGTTAAATTCCACAGCCTTGATTTGAAATCATAAGGATCTAGATAAACAATAGGAGATTGCAGCCATTCAAAAGGGCTGGCATTAGAGCCTCGAAATAAGCGTAAAGTTTTGCGTAATTCCCAACCTGCTAAATCCAATTCGTTGGCATCAATCGCAAAATCTAACATGTCCTTTTGTTCGTCGATAGACAAATACCAGTCTTGCGTATGGACATAGATAAATCGAACATCCCAATCGCTATTTGGCGAGGCGAATCCCCACGCTCGACTTCCTGATTCACAGGCGTAGAGAATTCTGATGTTGTGCTTTAGTTCTAGTTCTTTTAAACGTTCAAGGATTAAATTTTTCATTTACTTTAAATTTGATAATACTTCGTGGGATTTTTTTTTACCAAAAACCATAAAAACTATTTCATATTAGGTTGATTATTACATTACTCCGTTGAAAAATCGTATTAGTTTATTGCATGAGTGCTTCGCTTTGATTATCAGCAAGATGAGTTTTTACTTGTCAAAGTATTAAAAAGCTGATAATCAAACTAATGCAAGATGCTTTTTTATGTTTTTTATAGAAAAAACTAAAAACCACGCAGTAGCAGCGCAGCTAACATAAGCGTAGCGCTCATGAACGTAGTGAACTAATCAACGGAGTATTATTATAGCACAACGAACATTAAAAATTCAGCATTTAGCCTTAAAACAATACTTAAATAAGCAGCGATGCGGTTTTATAGCAACATAAAAAGTGCTTGCGTAACATCAGTTAAAATAAACTTAAAGAGATCATTAAGGTAACCTACTGTCTTTCTATAAAGTTCCTGCGGTCAGCATAGAAAGTTAAAGTTGTTTTCTAAAAAAAGAAAAAATGATGGTTTTAGAACCTTTTTTTGATGATTTTATCAAAAAAGTAAAATAAATATCAAAAAAGCTAGATAATAGAATAAAATATTTGGTTAAAAACGGGTTTATTATTATCTTTGCACTCGCTTTTAATGCTCGGATAGGAATGTTTGACTGTCAAAAGCCGATCGAAAAACTATTTATTAACCTTTTAAAAACAAGCATTTTCCACATGGAGAACCTTGAAAACAAAGACAACGAAGAGAAAGTTGTTGAAAACAAGCCAGCAGTAGAGCCTACTGTTGAAGGAACAGTTGAAACAACTGTTACAGAAACTACAGAAACAAGCGAAGAAGTAGTGGTTGAAGAAGTTGACCACACTGATTTTGACTGGGATAAAGGTCCTAAAGGAGTATTGAACTACGAGGACAGTGTAATCGCAGAATATGAAGCCTTATATGAAAATACGTTAAGTTCTATTAAAGAATTTGAAATCGTTGCTGGTAAAGTTGTATTTATTACAGCTAGTGATGTTGTTTTGGATTTGAACTGTAAGTCGGATGGTTTAGTATCTCGTACAGAATTTCGCGACATGCCTGAATTGGCTGTTGGGGATGTTGTAGAAGTATACGTTGAAACTCAAGAAGACAAACGTGGACAATTAGTGCTTTCTCGTCGTAAAGCTAAATTACTGAATGCTTGGGCTAACATCGTTTCTTCTTTCGAAGAAGGAAAAGTGGTTACTGGTACTGTAATTAGCAAAACGAAAGGAGGTCTTATTGTAGACATCGACGGATTGGAAACTTTCCTTCCTGGATCTCAAATTGATATTCGCCCAATTATTGATTACGATGCTTATGTTGGTAAAACAATGGAGTTCAAAGTAGTTAAAATTAACGAATCTATCAAAAATGCAGTTGTATCTCACAAAGCACTTATCGAAAGTGATTTGGAAGAGCAACGTCAAGCAATTATCTCTAAATTGGAGAAAGGACAAGTATTGGAAGGTACGGTTAAAAACCTTACGGACTTTGGTGCGTTCTTGGATTTGGGTGGTGTTGATGGTTTGTTGTACATTACGGATATTTCTTGGGGACGTATTAAGCACCCAAGTGATGTATTGGAAAATGGCCAAAAACTAAACGTAGTAGTATTAGACTTTAACGATGATAAAAAACGTATCTCTTTAGGTCTTAAACAACTACAGCCGCATCCGTGGGATGTATTGGCAGAAAGTGTTGAGCCTGGTTCTATCGTGAAAGGTAGAATTGTGAACATTGAGGATTATGGTGCTTTCTTGGAAGTTACTCCTGGTGTTGAAGGTCTTATTCACGTTTCTGAGGTTTCTTGGAGCAGTCAGCCAATCAACTCTCGCGAATTCTTCAAAGAAGGAGACGAGCATGAAGCAAAAGTGGTTACTATCGACCGTGAAGATCGCAAGATGTCTTTAAGTTTGAGAAAACTACAAGAAGATCCTTGGACAAACATCGAAGAGAAATATCCTAAAGGCTCTCAACACAAAGGTGAAGTGAAAAACTTGACTCCTTATGGTGTGTTTATTGAGTTGGAAGAAGGAATTGGTGGAATGATTCACATTTCTGATCTTTCTTGGACAAAACGCTTTGCTCACCCTGCTGAGTTTACAAAAGTAGGTGCTGAAATGGACGTTATTATTCTTGAAATCGACAAAGATAGCCGTAAACTATCTCTAGGACACAAACAATTAGAAGAGAATCCTTGGGATACTTTTGCTGATGTGTTCCCAGAAGGTTCTACACACGAAGCTACTATCTTACGTCGTGATGACAGAGGTGCAATTGTATTGTTGCCTTATGGACTAGAAGCTTTTGCTCCTATCCGTCACATCAAGAAAGAAGATGGAACCTTGGCTGAGGTAGATGAGCAATTACCATTCAAAGTAATTGAGTTCAACCGTGATGACAAACGTATCTTAGTTTCTCACTCTCGTTATTATTCTGATGCAAAACGTAGTGCTGACCAAGCAGGTAAAGAAGCTGTTAAAGCTGAAAAACAAGCTGCTAAAAAAGCCGTTAAGCAAGTGAATTCTAACACAGAGAAAAGTACTCTAGGTGATCTAAATGTTTTCTCTGCATTGAGAGAGCAAATGAAAACGGAAGATACTAGTGAAAAGAAAGATGCGCCAGCAGATGATACTACTGAAAAGAAAGACGGCGAATAAGCAATCTATTCTTTAGAAAATAATAAACGGATGCACAATTATTGTGTATCCGTTTTTTTATTGTACCAAGGGATTAA
>CACVAQ010000331.1:0-10712 GCA_902727865.1 uncultured Aureispira sp. | reverse complement strand
GCGACCTCTATGCAGCAGTTGGAAAAGGAAATGGGGATCAACAAGTTTTCTATATATGCTAGCTTTGGTAGTAAGAATGGTGTTTTTTTGGAAAGTATCAAATGTTATAAACAACAGTTAAATTTGCTGATTCAGAAATTGAAGGCCTCTTCTAATGGCGTTCAAGGACTAAAGCAATATTTTTATGATTTTATAAACTTTTCAAAAGCAACAAATTTTTGTAAAGGATGTTTGATCACGAATACAGCGAATGAATTGGGTGAGGATGCAGATGTTGAAATAACACTAGAATTGCGGAATTTTACGAACGAGGTTCGACAGGCATTTGTTGATGCTTTGGCGCAAGATACAAGAAAGAACCCCCGCAGAATTAATGAGGAAGCGGACTATTTAATTATTTCAATGGTTGGTTTAGCTTCTGCCTCAAGAATGTTCTATGAAGAACAGTTGAACCACTATATTGAGCATGTCTTTAGAAATTTATAGTTTTTTTTACAACAAAACTAACTGATTGTTTAGTTATAAAAAAAGCACAAGGACACAATCAGCAAATTATAAATAAACACATTATAAAATCACACAAATCAAAACTAGAATATGATGAAATTGATGCATTTAGTATTCCTTTGTACCTTAGTTTGGTCTTGCCAAACAGCGGTAAAGGAGCAGCCCAAAGCCGAGGATCAAACGCAAAGTACCCCAGAAACCTCCAAGGTAACGTTCCAAAACAAAGGACACGAATTGGTTTACAATATGGTTCAAACGGTAGGGGATTATGAGCAGCTAAAAGCCCTGAAGGATGTTACCTATAAGTATACGTACCAAACGCCAGACAATAAAGCCGATATCTCTATGGAGAGCTATATTTTTGACGGAGAGCTATCTTATGGAAGTTATTATAAGCACGAACGTACGTTTCCAGAATTGGAAGGGAAGATAGAGCAAGGTTTTGACGGAGATTCCTTTTGGTTTAAGCACAATGGGGAACTTCTGAACGAAGAGGTTTATCAGAAGCGTTCAACGTTTAGTAGAAAAACCAATTTCTATTGGTTTACCATGATGCAAAAATTACTAGATCCAGGGCTTAATTACGAATATTTGAAAGAAGAGACGATTGATGCGCAAACGTATGATGTCGTTAAGGTCTCTTTTGATTCGGAGAAACCAACAGACATTTATCAGTTGTATATTAATAAGAAAACACATTTAGTCGATCAATTTCTATTCACAGTAGCTGATTTTAATAGCATGGATCCTCGGTTGATGAAAGTGGTATACGAAAAGGTAGAAGGTATTTTAATTCCGAATAAAAGAAAATATACCAAATCGGATTGGAATGGAGTTCCATTAAACGACCAATGGAATGTTGTAGAATGGACAGACATTAAGTTTGATAATGGCTTGTCAATAGAGATGTTTCAATAAAAAAATGGAGGCGCTGATGATCAGCGTCTCCATTTTTTTTAAGACAAAAAACGATTAGATTAAGCCCCAATTATTTTCTTGTATTTGACCGTTTTCTCTTTTCTGCCTTCCCCTCTATCGGTCGAAAAAGAGCCTTTGTTTCGAGCTGTTTTTTTGAAGTGAAAATCGTTTCCTTTTGAATTAACAGGACTGTTTAAGTGTTGGGCTTGCGCTTCTTTCCAGCGTTTTTTCTCTCCCGTCATTTTATAAATATCTAAGCCACCATAACCAGCTGTTTTTTCAGAACTAAAATAAAGCTCTCCATCATTTTGATAATAAAAGGGCGTTATTTCATCTCCCTGACCATTGACACGAGTACCAAGGTTATAAGCCATCGTAAAGGTACCATCTATTGTACGAACCGCATACCAGATATCATAGCCCCCTTGGCTACCTGGTAGCGTAGAGGCAAAATATAAAATTTCTTGCCCTTGCTCGGTAAGGCCTATCGTAGGATGTTTGCTAGAATAGCCAATACGATTGACACCTGGACCTAGTTTTTTAATGTGTTCAATTTCCCCTCTAGAAGTCATCTTCCCAGAGAATACACTATATTCTGTTTTGCCCATTTCCTGTTGTGCAAAATAAACCGTTTCGCCATCTGGAGCAATATGAGGGGAGACGGAGTTAAAAATAGGGTTTCCTACCGAGCCTTGCAAGGGCTCTATCGTATTATCAGGATACACCTTTTTTAGGCAAGTTCCCTTGATTGTTTGGCACTCAATGAGACCAATTTTGTATTTACTCGCCTTGGTTAGTGCTCTATAAACAGTGCCCTCTTCGGCTGTTTCATCGGCTAAGTCCTCTAAGAACCAAGTAGAAGTTTTCTCTTTTTCTTTTAAGGCTTTTTGACAAGCTTTTAAATGGATTTGTGCCAGTTTTATGTAATCATTTTTAGAATCATTTTGATTGGCATTTAGATAAGAAGTAAAATGCTGAGCGGCCAAAACGTATTGCCCAGTGTACTTTAAGGCAGAAGCATATTCATAATGAATCAAAGGATAATTTTTTGCTTTAGAAAGTAAGGATTTCAAAGCATCTTGTACCGTTTGATAATCTTTAACCGCTAAAGCTGTTTTGCCTAGGCGATAAAAATCTTCTTGAGATAATTTTCTTTTCATCTCACTAAGTGCTTTATAGTAATAATAAGCATCTTCATAAACAGCTTCAGCATATAACTTTTCTGCTTCAGCAATAACAACTTTAAGCGGCTGTTGCTTTATCTCTGAAATGTCTGGAGTGGTTGCGTAAAGGGCAACGACTTGGAACAGTAGAAGTGTGCATAAGGTTAAAAATTTCATTGATTGATGATTGATGTAGGGGATGAGTAATCAAATTTCTAAGAAAAAAACATAGAGCTCTTTTGGACCATGTGCTCCATTAACTAATGTTTTTTCAATATCTGCCGTACGACTGTTCGTCGAAGCGAAACAAAGCATCGAAGGCCATTGGGCTTCACGAGCAGTTTGCAGATTTAGGACTTCTTTTATGTTATAAATAACTTGGTTAGATGTTGCTATTACAATATGAACAGGAGGGACAATAGACAGGCTGCGGCCTGATTCGGTATTGCTGCTTAGTAAAACAGCGCCTGTTCGAGCAACTAATGCATCGCAAGTAGTAATGCTTGCATCCGAATGAATTAAAGCTTCTTTTTGAGCGTGATAAACGAAATTTTGCTGGTCAAATAGTTGTTGTAATTCCGATTCCCAACAATATACTTTGGACCATTTTTTTTGTTTGCTTAATAATTGGAGGTTGTCTATCAATTCTTTTTGAGAGCCACAATAAACAAACTTTCCACCATTGCTCTGAAATGTTTGTGCAAATAAAACATCTAGTGAATCTGTTGCTTCGGGATAAATTTCCAAGGCTTCCTCCGCTAAGTTAGGGTAGGGAAGTGTTGATGGATTTTCCTTGATTTTTTTTAATCGTTTTAGTATGTTGTCTTTCGCCCTTGTCACAAGAATGTTATTATTTGAGGGTATTAAGAACAAAAATTCGTTGTTTTTTTTTCGGTTTTAACGAAAAAGTAAATTTTATATCTTATTTAATTGATTTTCAACCTGTTAGAACTTTGTGTCTTGAAAGCGTATTGAGTTGGTAGTCAGTAGGATATGATTTTTAACGAACAGTTGAATAAATAATACTCCATTGATGAAATGAACGGCACAAGATAAGTATTTTTAGACCTTCTGAGGGTAGATTTAAAGTAAAAAAAAAAGCTCGAACTATTTTAGTTTGAGCTTTTTAGCAATAAATTTTATATGATTTTAGTGAATCTCTGGCTGATCATCTGTATCCAACAAAGTGTCTACTCCATTGTTTTCGCCAGCAGCTTTTTCCCCATTATTTTCATCAGGAACATCGTCGTAAAAGCGCTTACCAATAAGGTGTTCTACATCGGCTCTTACTAGAACCTCTTTGTTCAACAACTCATTCGCTAATAATTCCAACTCCTTACGTTTTTCTTTTAATAACTGAACGGCTCTATTATATTGCCCATCAATAATTTGTCTAGCTTCTTGATCAATTAATTGAGCAGTAGCCTCTGAATAGGGTTTTGCAAATTGGTTGTTTTTCATCATTTCATGATAAGAAACATTACCAACTTTATCATTCATACCATAAATCATCACCAAGTTATAAGCATGTTGCGTGACACGATCCAAGTCATTTTGTGCACCAGTAGATATTTGACCAAAGATAATATCCTCCGCTGCACGCCCTGCCAATAGACAACACATTTGATCTAACAAGTGTTGTTGAGGAACAATATACTTTTCTTTTGGTAAATACTGTGCATAACCCAAAGCCGTTAAACCACGAGGCACAATTGTTACCTTAACCAAAGGATAAGCATGTTCTAAGAACCAACCACTAATTGCATGTCCTGCTTCGTGGTAGGCAATCACTCTTTTTTCTTCTGGAGAAATTAGCTTGTTTTTCTTTTCAAGACCTCCAATAACACGATCAATTGCTTTGTTGAAATCTTCCATTTCAACGGCTGATTTGCCATGTCTAGCAGCAATTAAAGCAGCTTCGTTACAAATGTTCGCCAACTCAGCTCCAGCAAAACCAGGCGTTTGCATTGCTAAATTTTTGGCATCTACATCATCACTAATTTTAATTGGTTTTAGATGCACTTTAAAAATTTGCTCTCGACCTACTAAATCTGGTTTTCCGATCCCAATTTGGCGATCAAAACGCCCAGGGCGCAACAATGCTGGATCAAGAATATCTGGACGGTTGGTTGCGGCAACTAAGATCACTCCTTTGTCGGTGCTAAATCCATCCATCTCTACCAACAATTGGTTTAAGGTATTTTCACGCTCATCATTTCCTTGCATCGAGTTTCTTCCTCTTGCACGACCAATGGCATCAATCTCATCTATGAAAATAATACAAGGCGCTTTTTCTCTAGCTTGACGGAATAAGTCACGGACTCTTGAGGCCCCAACTCCTACAAACATTTCTACGAAATCAGAACCAGAAATACTAAAGAAAGGAACGTCTGCTTCTCCTGCTACAGCTTTTGCCAATAAGGTTTTACCAGTACCGGGAGGACCTACTAATAAGACTCCTTTAGGAATTTTACCCCCCAAAACAGTATACTTTTTAGGATTACGTAAGAAGTCAACAACTTCCATGACTTCTTCTTTAGCTTCGTCCAATCCAGCAACATCTTTAAACGTTACATTTACTTTTGTGTCTTTATCAAATAGAGTAGCTTTAGAACGGCCAATATTAAATATTTGACCGCCAGCACCACCGCCACCACCGCCAACACGACGCATGAAGAAGATCCAGATTCCAATTAACAAAACAAAAGGAAGCAACCAAACAATAATACCTGCTAGTGTACCTTTTGTTTCTGAATCAAACGTTATTTCTTTGCCCTCAGTATTTACGGCTAAATATTCTTTCTCAATCGTTCTTACCTTATCCATAAAGCTCTCCAACACAATAATAGTATGTTTGTAGTGAGGACCTGGATTAGCCGTTCCGATCGTAGATTTAGCTACTTCTTTGTAATCATCTCCTGAGAGTTTGTCTTTGTCGATGTAAATGTCAGCATACTTACTCTGTTCTCCAGTACTTACAATGACAATTTTTGTAACATCCCCTTTTTGAATGAGTTTTGTTAATTCTGTCATTGAGACATCAGGCGTAGAGCCTGTGAGACTGAATAAGTTAAGCGAAATCAGAATCACCGCAATAATGGCATAAAACCAATAAGCATTAAATTTAGGTTTGTTGCCAGGTGAATTTTTTTGTTCCATGGTTATTTATATATCTATGATTGTTTCTATTCAGCTACGTTGTCTTAGAAGTTGTTTAGAATTAAGTAATAATCAAATATGAATTGTACATCAGTATAACTAAATCATTTTTTGTCTTAGACTATACCCTTGTATCTTGTACAAGATAGCGCAGTTTTGCGGCATTCATGTTGAATTAGCTTTGTTAATGAACACTGCGCTCTTAGTTCGCTGATTCTTTGTTGTTTAGGTGAGGTCGCTTCGCTTAGTTACTTAGGTGCGGTCGCTTCGCTTAGTTCGTTCGGGCTGTGCTCCTATTTTAAAAATATGCAACACATCAACAACTTCTTACCTGTTAAACTAAAATGAAGATAAAAAGTTGCATTAAAAGTGTTAGCAAAGCGCAACATTATGTTAAGGAAAGATTAAGAGGATTTACCAGCAATACAATCTTAGTCCTGCTCCTAACTATCGTATTTAGTCACTTTGGCATCGCTCCACAAATCATCTAAGTTGTAAAACGCTCTTTTTTCGCCAGAAAAAATATGTACGACGACAGAAAAGTAATCCAATAACATCCAATTCATTTCCTGGCCTTCAGAGTGATTTGGCCGAATCCCAAACTCTTCGTAAACACGTCGTTCAATGTTTTTAAGAATACCTAAAATTTGTGTTTTTGAATTTCCATTACAAAGAATGAAAAATTCACTACTAGCTTCCTCTAGTTGACGCATGTCAAACAAAGCAATTTCTTTTCCTTTGTTGTCTTGAATAGCATCAATAATGAGTGTTGTCAAAGCATTACTATCTTGTGCATCTTGTTGAAAGGCACTGTCTTTGTTGCTCAATAGGGTAATGTTTTTGCTACGCAGCACACTCTGTTTTTCGCATAGAGTGTTTCTTTGTTTGCGTTATGATAAATAATTGTTTTTGTTTCTATTGATAGAGATATAGTACTTAATCCCAATAAAGTTATACTTTTGGAAAAGCAAAATGAATAAATTGTACCTCTATCGGTAAAAATAACGAAAAAAAATTGTTCCTAGGCATGAAACCCGTATCTTCTAACAGCCTTTTTATTGGAAAAGTTGCAAATTACCTTATAAGTGTAAATTCTACCAATATTTTCGCTAATAATTTATTGTCAAAAAGCACTCCAATTGAAGGAACTGTCATTTATACCGATAATCAGTATGCGGGGAAAGGACAGATTGGCAGTAAATGGGAAAGTGCTGTGGGCGAAAATATAACTTTATCGGTTATTTTGTATCCCAAATTTCTGCCAATTCAAACTCAATTTAAACTAAATCAAGTGGTTGCATTGGCTGTTTATGATTTGTTAGCAGCCTACATCGCTCCAGTAGACCAATTGTCTGTTAAATGGCCGAATGACATTTATGTAAATGACAAAAAAATAGGCGGTATTTTAATTGAAAATAAATTAAAAGGAAGCCTTCTAACGAGTACAATTGTTGGTCTTGGATTAAATATTAACCAAACGAACTTTTCGCCTAATTTACCCAATCCAACTTCCTTATTATTAGAAACAAAAAAGCGGCAAGACACCTATGACTTAATTGGTTTGTTTTGTGAACATTTAGAACGACGTTATTTGCAACTAAAAGGGAAACAACACAAGCAGTTGGATCAAGATTATTTGAACGCCTTGTATGCTTACCAAGAACTACGACGCTATAAAATAGCCGCCACAGGAACCCTTTTTGAAGGCAAAATAGTTGGGATTTCCCCTACAGGGAAATTACAAATTCAAACGACGTATGAAATCCTAGAATTCTATTTCAAAGAAGTTGTTTTTTGTTAAAAATAACTCAAAATTTGCCTTTATTGTTTAGCACTACTGTCTGTTACCACCGTATCTTTCAATGCTGTAGGCACTTCTACAACAGGCTTTGGAACAAGCATAGACCCATCTGTTAGCGAAATCTCTAGCGGTGATTCTGGGAAATCCTCTAAGGATAAATCAATTAACTGTTTTAAGGCTTGTTGTTCGTCATCATAAACAGGAATCCCTTCACCTAGTTGTTTGGTTGGAATAACGGTACCGCCAAGATATTTACCTTCTTTATTAACCTGTAAATGAAAAATTGGACCAACTCCTTTGGGGCCTCTTAAACTAAATTTTTCATAGGTGCAAAAATTACCCATACTGTAGGTAATAAAACGATCTTTGTACAATTCCACGGCACGAGTAACGTGCGGGCCATGCCCCAATAATATATCTGCACCAGCATCAATACAACCATGTGCAAACTTATAAACATTACCACGATTAGACCCTAGAAACAGTTCATCTTTACGAGGCGTGTGGGTGGCACTTGCCCCTTCGGCTCCAGCATGAAACGAAACAATTACAATATCGCAAAGGCTATCTAGCATCGTTACTATTTGAGCCGCTTCTTTATAATTTTTCATACTGAAACAGCCACTATTAGGCGCCGTCGCTAAAAAACCATAGGTAATACTATCTTTTTTGAAAATGGTATACGGCTTGTCTTGAGAGCCTGCATAAAAAAGCCCCGAACTATCCAAGACGGCAGCGCTTGCTTTGCGACCACCAGAACCAAAGTCATTGGCGTGATTATTGGCAATACTAACAACATCAAAGCCTGCTTTTTTTAGATGATTGGTATAACGGGCAGGCATTCGGAAAGTGTAACAATATTGAGGTTGGTTACAAGATTTGGCGACACCGCCACGGCCCATAACACCTTCTAAATTACCAAAAGTCAAATCAAAAGGTTCTAAATATTGTTGAACGTCTTTGAATAAAGTGGCGCCATCTTTCGGAGGAAGTGTTCTAGTATTTGGGTAATCTGTTCCCATCATAATATCTCCAACAGCCGCAATCGTAATGGTATCTTCTTTGGGCAGAACAATCGTGTCAATAGAGGTTAATTCTAATGGGATTGGTTCTTGATCTGCTGGTGTTTCTGCAATTTCACTACCCATAGAACAACTAATGGTATAGGCAATAAGTGAAGCAAAAGCGAATAAACGGACGATGTGTATTTTTTTCATAAGAGTAGATCTAAAACCAATTTTTTTTGAAGGCACGAAAGTAAGAATTTTTATGTTATTGACCTAGTCTATTGATCATCTTACTGTATTTTTAATTGAGAATAAGGAATTATCCTAAATTTGATTTGTATCTTGATACATAAGGAGCTGTTTTAATCGAAATTAAAAATGTGGTTCGCCTGCTCAGGAGTGTATTTTTGTGTAACATCCGTTTATAAAAAAAACGATAGACTGTGCTGAAAACTAAATCATACCATTTGTTGTTATCTTATAAAATACCAGAAAAATGAAAAACCGAATGCGGGTCACTTGTGGTGTGATCGAAAAAGCTGGAAAGTATCTAATTGTACAACGTGGAGCGGATACTAGCCATGCCTTTAAATGGGAGTTTCCAGGGGGCAAAGTTGATCCAGGAGAAACCGAAGCAGCGTGTATGGCACGTGAATTAAAGGAAGAATTGGACATTGATGTCTTGGTTGAAGAACCGTTGTTGCCTATTGAACGAGAAGAAACGGACCGCATTATAGAGTTGCTCCCTTTTCGATGCAGAATCATAGGAGGAAAAATTACCTTGTTAGAACATTTGAAAATGGCGTGGATTGATGTGTACCAACCCATTGAGTATGACTTGTGTATTGGGGATTACGAAATAGTAGAGCAGTTAAAACAATAAAAGAGTATTCATAAGAATAGAACAGTCTAGTAAAAAATGTTAACAGAACTATTGATTTTTTTTGCGATAAGCTTCTAATATTTTATTAAATTTGAAACTTATTCTATTTATTGAATGTGATGAATGATTAGGGACGTTTTTAATAAAAAGACGTTCAATTTTACAAAGAAACAAAAAACAAAAATCAAATAAAGAAATGGCTAGAAAAGAGACATGCGTCATTATTGGGTCAGGACCTGCTGGATATACAGCAGCAATATACGCAGCTAGAGCAAATATGAACCCTGTTTTGTATACTGGAAGTGAGCCTGGAGGGCAGTTGATGATTACAAATGATGTGGAAAATTTCCCAGGGTATCCCAAAGGAATTATGGGGCCTGAAATGATGGCAGATTTGAAAGAACAAGCCATACGCTTTGATACAGAAGTGAATGTTGGTATCATGATCGAAAAAGTTGATTTTTCAAGTACTCCACATAAATTGTGGACCGATGCAGGAGAAGAAATTCATGCCGATTCTGTTATTATTGCAACTGGCGCTTCTGCTAGATACCTTGGTCTAGAATCAGAAAAGAAATTCATGAATATGGGCGTTTCTGCTTGTGCGGTTTGTGATGGCTTCTTTTATAAAGGAAAGGACGTTTGTATTGTAGGTGGAGGAGACAGTGCTTGTGAAGAAGCAAGTTATTTGTCTAAATTATGTCCAACAGTACATATGTTTGTTCGTAGAGACGAATTACGTGCTTCTAAAATTATGCAAGAACGTGTTTTGAACAACGATAAAATTAAAATACACTGGAACACAGAAGTAGATGAAGTATTGGGCGATGCTGATGGGGTAACTGGCGTGCGTATTTTGAACAACAAAACGAACGAAAAAACAGAAATTAGCCTTTGGGGCTTTTTTGTTGCTATTGGGCACGTGCCGAACACCAAAATTTTTGAGGGTTGGTTGGAAATGGACAAAACGGGCTATTTATTAACAAAAGGAAAGGGGACACATACCAATGTGGCTGGTGTTTTTGCTAGTGGAGATGCACAAGATAAAGATTATCGCCAAGCCGTTACGGCTGCTGGAACGGGCTGTATGGCGGCTTTAGATGCAGAGCGTTATTTGTCTGAGAAAGGATTGATCTAGGTTCTAAGGAATGTTCATCTTATTTTTTTACTGTTCCTAAGCTTTGTTGGAAAAGAGCTTTTTGCCAAAGGATAACAGCATCGTAGAGAAACAAAAAGACCTTCAAGAATTTTTCTTGAAGGTCTTTTTTATGTGA
>CACVAQ010000330.1:1450-4174 GCA_902727865.1 uncultured Aureispira sp. | reverse complement strand
TTAGGATCACCTAAATACAAAGCCATTGGCAAAAACACCTACCCCGTAAAAATCGACTAAATTGCCATTGATATCATAACGTTGTGCATCTGCCGCATTCACGCCCACAGATGTGGTTGCATAAATAGAATTGGTCACTGCATCAAATCCTAAGCCATAGAAAAGACCACTAAACAAGGCTTCTTCCACTCCAGAGCTTATCGAATATTGCCAAACCTTGCCAGCACGACGGTAGTACAACACCTTCTTATTATTAGCATTCAAAACTAAGCTTTCTACTGGATTTCCCTTTCCAAAAAGAATCGTTTCTACTACTGTATTTGTGCCAGGATTAATTTGAACCAAACCACTGGCAGTACTGTTTGCGGTGTCAATTGTTGGGTACGTCAAATAAGCTACTTCTCCTGCACAAGCTACCCAAATAGAGCCATCCATTGCTTCAACGCAAGCATTCGGCTTATCCAAAACAGGGATTGTTGTTTCCACTTGATTTGTTGTTAAATCAAGAACACTTATTATATTATTAGAAGTATAACCTCCTGTATGTGTCACATAAAGCTTTCCGTTTTTTAGCAATAGTTTTTCAGGACCAACTCCAACTGAAATTCGGTTGAGTAGCGTTTGAGTATTTAAATCCAACACCGCAATTGTTCCTGTTAATCCGTCCACGCCCCATTCCGACACATAAGCCCTATCAGAAGCACTGGCTAAAAAATATCGTGGCAAACGCAGTCCTGTGATTTGTCCTTTTTCTTCAAAAGTAGTGGCATCCGCCACCTCAATTTTATTGGAGTTATTCACAACAATATAGACCTTGTCTTCATAAAAAGACATCGACTGTACCACATCGCCTAAATCTCGGCTGTTTGCTTCCTTAAAAATTTTTTGCGATACCCTTCCTTCTGTTCGGTTATAATGCGTTATGCTGCCCGATGTTTGTCCAAAAACGCCTTCGTTAATCGTAAACACACCTTCAGAATAAACTCCTGTCGTATTTATAGGCGGTTTTTCGGTACAAGCTGAAAGAAAGAGACTACAACAAACTAAGGCATAAAAAAATTGCTTCATTGTTCCATTTTATTTAAGTCCTAATAATCGCTTTAATTTATCCAACCAAGTCATCTTTTTTCGACGCTCTCCATAAGGTCCTTCTTCATAATAACTATAATCATAACTTCCCTTTCGGATAGAGCGTTTCATTTGCCACCATCGAAAAACAAGCAAAATGCACAAAATCAATATCGTGTAATTCCAAAGCATACTACTATTCATTTAATTTACAAGCAAGCTGCAAAATGTCCTTCTTTGTCAAAATCAATGCTGCATCCCTTTCATAATTCCAAAGATATGCAACAAAGCAGGAAACAAAGCGTCCATAGATTCGCTTGCCCCTTTGGTCGAGCCAGGCAACGTCAAAATTAAGGACTTTCCTTTCGTTCCAGCAACGGAACGAGACAGCATTGCATAAGGCGTTCGATCTTGTCCATAACGACGTACAGCCTCCATGATACCAGGAATCTCCCGATCCAACAAAGGCAGCACGGCTTCTGGCGTTACATCTCGTGGAGACAGGCCCGTTCCTCCTGTAAAAATGATTAAATCAACGCCTTGTTTCTGCAACTCATGCACCTGATTTTGAATCAGATCTACCTCGTCTGGAATAATTTCATAACTGGCAATTCCCACGTCACAAGCTTCTAATTTACTAATAATTGCCTTGCCCGCTTTATCCTGCTTTTTTCCTGCCGAAATGGAATCTGAGCAAACGACGACCCCAGCCCTTAAACCTTTAGGATATTTGCCTTTATAGTCCGATTTTCCGCCTCGTTTTTTTAATAACTTAATGTTATTAATTTCAATCCCCTTATCAATTGGCTTCAACATATCGTACATGGTCAAGGCAACCAAAGAAGCGCCATGCATTGCTTCCACCTCTACGCCTGTTTTGTAAATTGTTTTCACCTCAATAGTAACCAAAATAGTTAGCCCTTCAATTTCATAACTGATCTTGGTATATTCAATCGGTAAAGGATGGCAATCTGGAATCAAATCCGACGTCTTTTTGACTCCAAATAAGCCCGCTACTTTTGCCATTTCAAAAACATCTCCTTTTGGAACTGTTTTATTGATAATAGCATCAATTGTTGCCTGCTTGCTCACCCTTACGCTTGCTTGTGCAATTGCAATGCGAAGCGTATTCGACTTGTGTGTTATGTCAACCATTGTTTATTTATTTACTTTCCACTGATGGCTCTCATCCGTAAAAATTTCCTTTCCAAAAATTGGAACTTCTGCTTTAATTGCTTCTACAATATGCCGAGAAGCTTCGTAACAAACCGCTCGATGGGGCGAAGATACAAAAACAAACAAACATATCTCTCCTGCTGCAACTGCTCCCAAACTGTGGTGAATGTGCATACAAGTGATCTCAAACAAATCAAAGGTTTTTTCTCTGATGTCATGCAGTTTTTGTGTGGCCATTTCCTCGTAGGCAGTATATTCAATCGCTTGAACTTCCTTGCCCTCAATCACATCTGCTCGCACCTGTCCCAAAAATATATTGTGCGCTCCAATATCTGTTTTACTTTGATGCTTGGCAATAGATTGCCCTATAAAAGCCGCAGGAATTCCTCCTTGCATAAATACTTTTTTTGGTATTTTAAGTCGACTCATAATTCTTTGGTATTTTAAATTGATTGTTTTTATTCGTAAGAATCCTTCTTA
>CACVAQ010000330.1:0-1350 GCA_902727865.1 uncultured Aureispira sp. | reverse complement strand
CTTACAAAGAAAGGACATTCTATCTTTTTTCTTTGCTAAATTTAAGAAACTTTGTTTTTCAATGCTTTTATCTTTACATTATGCTTTTCATTTTTTAGTCTAAAATCTCTTGATTCTTGCCTTTTAATTTTAAAAAAAAACTAAACCAAGTACAAATAGTTATGAAACACCTGATCACAACCGTCCTTCTTCTACTTTTTTCGGCTCTATTGTTTGCTCAAAAAGGCAACGTATATACCTCTTTAGAAAATGCCTTGCAGAATCCAAACAAGGTGTATGAATTAAATTTATCGGGTCAGAAACTAGAAAGTATTCCTGCATCTATTGGACAATTTAGCAAGCTAGAAAAACTAGACCTACACAACAATTCCATCACCGAATTGCCTGCCGCTATTTGTAATTTACAGCATTTACGTTGGCTAAACATTTCTTTTAATAAGCTCAAGCGTTTGCCTGCCAACATTGGAAATCTGAATGCCCTTGAATACCTAAACACGCATTCTAACGAATTAGAAAGCCTTCCGAACTCGTTCACAAAATTGAACGCACTAAAGACCTTAAATTTGTATTATAATCACTTAGATAGCCTAAATTCTGATTTTGGAAACTTGTCCAACCTTAGGCAGTTATACCTAAATTCTAATCCGTTAAAAGCCCTTCCTAGTTCCTTTTCGCAGTTAAAAAATTTGAGCCTACTTAATTTATCTTTCAATAGGATAAATTATGTTCTTACGGACTTTCAAGATTTAGAACAGCTTGATTCTCTCATCATCATTTCCTGTCATTTAAGGTTTATTCCGAAAGAAATCACGCAAATTAAGTCGCTGACTTACTTAAATCTTCAAGCAAATGAAATTCAAGTTATCCCCGAAGCCATCCAAAACTTAGAGCACTTAGAAGAGCTCATTATGCAGGACAATCCGATCACTACAATTCATCCTAACATTGGCTCTTTATCAAAATTAAGCCTCTTAAATTTAAGCGATTACAATTATAACCTAGTCGCAGAAATCCCTGCTAGTCTGACGAATTTAAAAGAATTAAAAGTACTTCAAATTTGTGGTTTAGGGCTCAAAAAAATTCCCGATTTTATTTTTGACATGGAACAGCTAGAAATTATAGATATAAAATATAATAATTTCAAAAAAGTGCCTAAATCTGTAAAAAAACTAGTGCATCTAAAACGCTTTGACTTTAGGTCTGAAAAAATCGTAGAACGCCAGAATAAAAACGTACAAAAGTGGCTTCCAAATACAGAAATAAATGCCCTCAATGAACGGTCAGATCAAATGCAAAAAGTATTAAAAGCCCTAATGAAGGCGGCTGACAATAAGAAAGAATAAAAGCAAT
>CACVAQ010000329.1 GCA_902727865.1 uncultured Aureispira sp. | reverse complement strand
AAATTATTCGTTTGGTCGTCAGAAAACTTAAACTTAATAATTTTCACCTTTTTATTTATATCTTTTTTTTCAACGGACTATTGAATTAATACTCCGTTGATTTTTTAGTTTTTACTTCGTGAGCCTTCGGGTTCTATGAAAAACGTAAAAAAGCATCTTGCATTAGTTTGATTATCAGCTTTTTAATACTTTGATAGCTAAAAACTCATCTTGCTGATAATCAAAGCGAAGCACTCATGCAATAAACTAATACGATTTTCCAACGGAGTAATGTGTAATTTTATTTTAAATTGAAGTCGTTCTTATTCTTTCACCATAAATCAAAAAAATGAATCGTTTTACAGGAAAAACAGTTTTTATAACTGGTGCAAGCCGAGGAATTGGAAAAGCTATTGGTCTAAAATTAGCCGCAGAAGGCGCTAATATTATTATTGCTGCCAAAACTGCGGAGCCACATCCCAAATTACCAGGAACAATCTATACCGCTGCCAAGGAGATGGAAGCTGCGGGAGGGAAGGCTTTGCCCGTTCTAGTAGATATACGAAGTGAAGCTTTGGTACAACAGGCGGTCAACAAAGCGGTAGAAACGTTTGGAGGCATTGATATTTTGATTAATAATGCGAGTGCGATTAGTTTGACTCCAACAGAGCATCTTAGCATGAAACGCTATGATTTGATGCATTCTGTGAATGCTAGAGGAACTTTTTTAGCGACAAAGTTGTGTTTGCCTCATTTGAAAAAAGGCAAGAACCCACATGTTTTGAATTTATCACCGCCTTTAAATCTAGATCCTAAGTGGTTTGGAGGACATGTTGCTTATACTATGGCAAAATACGGCATGAGTATGTGTGTCTTAGGACATGCGGAAGAATTTAAAGATGCTGGAATCGGAGTGAATGCTCTGTGGCCAAGAACGACGATTGATACTGCTGCGGTTCGTAATTTATTGGGTGGGGCAGAAATGGCAGCGCAATCTAGAAAGCCATCTATTATAGCAGATTCAGCGGCTTATATCTTGAGTCGATCGGCTAAAACTTGCACAGGTAATTTCTTTATAGATGATGAGGTGTTGGCAGAAGAAGGCATCTTGAATTTAGATCATTATGCGGTTAATTTAGAAAAAGATTTGATGCCTGATTTTTTTCTTTAATTTTAAAGTCAACTTAATTTACTGATTGTTAGTGGTTTAGTGCTAAGGGTGTGTTTTTGTTTTTAAAAAGAAGGATTTTTTTTCTTTGCAATACACCAAAACTGAATTTACCTGCATCTACCTTTATACCCACGCATAAAACCAGATAAAAAACTAAACCCTACATTTTTTGACTTTATTACTTGCCCCAACAAAGTAATAGATGCTACCCAAATTTTTAAGTAGGCTCAAAGAACATCGAGCCTAAGGAACGTTCAATAAATAAAATGAACGTTTTGCGTCATCTTTTTGGTCTGAAAATTTCAAAAAAATCGAACGTGTAACCCGTGCCAGACCTTTGCGCCTAGCGCAAGCTTGCTCGTTCGTTACACTCATACTACTCATTTTTTAAAACTTTCATCCTCAAAAATATTTAACAACACTTGTTCACTTTATTTATTTCTCATTCCTAAGAGGAAAAGGACGATAAAGGCCGTCGAATAAACCAACAATTCTTATAGCCAATCCAATTGCTTAGAACGCATTTTTGCTCCAAGTCTAAATTCTTATAGATTGTCATGCTATAAAGTTCCTGTATTTTTCATACCTTGAAAGCAGAAGGAAAATTTCTATTGAGTTTAATTAAGAAGACGAGAAATAGAAATAATGAATAACTTTGAAAATAATAGGATATTAGCACAAGAAAATTTTGTATTGTCCCATTTATTTACAATTTTTGTGCATCGTGTCAATGATAGACAAACTATTTTGATGTCGATGAACGTAAGAGGAGAGGTGCCAGAGTGGCTTAACGGGCACGCTTGGAAAGCGTGTGTATCTTTGCGGGTACCGCGGGTTCGAATCCCGCTCTCTCCACCATAATTGAAAAAAAGAAAAAACCAAGCTGTACAATTAAGAAAACATTCTTCGGCGTACAATGGTTTCATATTACCCTTTATAATTTTTGGTTGTATCTCATACTCTATTTATAGAATCGTGGGGTATGATATAAGTAGAAACTAATCTAATTTTTGTTAAAAACTTTCGCAAACCATCGTTACGTTATGAAAAAGGTTTTCGTTTTATTTTTCGCACTTTTCTTAAGTGTCGGCACGTACAATACAACTCTTTTAGCTCTAGACCCTGATGACTCTACCACTATTGGGGTAAATGACACCGGGCAAGCTACTACACCTAATGTAGTGGAGACTCCAGATGAGGAACCAGCTGTAATCGCAGAACCAGAAGTGGAGATGTCTTTACACCAAGTTATCAAAAAGAATTTTATTGATGGTGGTTGGGAATTCATGGCAATCGTACTGATTTGTCTTATTTTGGGTCTTGCTATCGCTATTGAGCGTATTATTACATTAAGTTTAGCAACTGTTAATACTAAGAAATTAGTAGCAGAGCTGGACAATGCTATTTCTAATGGAAGTATCAAAGATGCTCAAGACATCTGTAAAGCTACTCCTGGACCCACCGCAGAGGTGTTGGGACAAGGTTTAAAGCGTGTAGATGATGGCATTGATGCTGTTGAAAAAGCAATTATCTCAAACGGTAGTGTTCAAATGGGACTTTTAGAAAAAGGTCTAGTTTGGTTGGCACTATTTATCGCATTAGCTCCGATGTTAGGGTTTATGGGAACGGTAATTGGTATGATTGGCGCCTTTGATTCTATCGAAAAAGCAGGTGACATTCAACCTTCTATGGTTGCAGGTGGTATTAAGGTAGCACTTCTGACAACGGTATTTGGATTGATTGTGGCGATTATTCTCCAAATTTTTTACAACTATATTACTTCTAAAGTAGATAGTTTAGTAATCTCTATGGAAGATGCAACGATCAGCCTTATTGATATTCTTATCGACAAAGGAAATGTATCTACTACAAAAGTAGGAGAATAATTTTTTGGTTAACTAATAAAATCTAGAAATATTATGACTGGAGCATATCAGTTTCTCAAAAAATACGGAGTAGCAATTAGTTTTGGTACAGGTACTGTACTTGCTATTCTTACTTATGCTATTATCTTAGGAGGTTTTCCAGAGTTTAACCCTTCGAAAAAAGAAATGTACGACTTGACCATCTTTAATTTTGGTCTGTACACTACTTATGCCTTAATTGTAATCACTTGTGTTTTGGTAGCTTTATTTTCTATCGTCAATGTGATTAAAAATCCAAAAGGCTCTATAAAAGGAGTGGTTGGATTTGGGGTATTACTCGTTATCTTTTTCATTACTTATTCTATGGGAGATGGCTTGTTAACAGAAGCGTTGGCTAAAAGTGATCCGAGATTAATACCTCTGGAAACAAAGGAAATTGGATCAACTATGGTTAAAATACCTGTAGTACTTCAAGAAGGGGTTACCGCTTCTTCTGAGTTAAAAACAGCAGATGGATTAATAAAATTTAGCTATGTTATGATGTTGTTAGCAATTGTCTCTATGGTATTTGCCGCACTTCGTGACTTAGTAAAACAGTCTTAAGCTAAAAAAATGTCTAAAAGAGAAATCCCAGAAATCAATGCGGGTTCGATGGCAGATATTGCCTTCTTGTTATTGATTTTCTTCTTAGTAACGACGACAATACAAACGGATTCAGGGCTTCGGGTCTTGTTACCTCCTTATGTAGAAGAACCGCCACCACCAGAAAAGAAGAACAAGCGAAATGTGTTTGCTGTTCAGATTAATGGAAGTAACCAATTGTTGGTTCGTGGGCGTCCGGTTCCTTTGTCTGATATTAAAGAAATTAAATTACAATTGAAGACTTTTATCACAAATTATGGTAAAGATCCAAACGCTTCTGACTCGCCTAAATTGGCAGTTGTGAGTTTGTTAAATGATAATGGAACTTCTTACGAAGCTTATGTTGGAGTTTATAATCAATTGAAGGCCGCTTATAGCGAGCTTTGGGAAGAATCTTCTCAGAGTCAATTTGGACGTAGTTACGAGGATTTGAATCGAGATGAACGTAAAGCTATACGTGCGGATATTCCCTTAGTAATTTCAGAAGCAGAACCGACTAGTTTATCTAACTAAGGTTTTTGTT
>CACVAQ010000328.1 GCA_902727865.1 uncultured Aureispira sp. | reverse complement strand
CAGAAAAAAATTATTAGACTATATACAGGGCTGATTTTATTTGGCAAATTTTAGCCGTCAATAGGGTAGCATTTATTTAGGTCAGGCACTTATTTCAGAATTTTATTCCTTAACTTACACATAAGTAAACCTGTACTCAGCACCCTCATAGCCACTAAAATTTAGTTTACGCATGAAAGTTTGGATTCAAAATAACAACTCTACGCCTATTCAACTCCAAGAAACCCCCATAGCAGGAGGCGGAGAAGGCAACTTGTATGCCATTCAGACACCTGGTAATTATCAACATTTAGTTGCCAAAATATACCATCCCAACCGTAGGACAGCCCTCCGACATCAGAAAATAGTGTACCTACACGAGCATCCGCCCCAAAAATTTTCGGAGAATAGCCCCATGACATTAGTCTGGCCGCAGGAATTATTATTTGATGAAGACAAGCAATTTGTTGGCTTTTTGATGCCTTGGGTTGCTGGTGAAAAATTAGAATTACTGTCTTTGCCTAAGCTTCCCAAAAAACATACGGTTACTTGGAATGATTTTGATTTTGAGGTCGACTTAAAATTAAAGAAGCGCCTAGATTTGTGCTATAAAATTGCGGCTAGTATTCAATACATTCACCAAACAGAACGTTATATTCTGATTGATATGAAGCCCGACAACATCATGGTCACCCCTGATGGAAAAGTTGCTTTGGTCGATTTAGATTCAGTAGAAGTGGTTGAAAATGGAGAAACACTTTATGATGCGCCTGTTGCTACGCCAGAGTATACTCCACCCGATTCTTATCTAGAGAACAATGCGGTTGACCCCACTCAAGAAGATCCTTGGGATCGCTTTGGGATGGCTGTTATTTTTTATAAATTATTGTTGGGAATTCACCCTTATGCCGCTTCTGCCAAAGCGCCTTACGACCAATATACGAGCTTGTATCAAAAGATAGAACACGGCTTGTTTGTACACAATCTCCAGATACGCCCACAATTATCGGCTGTTCCAGAACGGCACGAGCGGTACCAAAAACTACCCGTCTCGATTCAACAACTATTTGAACGCTGTTTTATAGAGGGGCATCACAAGCCTTATGCTCGTCCTAGTGCAGAAGAGTGGGTCCGAGTCTTAAGAACCTACAACTTAGACCGCAATTTGTCTGACCATCAAATTAAAATTCCTTCGATTGCTTTACAGCAAATTCCAGCGCACCTTAATTTGAACCAACTTTTTATTGTCCCTACGACAAGATCGCTTAGTCCTGCTCCAAAAATTGAAGTTAAGAAGCCCATCGAAACGAAAGAGCTTCAACAAGCCACAATGCTTGCAACAAGCCAAGACCCTAAAAAAGTCCAATCACAACGTTTCTTTAATTTTATTATACTGCTCTTAATTATTGTGATAGCTGCCGCTTTATCTCTTATGCTGCCTTCCTCTATCGCTATTGTGATAGGAATCTGTTCGTATCTAGGTTTTAATTACCTAAGTTATAGAAGTCGAAAATATGCCGAAAAGAAAGATACCATCAAAAGTATCCTAAACAAACAAATGCAGTATTTTAACGACTTGATTCAAACGGCTGAAAAATATGAAAAAAGCATTGCGGGCTACTTAGAAAAAATCACAAACATTCAAGCCCAAAACCCTAAGGAACATATCCAAAATTGTCTAAATAGCAGAGCTCTGATACAAAAAAAAATCAATGCATTCAATGCTGCTATAAAAAAAGAAAAACATAAATTAAAAGCATTAAAACAAGAAGAAAAAGCGCATTACGCAGAGTTGTATAGTTATTATAATCAACAGATTGAAGCAAAAACAACTCTTCCAGATATGCCTGCGCAAACCTTGCGACAGAAAATAATTTTGCTAAAACGCAAAAAGCGTCTTGGACTCCTGGACGAAGCCTATCTATCGCATTATGATCGTGATTTGCACCACTTGGAGCAATTGTTAGCACAACAAGATATTGAGTTGGCGGAGTTGGAACACAACTACTTTGAAAAAATACAAGACCTGATCTATCGTTGCAAGGAACAACATAAGGATTTAATGTCTGATATTAATCGGTATCATCAATTGGTTGGCAAAGAGGAGGAGGAAAAAATTAAAATCACAATTGAAGAACAACGCATCAGTTTACGAGAATTGGAGCGCCTAGAATATGATTTACAACAGTTGGAAAAGCCGCTTCAAGATCAAGTTGGTGCTTGTCGTCGTGCTCAAAGAGATGCAGAGCTGTACAAAAAAGTAAATTACGGTCGCCATTTATTGGAAATGGTTGGCTTGGCGAAGCCTTTGTAAAGCCAGGTATGACAGGTGAATATTCAGCAAATCATTGAATTAAGAAAAGCCCAATTGATCAAAAAAATCACTTTATGCCCCTAAAAAAAAGCCCCTCACAAGAGGCTTTGTCCTTGCTGGATTAGCCAATATGCAAGTCCTCATTTACGACTTACGACTAAAATAGTAAAACCTAAGCTATTGTTTATGGGCTGGCAAAAACTGCCAAGTAACCCAAAAAAAATTGGTCCTAGCCTAAAAGTTCCACTAAATTATCACTAGATACACTTCTTACAACATGAACAAAACAATTTTTAAATTACTCGTCTACAGCCTTTTTTTAATAACGCTCTCCTCTGGGATAACTTATTGGTTTGTAAACAACAAGGCAACGCCACCTACTAAGATTAAGATTAGTAACCTTGAAACAAATTGTGACATTCGTACTTGGTACAACTTTCAAGTTGTAGCAATTCCACGGTTAAACGAATATTGGATCGGGCAAAGCATTTCTTTGGAGGATCGAGCTTACAAAGCCTATGAACTTCGACACAAGGCCAGAATTCATGCTCGATATATGATGCCTGACCAAGAAGAAGTCTTTGCACTTCAAAAAAGGGATTTCAAAAAATACGGCAATACGAATGGACCTACGTTTAAAGATTTTTTGAAAAAAAGTAAAACCGAAGGCATGACCTTAGACGAAGCTTATGAAAACATTATTAAAAGCTCTAGCAAAACCAATACGAGCTATAATTTGGATTGTGATCTATAGCCCTTTTTTTAAATTTAAGGTTGAATACACGATTGCATTCAACCTTGAATTTAAGCCTTTGTAAATTAGTACGTTAGTCTTTGTTAAAAACAATAAATACCCAGCACTTACTCTTTTCCAATCATTCTTTTTAATTTTTTTCTAAATAGAACAACCAAGCTTACAATTAATAAAATAGGCCAAATAGTAATCAAGCCTACGAGTAATTCTAGTATAAAATTCCAGCCATTTGCAAAAGCATCTACCGCTTTACTAAAAAAGCCTTTTTTGTAGACAACGGCTGCTTCTGCCTGTTCTGTCACCTGATACATTTCGATCTTAATGGTACTCAAACTAATGTTGTCTTTTAAGTATCTCAAACGCCCTTCTTTGCTTTCTATTTCTTCTTGAATTACTCTTATTTTTTCCTCTGCGGCAAGGACATCTTCTACTGTTTTTGCTTTATTTTGCAAGATTTCAATATACCGACGTTGTACTTCTTTTTTGTTTTTCAAACGCCCCTCTATATCTATAAATTCCTCTGTCACATCTTTTGCATTCACTCGAATATAATCCGCATACAGTGCTTCCTCTTTCATTTGAAATAGAAAGTAATCAAATTGATCCGTCGGAATACGAACCGCTAATACATTCCTAGCTAAATAATTGGAATTGTTCTGATCCATACTAGAAATAAAGCCATTACACTTCTCCGTCAAAGCTTGTATCACCTTGGTGCTTTTTTCCAAACTATTCACTTTGAATTTCATTTCTCCCGTTCGAATTATTTTCCGTTTTGACATAAGGTCAGAAGGCGCTTGAGGCGCTCCAGGCACGCCCCTATGTCCCTCCGTAGAGCCAATCTCTTCAGCGTTTTTTGGGCTTGTTTGATAATTCCCCTCTAGGTTGCTATCACAAGAAAATAGTAAGAATAAAAATAAATAAGAAATCAAGATAATTTTCATAAGATTTTTTTTGGGGTACGATAATACTTTTATAGATTCCTATTTGAGAGTTTTGGGTGTGTTGCTAAGCATTATTATTCTTGGTTCTTTTTCCGTAAATTGCTAGTCTACAAAATCACTGCATTAGATGAACCTAAAAATGAGCGAAAAAGCATTTAAAATCAGCCTCGCCTTAATAGCGATAACGTTTACTTTAC
>CACVAQ010000327.1 GCA_902727865.1 uncultured Aureispira sp. | reverse complement strand
TTTTCAACGGAATAATGATATTAAAAAAAATCTAAAAATAAAAAGTGCAACCTAAAACAAAAGTCACTATTGGTCGTATAGAGCAGGCTGATTTTATAGAATTGGATTTAATGGATATAGATGTAAAGATAGACACAGGAGCCTATACGTCAAGCATTCATTGCCATGATATCCAAGAAGTATCGAATCAGTTGCATTGTCATTTCTTAGACAAAGCGCATCCTGCTTATAACCACAAAAAATTAATTTTTGATCACTACAATATAACTATTGTTAAGAGTTCAAATGGTATTGCTGAACCAAGGTATAAGATTTTTACAAAAATCCGATTTGGTGCCAAAAAGTATGCTATATCATTAACCTTAACAGACCGAGGAGAAATGCGTTATCCTGTATTGATTGGTCGAAAATTCTTAAATAAAAAATTCCTAGTAGACGTTTCTTTAACTAACAATCTAAAAAACAATAATGAAGAGTAAGATGAAAATGGTGATTTTATCTAGAAACCCTAGATTATATTCAACACAAAGAATAAAAGAAGCTGGTGAGAAGCGAGGACATGAAATGTTGATTATCGACCATACAAAGTGTAACATTATAATAGAGCAAAAGAAACCTCAAATTTATTATAAAGGGGAGGCTTTAACCGATATTGATGCCATCATTCCTAGAATTGGTGCGTCTGTTACGTTTTATGGTGCAGCCGTTATTCGTCAATTTGAAATGATGAAAATTTTTACCGCAACCACTTCTCAAGCTTTGGTTGATTCCAGAGATAAGTTACGTAGCCTTCAATTGATGTCTAGTGCTGGTTTGGGAATGCCTAAAACGGTGTTTACCAATTACTCTAAAGATGTTGCCAATGTGATTGATATTGTTGGGGGAGCACCTTGTATTTTGAAGTTGTTAGAAGGAACACAAGGAGTAGGAGTGGTCTTGGCTGAAACACCAAGTGCCGCAAAATCTGTTTTAGAAGCCTTTAATGGTTTGCAAGCGCGCGTAATTGCCCAGCAATTTATTAGCGAAGCCAAAGGAGCGGATCTACGTGCCTTTGTGGTGGATGGCGTAGTGGTTGGAGCCATGAAACGTCAAGGAAAGGAAGGCGAGTTTCGTTCGAATTTACATCAAGGAGGTTCTGCGACGATTATTGAATTGTCAGATGAGGAAGAAAATGCAGCACTCAAAGCCGCCAAAACATTAGGTTTGGCAATTGCAGGGGTAGATATGTTGCAATCGAATTCTGGTCCAATGATCTTAGAAGTAAATTCTTCGCCAGGTTTAGAAGGGATTGAAACCGCAACAGAAAAAGATATTGCAAAATCTATCATTCGTTACATTGAACGCAATGCACACTAGAAAAACTTCGATCAAATACTCTGTTAGAGCGTGCTGGGATTTAAGCAGCGTACAGCTTATTCATAGGGTTATAATTAATTAAGAAAATGGAAATTTTAAATACACCAATTGGGCTTGGAAAAAGCAAGGTGCTGAATTTAAATATTGCCAAACTGCATACTAGAACAAGTCTTTCTGTTCCTATTATTGTAGAACGAGGCAAAGAAGAGGGGCCCTGTGTTTTGTTAACAGCAGGCATTCACGGAGATGAAGTGAATGGTGTAGAAATTGTCCGTCAAATCATTGCGGATGGTTATAATAAGCCAGATAGAGGAACGGTTATTTGTATTCCTGTAATTAATGTATTTGGATTTTTGAGCCAAAAAAGAGAATTTCCTGATGGGAGAGACCTCAACCGTTTGTTTCCTGGTTCTAAACGGGGCTCTCTAGCCAGTCGATTTGCGTATCATGTTATGAATGCCATTATGCCACATGTAGATTATTGCATGGATTTTCATACAGGAGGAGCAGCTCGATTTAATTATTCGCAAATACGATTGGATGCAAAAGATAAAGAGACCTTAGAGTTGGCAAAGGTCTTTGGGACGAAGTTCATTATAGATGCTGAAAATCGAGACAAGTCGTTTCGAAATACTTTATCTAAAAAAGGTAAAAAAGTACTCTTGTTTGAAGGTGGTAAAAGCTTGCACCTTGACCGGCATGTGACTCTAGTAGGGATCGATGGAACACTGCGCGTGATGCACCATTTGGGTTTGCGAGACTTTACGAAAGAGTTGATGCATCATAATTTGGGGGCTAGAATAGAACCTGTTTTAGTGAAAAATTCTACTTGGATTCGCGCCAAGCATTCGGGGATGTTTCGGACTAAATTAAAGTTGGGAAGCCAAGTTTCTAAAGGAGATAAAATAGGCTCTATTAGTGACCCTTATGGAGATTTTGAAGTGGATGTTGTAGCAACCTACGACGGCTATATTATTGCTTCAAATCATGCTCCAATTGTCAATCAAGGAGATGCTTTGGTACATATTAGTACAGAAACCAGCTTAGAATTTTAAGCCTTTTTTTAGCATGAAAATAGACTTATTTATAGCAGAAAGGGGCACTAAATTTTTTAGTGTCCCTTTTTTTATTGAGCCTTAATTGGACCTTATGCGGTAAGTAAAGCTAGAAAGACTAAAACAATTCTGTCCTTTTTTTGTTAAAAATGCAGTCAATCCAATTGTTAATCTCCTCAATTTTTTTTAATGAAATATATAATTTCAATTCTAATAGCAGGGCTTTTCTTTTCGTCTTGTACCTCCAATAGAACTGGAGAAAAGACCACGATGAATCCAGCGCCTAAGGCCGTTGTTATTAAAAATTCTACGAGTCCCAAAAAAATGAGTGAATTGAGCAAAGCTTATTTTGCTAGTGGTTGTTTCTGGTGTGTAGAAGCTATTTTTGAATCTGTAGAAGGCGTCAGAGAAGCGGTTTCTGGCTATGCAGGTGGAACGAAAGAGCATCCGACCTATCAAGAAGTCGGTGGCGGTTTGACCGATCACACAGAAGCCGTAGAGGTTTATTATGACCCAGAGGTAGTTTCTTATGCTACTTTATTGGAAGTATATTATGGGTCTCATAATCCGACAACCGTTAACGGGCAACACCCTGATTTTGGAACACAATACCGCTCTATGATTCTGTATAATAATGAAGCGGAGAAGAAGGCTGCTCAAGATTTTAAGAACGCATTAGACGCTTCGGGCACTTACAGTGCCCCGCTTGCAACAGAAATAGAGCCGTTGACAAAGTTTTGGGTAGCGGAAGAGTACCATCAAGATTATGAAAAAATAAATCCGAACAATTCTTATGTTCGAAACGTATCTGTTCCTAGATTGAATCGTTTTAAAGCAAAATTTCCTCAATTATTAAAAAAAGAATAAAAGTAAGGCTTGAAGTATGGTGTCAGACACGTTCAAAGTGTCTGACACCATACACCATTACCATACTTACAGTATGGTCTTGCCTAGCGGATCGATCAACTCCAATTAGGGAAAAAAGCATCTTCAAAATGTCGAATTTCTTGTTGAGGTTCTAAAATGATCGAAATGATGTCAAAGCGAAACTCTGACTCATACTGAATGCGGTACATATATTCTACTGCTAATTCATACATGAGCGTTTGTTTTTTTTGAGAAACGGCTTCTTCGGGCATCCCAAAGGTTATTTTTTTGCGTGTTTTTACTTCTACAAAAACAAGTACCCCGTCTTTTTTAGCAATAAAATCCAGTTCTCCTTTTCCCCATCTCCAACCGTGTTCTAAAATAGTATAGCCTTTATTTGCTAAGTTTTTTTTTGCAATTTGTTCACCTAACTTGCCAACATCATTGTGATTCGCCATAAAATTATTATATTGCAGAGTTATTAGAGTAGGTGAAAATAAAAGAAATTATTTGTTTAAAATCTATTTTCTGTGTATAAAATAACTCTTCTCATGAGCGAAGCGAGCTAATTTTTTTACCTCTAAAAAGTAATCAATACACTTAACACAATTTTTTAGATCTTAGATCGAGCAGCCCCGTTTGTGTATGAACAAAAAACGACTTGTTCTATCTGCTCGTGCTTTTGGAACGTAGAAATTAGACGCTATTACAGCTTAATAACATCTAATTTCTAAAAAATAAATGTAGTGAACGAGCAGACTTGGTGGGGTACACCAAAATGTACGCAGGATCTAAACATTACTTTTTAATAGGTTTAAGCTCCAATATATTAATTAATTATTTTTTGTCCACCTACTTACCTATTAAAAATTAGATCAACCTTAAAAAAAGGATACACTTAAAAATAAAAATATATAAATTATGATGAATGTTTTTATCCAAGAATTTCCAAAACAATTGAAAATAGCCTTGGAAATAGGGGAACAAGCAACATTGAGTAAGCACAATCAACCGATTCATAATATAGTTGTTGTGGGAATGGGCGGTTCTGGAATAGGCGGAGACTTTGTGGGAGAATTTGTAAAAGATACTTGTTCTGTTCCTTTTTTGTCTTGCAAAGGATATACGTTGCCTGCTTACGTGGGGAAAAATACCTTAGTGATTGCATCTTCGTTTTCTGGAAATACAGAAGAAACTTTAATTGCTTTTGAACAAGCATTGGAGCGTGGATCTAAAATTGTTTGTATCTCATCGGGAGGTAAAATGATAGAAGAGGCGAAACGATTAAACTTGGATTGTATTAAAATTCCTGCGGTTAAACAACCACCTAGAACTTGTTTAGGATATTCATTGGTACAACAGTTATTTATTTTAAACTACTTTGGTTTTACAGATAAACAATGTATTCTAGATTTAAAAAAATCTATTGCCTTGTTGGAAGAGCATCAAGCGCAAATTCAAGTCAAAGCATCTCAGTTCGCTCGTAAGATGGAGGGCAAGTTTCCTGTCATTTATGCGACGGATAGAATGGGCGCAGTCGCCATTCGTTTGCGCCAACAATTGAATGAAAATTCAAAATTATTGGCTTCGCATCATGTTTTTCCTGAGATGAATCACAATGAGTTGGTTGGATGGAGAGAACAGCCAGGATCTTATGTTGCGGTCGTCTTCCGTTCTGCCGATGACTTACAACGCAACGATAAAAGAATCGAAATTAGTAGAGGAATTATTAGTAAAGTAGCGGATGAATTTCTAGAAATAGATTGTTTAGGCGGTTCTTTGATCGAACAAGCGATGTATGCGGTACATTTGGGCGACTGGATTTCTTGGGAATTGGCAGAAGCTAGAAAAATGGATGCTATAGAAGTAGATGTGATTGATTTGCTGAAACGAGAATTGGCTGCGGCTGCACTAGGTTAAACCGTCTCATGGGAAAAGAAATTGTCTATAAAGATCTTGGACTAATTCCGTATCAAGCGGCTTGGGATTTGCAAACAACGCTTTTTGAAGAGGTTATTGCACGAAAAGTAAGTAATCGGAAGGCATTACCATCAGAAATACAAAAACAATATCATTATTTATTGTTTTGCGAACACCCACATGTCTATACTTTAGGGCGAAATGGAAAGGAAGAACATTTGTTATTAAATGAAACTACGTTGGTAGAAAAAAAAGCGACGTTTCATAAGATTAATCGAGGAGGAGACATTACCTATCACGGTTATGGACAAGTGGTCGGGTATCCCATTTTGGATTTAGATGAGTTCTTTACGGATATTGGGCGTTATGTCCGATTTCTAGAAGAAATGGTCATTCGAATGTTGGCGGAATATGATCTTCTCGGAGAGCGAATCAAAGGTCTTTCTGGTGTTTGGATTGGAAAAGATACGGACAACCCTCGAAAAATTTGTGCGGTAGGCGTCCACCTTAGTCGTTGGACAACTATGCATGGATTTGCCTTAAATGTAAATACAGATCTAAGCTATTTTAAATACATTGTTCCTTGTGGTATTGAGGACAAAGCAGTGACTTCAATGGAACAGGAACTGGGCAGAAAAATAGATGCAACAGCGGTCAAATTAAAACTTAAAAAACATTTTTCGGTTTTGTTTGAGGCGACGTATAAATCAATCTAATATAATTTAGCTACGCTGAGCCTTTGTTAATCCGAGAGGTCGCTACGCTTAGTTCGGGTTTTCCACGAAGTAATGTAGATATTGGTCAGAATATTAAAAAATAGTGTACCCCTTAGATGATTTTTAAGGGGGCACAAAGGTAAACATAGGGTAAAATGAAGAAAGATATTCTTATCAAAAAAGTAACGGATATCGCAATTGCTATCATACCAGATGAAGAAGATAAAAATTTTGGAGAGGTCTATTTCTTAAATTTAAAGGATAAAGATCTTAAGAATGTCTTTATCAGTTCTAGAGGTTATGGTGAAGTTGACGGGGATAAGGTAGAAACAACACAATTACGTTATTTTTATGAATTGATTGGCGCAGAAATGGCCGTCAAAATAGAGCCTATTGATTCTACTTTATTCCAATTGGCAAATGAATATTGGATTAGTTTCAATTTGGATGGCTTTATGTACGACAAAAAATACGTTTTTGTTCCAGGTAGCTTTACAGAAAAAAACTTTACCACGATTCCTCTTGTCGAGAAACGAGGCGTGATGATAAAATAGAACCGTTCGTTGAAGCATGAAATGCTTCTAATATTGCAGGAGTACTTCAATATTTGGAGATTTGAATATAGCATTAAACATGCCTATTCAAATCTCCATTTTTTTTACCCGTTCTTAATTTCCAAGAAATTTATGCTGCATGAAAGGGCGCGTTTATTTTAAGACTTACTCTGCTGCATTTTGAGGCTTGAATTTTAGATCAAACACCGTTGGGTTTTCATTGAGCACCAACTCAAACTTTAAAGATAAGTTACCTTCGCTAAGCTCTTTTATTTCAATGTCAAGCTTTTCGTTGACAACAATAAGATTTTCCTTTAACTCATAAGGCTCTTCTTTACCTAAACTAGGCATCATATCTGGTAGTAATTCACACTTGAATTGCTGGTCTGTAAATGTAAAAACAAGGTTATTTAGCAGCTCGGTTCCTTCTACACTACCGTCTCTTGTCCCACGTTCAAATACCCAAGATCCAGTGAGCAACTCTTTAGAGGTATTGTTGTCGGGAACGGTTTCGCCACAAGCGTTTAATAGTAATAAGAAAGGAATAAATAGGAGTAATAGCTTTTTCATTAGTTCAATATATTAAATGTTAATACTCCGTTGATTAGCTGCGCTGCTACTGCGTGGTTTTTAGTTTTTACTTAGCTGCGCTGCTACTTCGTGGTCGTAAGCCTTCGGGTTCTATAAAAAACATAAAAAAGCATCTTGCATTAGTTTGATTATCAGCTTTTTAACACTTTAGTAATTAAAAAGTCATCTTGCTGATAATCAAAGCGAAGCACTCATGCAATAAACTAATACGATTTTTCAACGGAGTAATGAAATGTGTTAGAGGCTAATATTTTTTATAACAAACAAGATAGCAATTCATTGAAAGAATCTAAATTAATACTTTGAGCAATTTTTAACTTTTTTATCCTTGTCGTTTTATGGAACGAAAGTAAGACTTGTTTGGTTGAGTCTAAATAGAATAATGTTGATGCTTTGATAAAGGTGACCGCTTTAAGTTTTTATTAAAATTTGAAACAAAAACCATTCAAATAGTTAAGCCATTTTAGATCGTGTACGAAGCCAAAAAATTATGCAAACAGATAAGTACGGACGCACCTACCATTTGCCATTCTCGGAAGGCGTGACCAATGATGATAAAATTCTTCGAGCTTGGGAAGGCTTGTTGGCGCAAGAAATTATTATTACAGAAAAACTAGACGGGGAGAACAGTTGCCTAAAAAGTACAGGAGCCTTTGCCCGTTCGCATGGAATGCCTACTCGAAACCCTTGGGCAAAAAACATGTGGACGATATGGAATCGTATCCAAGGAGATTTGGGGGATTTGGAAATTTTTGGAGAAAACTTATACGGTATTCACAGTATCGAGTACGAACGCTTATCTTACCATTTCTATGTGTTTGCGATTCGAGAGGGGGATCGTTGGCTGTCTTGGGAAGAAGTCTTGTTTTATGCCGATTTATTAGAATTGCCAACGATTCCTGTCTTAGAGGTCGGGATGTTTACAACAAAAAAAATTAAAGATTTTATACAACAACGTATGGAACTTGGAAGTGTTTTTGGTGGTCCTTGTGAAGGATTTGTTCTCCGAAATGCTAATGAGTTTCCAACTTCAGACTTTAAGTGCAATGTCTTGAAATATGTACGTAAAAACCATGTACAAACAAATGAACACTGGACTAGAAATTGGAAAAGGGCTTCCCTTTGGTATGAAAAACCTTTGGTCTAAGGAAGGGAAACCGAACTGGGAGCTTATCGAAATACAAGATTGGTTTATTGATCTGCAAAATTGCCCACAAGATCCTACCTTTCATGCCGAAGGAGATGTTGGGATTCATACCAAAATGGTTGTAAATGCCTTGATGAATTTAGAGGAGTTTCAAGCGCTGAATGCTTACGACCAACAAATTTTGTCTTGGAGTGCGCTGTTACATGATATTGGTAAGCCAAGATGTACCATGACCGATGAAGAAGGTTTTATTCGAGCGCCTAAACATGCAAATATTGGTGAAAAAATGGCTCGAAGAATACTTTGGGACATGGACTTTAAGGCCAGAGAAGCAATTTGCGCTTTAATTCGTTTACATAGTTTGCCCATTTGGTGTTTGGATAAACAAAATCCAAATGCTGCGGTTGCCAGCGCAAGCCTTCGATTGACGAATAAACACCTTTACTTATTGTCGAAAGCAGATGTATTGGGACGTGAAAGTATCAGTCAAGATGATTTTTTGGAGCGAATAGCGTTTTTCAAAGCCTTTGCGATAGAACAAGAATGTTGGGAGCAGGCGAAACCTTTTCATAATAGACACAGTCGTTTTAAGTTTTTTCATAAAGCTTCCAGTTATCCTGCTGTTATTTATGACGATACGGCTTTTGAAGTGATTCTGTTGTCTGGAATCCCAGGAAGTGGAAAAGACACTTATGCTAAAACGCAAAAGTTGCCCATGATTAGTTTGGATGCTATTCGAGCAGAACTGAAGATCAAAGTAACCGATAAAAACGGACAAGGAGAAGTCGTGCAATTAGCTTATAAACGCGCTAAAGAATTTGCTGCTAAAAAGCAAAGCTTTGTTTGGAATAGTACCAACTTAACCAATGAATTGCGGACGAGACTTGTCAGAACCTTATCTGTCTATAACCCAAGATTTAAGCTCGTTTATATAGAAACATCTAGAGCAAATATTTTGGCAAGACGAAGGGCGACAATCCCTATTCGAAAGCTAGAAAAAATGATAAATATGTTAGAAATGCCTTTGCCGAATGAAGTGCATTCGATAGAGTATATGCGAAATTAAGTATTGTGTACGAAGGATTAAGGGGGCTTTTTTTTTTCTGTGTCATGGAATAAATGGAATGTAAACAAAATTAAATTTCGTAAAAAGTATAGAAATTTATCTAATCAAGTGATAATGTTGTATATTTGCGTCCACGCCTTAATTGGGCACCCTTGTTTGTTTTGATAGACAATGGGGTATTTGTTTACTATGTTAAATACCTAACATTAAATAACGTTTACATTTTTGAAAATGATTTTTCGCCAACTTACTTTATTTTTTATCTGGGCTTAATATTTGCCCTAAAAAAATGATGTCGACTGGTAAAAAACAACTCTGTTTTAGAAAGAAACTTATTTAACCTTGGGTACTTAATTTAATTCTTTAAAAGATAAAAAAATATGTCTGCACACAATCATAAGTTGGACAAAATAGACTTGAAGATTTTAAAATTTTTGCAAGCTAATAGTAAGATCACAAACTTAGATTTGTCTAAAAAAATTGGCTTGTCTCCAGCTCCAACATTGGAACGTGTAAAGAAGCTTGAAAGCTCTGGAATTATTAAAAGTTATCACGCACAAGTAAACCCTCAAGTAATTGGTTTGAGTGTCAAAACTTTTGTGTTGGTATCATTGGCTTGGCAAAAAGAAAATGCCTTAGATAACTTTATTGCGAAAGTAGCCGAAATTGATGAAATTGTAGAATGTTACATTATTACAGGAGAGGCTGACTTTTTGATGCACTTGGTCTGTAAAGACATCCCGACGTACGAACAATTGTTGTTCAAAACACTTTCTAAAATTGAAGAAATTGAACGCTTAAAAACATTGATGACTCTGTCAACGGTTAAAGACTCTAAAGTCTTACCATTTGATTATGACACGGTTCCTTTCAATGGCTAATTTAAGGCTATGTTCAATATATGTAAAAATGCTCCTAGAGATTTGTTCTTTAGGAGCATTTTTTATTGGTAATAAGGATTTTTAAAAAGTTGAACGTATTGACATATACAGCCTGGAGGCCTAACTAAGACAGCTCTAGAATCTAGAACTTAGTTAGGGCAAAGGGGTAAAGATAAGGTGAATAGTCAAGGCATAAGGAACAGTAAAAAAATAAGATGACCATTCCTAAGGATTTAAGTGTTTTTGTAACATGGGATTTTGAAACCATTGAGCGGCTCATGAGCGTAGCAGAACGCTGAGTACAAAATTTAGCCGTCAAGAGGTTCTCACTTAAAGCAAGCGAAGTAGTAGAGGAGTTGAACAAGGGATCAACAACAGGCAAAAAAAAACAGGATGAACAATGAATGTTCACCCTGTTGATTATTTTTTAACACAAAAACTCTTATCGAATCAAGGTAAGTTGACCTTTGATACTTCTTGGTTCAGGGTCACTTGCTTTTTGATAAACAATAGTATAAATATAAGCACCAGTAGGTTGAGCAACACCTTTAAAAGTACCATCCCAACCATTTCCATGCGCTTCACTTCCATTGTAAACGATTTGTCCCCAACGGTTGTAAATGATGAACGTACTCACTTCGTCATTCGTTAACATAACAGGACGGAAGGTATCATTAATACCATCACCATCAGGCGTAAAGGCAGAAGGCATTCCTTGATAAGGCGCTTCAACCGTAACCCAAACCGTATCGGTTACACTACAAGTAGTATCATTGGTAGTGGCACTAGCTGTAACAACATACGTATAAGAACCCTCTGGATCAGGATTAGCAGATGTTGTACTCAATAGTGTATTGGCAATGTTCGCATTTCCTGTCAAAGGATTTGCAATACTTGTCCAGTTATAATCAAAGCCAGTAGAACCAGCAGAGAGCGTTACAGAAGTATTCAAAGGAACAGAAACACTAGTCATTCCAGTAACACTTACAAAAGCATCTAAGTTCGGTATGATCGGTGCATTAATAGTTTGACTTACAGTATCTGTACAACCATTACTACTCGTAACGGTTACGGTATAAGTTCCTGCGGCTAAACCTGAAATCGTGCTGTCGGTACTACCATTACTCCAGCTATAGGTTAGGTTATTTCCACCTGTTGCAACAGCACTAAGTGCGCCAATAGCTTGTAAATCACAAGATAAATTTCCTATTAAAGTTGTAATACTAGCCGTAACACCTGTTGCTGCGGCAAGACTATAAGGACCACCAATTACAGAACAGCCATTCAAATCCGTTACGGTAACTGTAAATCCTCCATCACTAATCGTAGAAATAGTAGCCGTAGAATCACCATTACTCCAGTTGTAAGTATAACCAGGAGTTCCTCCTAAGGTGCTTGTGAAAATCGCACCATCGGTATAACCTGTACATGATGGATTGTTGAACGAATCAAGTGTAATGACCAATGCAGTAGGTTCTGTAATCGTAATACTTTGTGAATCGATACAAGAAATCGGTGGAGATCCAGCACCGATTGAAACGGTATCCGTAACCACTAAGGTATAAGTTCCTGCGCTTAAGTTACAAATCGAATCCATATCCATCGCACCAGTAGACCAAGCCAAATTCATCGGGCTACCACTACCACCAGTTACGACAGCATTGACACAGCCAGAAGCATCATTGTTACAAAGCAAATTGCTAGGCGTTAATACAATATTAATCGCTGGATTATTTGTACAACTATAATTTAAAGTACTACAGTTGGTTGTTCCAATAGGACTCAAAGGACAAGTACCAGCGGTACCGTCGTCTGCACGGACAAAAACCGTATAACTAGTATTGTTCATCAAACCCGTTGCCGTTGTCGCCAAAGAAGTACCAGCATTAATCCAAGTGATTCCACTATCTAGACTGTATTGATAGAATCCAGTAAGCGGTAAGCCCAAATCAGACCAACTAAAACTAATACTATTAAAGCTAGAACTATCACAAGTTACTACAGGTGTATTTAACCCAGATAGCATGCGTATCGCAACTGAATCGCTGTACGTACAGATACCATCTTCTACCAAAACACTATAAGTTGTTGCTGCGGTCGGTGTTGCTACAGGAGCAACCACATCGTTGGCACTCAAAGTAGCCGCAGGAGTCCAAGTATAAAATGGACCGAATACTTTTGGACTAAAGCGATATGCAAGGTTCGTTGTTGGTCCTAAAGCCTGTCCTTGTGTTGGATTTAAGCTAGAGTGATAATGCGCTAGCGTTCCATTTCCATTTTCAATACCAATGGTAGAAAAAGGAAGCGTATTCTCTGTAATGTGTATTTCAATAGAATTGTCAGACTCATTCAAAATCGCTTGAGAAGTCACACTAGTAAGACCTGCCCAGTTTTGAATTCCATTAAAGTTAACCACCAATTGACGGTTAGGAGCCGTACCAACGATATAGTAATTGATCGAACCACCGTTAGAGATATCTAAATCTTCCCAACCAAGCGCAATGATATTATTCGGATCACCAGCAGCAGGTAAGGTAGCACCAGGCATGAAGCCTGAATTAGGACCTAAGCCATTAAAGGTGATGAACCCATTGGTATGAATGTAGAAGGAATCAAAATTAGTACAATAAAAATTAAAATCAAAGCCAACAGGAAGTGCCGCAGAGACGCCTTCGTCTGTAGCCGAAAAGATAGAGGTTGCTGCAAAGGCTGTAACCGCTGTTCCACCTGTTGTTGCTAATGGAGCAAAAGGAATGATGGCAACATCATAATCATCACAAACCGCAGGGGTTAAGGTATCAGATAAACTAACAAGTAAGTCCGTCGTATAACCTGCACAGACAGAATCTGGAAGTGCAGTAGCTGCGATAGACATATCTGGGTAATAAAGTACCATCGTGTCACTCATTGGACACAAAGCCCCATAGTTATAATCGACTACAATAATCGTAGAATCATTAGAACTTGTACTAGAAGTAATCGGAACCGTAATCATTGGAGTTCGTGTCGTTGTGCTAGAAAAAGTAACGACCGGGCCGCTAATTTGACTCCAAGAATAAGTAGAACTTCCTACAGTTGTGCTAGGAATAGAGTCGGCAATGACGCTAAAAGTAGCACCAGAACAAACATTTCTATCACTTAGATTTACTCCAGGAACAACTACTTGAATATTAATTAAGTCAAAGCAACTACTGTCACTAAAACCACCCGTATTCAAATCATTCCTTAAACCCATACTAAAGTTATTCACTCCAATTTCTTCCGAAGTAGGTGTAATCAAAGTAAAAACAGCTATTGAATCATAATTAGTAGGAGCATTCGGATTAACCGCCAAAACGCTATTTGTAGGAAATACATCATTTACAGTTGTAAATGGACCATACAAACTTAGGGTATCGTTCAAGGCACCTGAAGCACCAATTTTGATGCTTAAGAGTTCGTTTGGACAAACCACAAACTGGTTGATTCCATTGGTCGTATCTGTCAAATAGGCTTGACTTCCAGCAACAGGTGAAATGGTATCAATCGTATAAGGAATTTCACAAGGACAAGCAATGTTTCCACTGCCTAGATTTTGAGTGCTGAAAATATCTGTAGAAACGTTCGAGTAGTTCGTTACCATTAGAATATAAATTTCTCCAGCTTGTGCGGCAGGAATGTTAACCTGCTCTTGACCAAGAACGCTATAACTACAGTCAGCAACATCTCCCCATTGGTTTCCTTGCCCCATAGAGTCACAAGCAAGATTTGCTGCGGCAACACTAGAAAAAGGACCCCAAAGAATAAAATCAATATCGGTATTAGCAGTATTATCTAAGGTAAAGTCGATAATCCCTGTTTGCTCAATCGCTAGAGAAAAATAACTGGGATTGCCTTGTGTTCCTAAGCAGTCATAGTTGGGACCCGCTGGAGCTTGTGGCCCAGAACCAGAGCCTGTACCGTCAAAGTTAGCAGCGTATTGTGCGATACCACTACAAAATGGGCTCTGAAAGGCATCCGAACAACTGGTAGCTTGTGCATTAGCTTGATTGAACCAACAAAAGCTGAGGCAACACAGAGCTATTATACTATATAATTGTTTCATTATAAATTAGAATTTATAGCATAAGGAATTTGAACCTTATGTTTTGAAGTAATAAGACTTCGTGGGATTAGCGACAATACCCAAACAAGTTGGGTGGTTTTAACACACTCGGCTCTACCTTGGTTGAGACAGATAGGTGTTTGAGATTTGTTGCTTTTCCGAGGTTTTAGGTTTTATTAAAAAACATAAAACTGTTTTATATAAATTTGATTATTAGGCGCTCATTTTTTTGAGTGATCTTATATTGGTAATCAAATTTATATAATTGTTCACGAAGTGATGAAGTAAATAGGTTTATAAAAACGAAGCTAAAAAGTAGCTTTATCTAGCTGCTTTTTTTAAAGCAATTTGTGCTTGTTTTTTTTCTGCCTGCTCAAGTGCTAGCTCAAGTGTTTCTACTTTTTCTAGATTCAGACTTAGAGCCTTGTTGTATTTTTTTAGTAATCCTAGATCCGTACTTTCGTTGTCCTCTAGGTTTTTGATAATGGCAGTTAATCGTTGTTGATCCGATAAGAGCGCTTCCATCGTTACTTGATGTGCTTCAAGTTGAGAAGTAGGGGCTTTCTTTTTGCCACAAGTGTTGCATTGTTTGTGTGCATCTTTTTGTTGAGCTGTTAATAGCTCCAGATCAATTTTTTCTGCTTGAGGATATCGCTGCATGAATTGACTTTCTGCCTCTTGATGTGTTCTTTTTACGGCGGTGTCAGATTGTGCAAACAATCCTAAGGGTGCAATAAATAACAGGAGGATTAGTTTTTGCATGTTGTTATGAAATTAAGTGATTTAAAAATACAGGTTATACTTACTTAGTAAGTATTAATACCTTGAGTCTAATGAAAAATAGCACACAATAGAAATTTTGAGAATTTGATCCTCTACTCAAATAACATTTTTTCCATTTTTTATCACTTCAAAGAATGTTATTTGTGATAATATCTAATATAAGGGGGGTATTAGATGGAGCAAAAGAAAGTCAAAGTTAATACAAAATTTCGAAGTTAAAGAAAAATTAATAATCCTACGAAACATTTTTTCATAAAAAAAGAATATAAACCAGAAGAATAAAAAAAGTCTAGTCTTAAAACCGACCTTTTCCTAAAAAAAACATACTTTGACTGGGAATACAAAAGAAAACGCCTACTTTCAAGCCTTTAGTAGGACTTGTATACTGTTAAATTGTTGGTTTTTATTATGTTAGGTTGGCTTTGCGTTTGAGCTTCTTAAGGCACATTTATTCGATTTTAAGATTTTAAAGAATAAGAATATTCATGGAACACATTTTTAGAGGAATTTTGGGAATTACAGTATTGATTGCTGTATTGTATATATTTTCTGCTAATAGAAAAGCAATTGATTGGAAATTGGTGGGAATTGCTTTAGGAATGCAAATTCTGTTTGGTTTGGCCGTCTTAAAAGTTGATTTTATACGAGGTATATTCAATTTTATTGGAAAAGGCTTTGTCAACGTACTAGAATTTACTAAACAAGGCTCTACTTTTGTTTTTGGTGGTTTAATGGACCCCTCTAACATTGGATTTATTTTCGCCTTTCAAATTTTACCAACGATATTGTTTTTCTCTGCCTTATCTTCTATACTATATTACTTAGGGATTTTACAGCGAATCATATATGCTCTAGCCTATGTGATGACAAGAGTGATGCGTCTTTCGGGAGCCGAAAGTTTGGCAGCAGCAGCCAATGTGTTTATTGGTCAAACCGAGGCACCCTTGATTATCAAGCCTTATTTAGACAAAATGACAAAATCAGAGTTGTTGTGTTTGATGGTCGGTGGAATGGCAACCATTGCAGGTGGTGTCTTAGCAGCATATATTGGATTCTTAGGAGGAGATAGCATTGCAGAACAAGAAGAATTTGCTCGACACTTATTAACCGCATCGATTATGTCTGCGCCTGCCGCAATTTTGGCAGCTAAAATATTATACCCAGAAACTGAAAAAGTAGATACGAACTTAGAAGTTCCTAAAGATAAAATTGGAAATAATTTGCTAGAAGCAATTTCGAATGGTACTTCTGATGGCTTAAAATTGGCCGTTAATGTTGGAGCGATGTTGATTGTTTTTATTGCTTTGGTTGCTATGTTGAATTCAATTTGCTCTAGTACTTTAGGGGAATGGGTTGGTTGGACAAGCGATGGTTCTTTTGCTTTCTTGGGCGACACTTTTTTACCAAGTCAAGATGTTTTAGTCCAAGCAATACAAGTGCCTTTACCGCCAAGCGAAGAAATGGTGAAAGTCGTTCAAGAGTCAATTCTAGTAGGATCGAACGGTTTGGATAGTATTGCCTTTAATATAGTGGAAGAAGCGCAGAGTGTGCCACGATTTGAGGTCGTTTACGACACCTTATCAAGAAATACAATGGATGTTCGTTGGGCAGTTATTGGACAAGAGACCATTGCAGGAGCGAACGGAATAGATAGTTTAGTTCCAGTGGATGGATGGGTTTTGTATGAAAATTCAAATACGCAAGTTCCTTTAGACACATTAAGTTATGCAAGTAATGAGATGAACAGAATGTCTTTGAATATGCACACCAATCAAACCACTGCTGGCAGATTCCCTGCATTTAATTTAGAATACATTTTAGGCGTTATCATGTCTCCTATTGCTTGGGTTTTAGGAACACCGTCCGATGATATTTTGATTGTAGGGCAATTGCTGGGTAAGAAAACGATTTTGAATGAATTTGTAGCTTACGCAGATATTCCTGCTGTAAGTGATAGTATCTCACATAAGTCAAAAATTATTGCGACCTATGCTTTGTGTGGTTTTGCTAATTTTGCTTCTATTGGTATTCAAATAGGAGGTATTGGGGCAATTGCTCCAGAGCGTAGAACAACTTTATCTGAGTTCGGAATCAAGGCTTTGCTTGGTGGAACAATTGCTTGTTTCTTAACCGCTACCATTGCAGGAATGTTGATCTAGTTCCAATACGAGAAATAAAGACAGCTGCTACCTACGATTAGGGCCGTTGTTTTTCAGAAAAAAGATCATAGAACTCTTTCGTTGGGGTAGAATTTTATAATTCATGATTATATTCTACCTTTGCGGACTCAATTTATTTATATTAAAAAAACGAAAGAACATGAAAGCGTTTTTGTTTCCAGGGCAAGGAGCTCAATTTGAAGGGATGGGAAAAGATTTGTACGAGAATCACGAAACTGCTCGTCAATTATTTGATCAAGCCAATGCAATTTTGGGTTTTGATATTACAAAGGTAATGTTTGAAGGAACCGCAGAAGAATTGCGTCAAACTAAGATTACACAGCCTGCTATTTTTTTGCATTCGGTGATTACTGCAAAAGTAAAAATGGACAAAGAGGAAGTTCCCGCAGCAGTTGCAGGACATTCTCTAGGTGAGTTTTCGGCCTTGGTTGTGAGTGGAGCAATGACCTTTGAAGATGCGCTTCAGTTGGTTTATAAGCGTGCCTTGGCGATGCAAAAATCTTGTGATGAAACAGAAGGTACTATGGCGGCAATTATGACGCCTGATATAGAATTAGTAGAAAGGATTTGCAATGAAGTAGAAGCTGCTGTCGTGCCTGCCAATTACAATACACCAAGTCAATTGGTTATTTCTGGCTCTCTAGAAGGCGTTGCAGAAGCGTCTAGGTTATTAACAGAAAAAGGCGCTAGAGTCATTCCATTGACCGTTGGAGGGGCTTTTCACTCGCCTTTAATGGATTCTGCGAAACAAAGCTTGCAAGAGGCGATAGAAAGTACGCCTTTTTCAACACCAACTTGCCCCATTTACCAAAACGTAACGGCTAAAGCAACAACAAGTGTCGATGAAATTCGAACGAATTTAATCAACCAATTAACAGGCTCTGTTCGTTGGAGTCAAAGCATTCAGACGATGCTGGAAGATGGAATTGAGCATTTTGTAGAAGTAGGCGGAAAGGGACGCATCCTATTGGGAATGGTTCGGAAAATTAATAGAAAAGCAAAAATGGAAATGTTATAGAAAGCCTATTCCTCTTTCAATATGGTATGAAAATGCTTCTTAGTGAACCTAAGAAGCATTTTTTTGTTTTTTAATGGCGACCGATCTGATTCAGCATAATTTTTGCTGTATATATACGACCTAACCATTCCCCCGCTTATTTTATGTGCAATATCTTTTTTACAAACAGAGACTTTGACAAACTATTAAGCCCTATTTATTATGACAACAAGAACATATACAAGAAGCCTTTTATTATTCGGACTCTTATTTTTGCTCATAGGATGTAAGCGTCCTATCGAGTTTAATCCCAACGATTTGGTGGATGCTAGGGATGGCAATCGCTACTCAACTATTGTGTATGGAGATCAGCGCTGGATGGCAGAAAACTTAAATTATGATTTGAATCATTCAAGGATAAATCCGAATAATCCAATTACAGAATATGGACGGTTATATACTTTTGAACAGGCTTCGGTCGCTTGTCCTAGTGGCTGGCATTTGCCAACGGATGCAGAATGGCAAATCATGGAACAGCATTTAGGAATGGATGCCGTAGAATTAGGCTTTAGAGGTTATCGTGGAGGAATTATAGGACGAGGTTTAAAATCTTCTACGGGCTGGTTGCTCAAAAACGGAAGCAATGAGTTTGAATTCAATATTTACCCCGTCGGACTGTACAACAATACTAAAAATGCGTTTGAAGAGCTGACTTCTCAAGCTTACCTTTGGACGGCTAGTGACGCTGGAAATGGAGAAGTGTTTTATAGAGGTCTAACAAAGGATTTTGATGGTATTTATCGAGCGGGGATTGAAAAGGGTAGAGGCTTGTCTTGCCGTTGTTTGGAAGATTAGTTGCGATAGTACTACCCATTTGGTTGGCAAATGCCTAATCGACAAGCTAATATTAAAAAATTGTGGAAAATGCACCGTTGCCCGTCTAGAAAAAGTACATAGAACTTCCAATCTTTATTCTTACAAAATAGGCAGTAATTTATTCACAAGTAATAATGGAGTTAATTAAGACGGACCGTATTAGCGGACCAATTTATTAAAATCCGTGCCAGTAGGATTTTGGAAAACTTGCAAATCAAATTCGGGGACAACGGCTAAAACATGATCGAAAATGTCGGATTGAATCCCTTCGTAATTTGCCCAGTTTTGGTCTTTGCTAAATACGTAAATTTCGATGGGCAGACCATGTTCGGTAGGATCAAGTTGTCTTATCAAAAATGTCATGTCCTTATTAATCATCGGATGATTCATCAAATAAGCTTTGACATAGGCACGAAATGTTCCAATATTGGTCATTCTTCTACCATTGACAATACTAGAGTGATCTACTTTTTCTAGTTGATTGTCTTTGTGCAATTCGATTTGTTTTTGTTCAATATAATCAGAGATATACTGAATTTTTCTAAACCGTTCTAGCATCTCTTCGGTGCAAAACTGAATGGTATTCATATCCATGCTAATGGCTCGTTTAATTCTCCTGCCACCAGATTCAGACATGCCTCGCCAGTTTTTAAACGATTCGGTAATTAAGGCATAAGTAGGAATGGTCGTAATCGTTTTATCCCAGTTCTGTACTTTAACGGTCGTCAAGGCAATTTCAATAATGTTACCATTGGCACCATATTTTGGCATTTCAATCCAGTCGCCATTGGCAACCATTCGATTGGCAGACAATTGAATGCCTGCGACAAAACCCAAAATGGCATCCTTGAAAATAAACATCAATACGGCCGTAAGAGCACCCAAGCTACTAAATAAATAAATAGGCGTTTTATTCAGTACAATAGAAATGATAAAGACAGCACTTGTAAAGTAAATAATTATTTTAAACACCTGAATAAAGCCCTTTATCGGAATCCGATTAGAAATTTCATAGGTGGTATAGATGTCAAGAAAAGCATTAAGCAAGGCATCCAATGCTAAGACGCCCATAACAATCATGAAGATTAAAACGAGCCCATTAATCAAAGTGATATACCAATCGTAGCCTTCAAAAGGAACGGCAATAAATACATAAATGACAATGGCTGGCGCTAGGTGCGCTAGGCGATTAAATACTTTTTTTTTGAGTATGACATCATCCCATTTTGTCGCGGTTCGACCAATAAGAGTCGTTAGCCCTTTTAGGATTAAATGTTTCGTAAATAAATAAGCCACAAAACTTAAGGCAATAACGAACACAAAAATTAACCCTCGGGCTAAAATGGGGGCCGGCAATATATTCAAACCCTCGTTTGTTATCCAATCGGTAAGAATTTCAAGCATGATTTTCTGAATTTGAATCAATTAATTTTTTAATGAGAGGGCCTGCTTTTAAAGTCAAATGGGGCAACATAAGTTTGACTAAATTGGAATGTAAAACAAGACCGAAGGTCAAAGATAGTTAAACCTTAGACATTAGGTTTTTCGTTCTTGTATTATTCTATTTGGAAGCTTTGATTTCTTGAAGGTGTTTTCTGTTTTATCTGGGCTGAAATTGTGTTGGGTGCCAGTTTTTTTTAGTTATGTACTTTTAGGAGTGGATAGGCACTCGGATTAGTTCTCCTTTTAAAAAAAAGGCAATTATAGAAACTTCATCCTCTAAAAAACGTATACTTGTATATCATAAATAAATACGGAAAGATGCATTTAAAAGATAAATATATAAA
>CACVAQ010000326.1:17137-20869 GCA_902727865.1 uncultured Aureispira sp. | reverse complement strand
TATTTCTTTACTGTTCCTTAGCCCTTAATTCGCACTATAAATTTATGTTAAGAAGACTTTAGATGATAACTTTTGGGGAGGTATTTGATTATTAAGAGAAGTGGGGAGTCTTTCCAAGTTCATTTTGTCGATAAAAAGACCCCACTTAGCCAATTTAGTGTTGGCTCCTCAAACTTATGTTTACCTTGTACTAAATAATTAAAAAATGCACCTAAAATATATTTTATTCCTTGTTGTTTTTATGTTTTCTAATGGGCTTGTTTTAGTAGGACAAGCAGATTATACAACAGCGATCAATGCGTCTAAGAAAACAAAAGAAGCTTATAAAAAAGCCTACAGTTATATTTTGCAAAGAGATTATAAATCGGCAAAAAAAGACTTGAATAAGTTGCTGAAAAAAGACCCTACTTTTGTGAATGCTTATATCCAGTTGGGGTATATTTCGGAGGTAGAAGGCAATTTGGAGGACGCAAAAGGATTTTTTAACAAAGTCTTGGAATTAGCACCCGATTATTATCCTAAGGCATACATGGATTTGAGCAGAATTGGGATGAAAGAGGAAACGTACGGGGATGTCGTGACACATTTGACAAAATTTTTGACCTATGATAAACTACATCCAAACTTGGTCAATACCGCTAAAAGGCGTTTGGGAAATGCTGAATTTAGGCCCAAAGCCTTGGCAAATCCAGTGCCTTTTGAGCCTAAAAATTTAGGGGAGCAGATCAACTCGGATGATCGGGAGTACTTCCCTTCGATTACCTTGGACGATGAACTGGTTTATACGGTTCAGATAGGACAGGGGCAACAGGGGCAAGAGGATTTGTACCGAAGTCAATGCACGGAAGGTGTCTGGGAAAAACGTCAGCCAATTTCGGATGTTAATACGAGCGAAAACGAAGCGGCACAGAGTATTTCTGCGGATGGTAAATTATTGGTTTTTACGGTTTGTAACCGAAGAGAGGATTACGGAAGTTGTGATCTGTACTATTCTAAAAAAATAAATGGTAAATGGACCAAACCTAGAAATATTGGCGCGCCAATTAATTCTAAAAATTGGGAATCTCAACCTTCAATTGCACCGAATAGTGATGCGATTTATTTTGTTCGTGGGGGCGCAAGAGGGCAGGGAGATAAAAATATATTTGTCACTAAATTACAGGCGGACGGCACTTGGGGAACGCCCCAAAAGGTGGAGGAATTAAATACGCCTTACCATGAATCGTCGCCTTCGTTGCATCCCGATGGAAAAACACTTTATTTTAGCTCCGATGGGCATCCTGGAATGGGCGGCTTAGATTTGTTTGTCACTAGAATGCAAGCCGATGGTACTTGGGGAACGCCTGTAAATTTAGGCTATCCAATTAATACCAAAAAGCAAGAAGAAGCCTTGGCGGTGAATCGAAAAGGGAATCTAGCGTTCTTAGCTTCGGATCGCTTGGGGGGCTATGGCTCGATGGATTTATACAGTTTTGAATTGCCAGAAGCGGCACGACCAAGTGCAGTTACTTATATCAATGGAATTACTTTGAGTGCGGAAACAAATTTGCCTTTGACCGCAGCGGTTGAAATTGTAGACTTAAAAACGGGGAAGGTTGTGGTGCAATTGCAGACCCCTAGAAATGGAACTTTTATTGCCTGCTTGCCTGTTGGTCAATATGCTTTAAACGCTAAGAAAGATGGTTATTTATTCTTTTCTGCAAATTATGATTTAACAGAAGAAAAGTCCTTAAATTTGGCCTATCCACTAGAAGCTAAGTTACAGCCGATTGTCTATAAAGGAGATCATGTGACTAAAAAAGTAATTCGTGAACCTATTGTTTTAGAAAATGTTTTCTTTGCAACCGCTTCTGCGAAATTGAAATCCGAATCAAAGGTCGAATTGGATAAATTGAAGGCATTATTAGAAAAAAATGAAAGCCTCCATATTCAGCTAAATGGGCATACGGATAATGTAGGAAAACCAGAAGATAATTTAAGGCTTTCGGATGCACGAGCTAAGGCCGTCATGGACTATTTAATTCGTCAAGGTATTGAGGCAAAAAGATTGCAGGCAAAGGGCTTTGGTGAAACGAAACCCATCTACAGCAATGATTCGGTCAAAGGACGTGCCGCCAATCGACGGACGGAATTTGAGGTATTGTAGTCTTATTGAGTACGCTTACAAGTGTCACTAAGGAATAAAAAACTACAGACAACTAAACATAAAACATGAAGACACTATTATTATTACCAAGAATATTTTTTGAAAGTATCCGCCAAGCATTTCAGCAATTGGCGGGAAACAAGTTGCGAACCTTGTTATCTTTATCAGGAATTACGATTGGTATTTTTTGTGTTATAATGGTGCTTTCTGCGGTCGATTCTCTAGAGGCAAACATTCAAGATAGTTTCAAACAGTTGGGCGATGACGTGGTGTATATTAGCAAAATGCCTTGGGGAGAACCCCCACAAGAAGGTAATTTTTGGAAATATAAACGCCGTCCAGAAACAGATTATCGAGATTACGAAGTCATTATGGAGCAAACTCAAACAGCTGATATTGCTACCTTTACCGTTTTTATAGGCAATGGAACCGCAGAATCAAAGACAAGCAATGCTTCCAACGTTTTTTTTATCGGTGTGACGGATCATTACAAAGATATGTTTGGACTAGAATTTAGCAAAGGACGTTATTTTACGCCCGCTGAATTTTACAAAGGAACCAATCACATTATTATAGGCTACGATGTTGCTCAAACGCTTTTTAGGCCGACAGAAGACCCTATTGGGAAGTACATCAAAGTAAAAGGACAACGCTTGCAAGTCATTGGCGTGCTCAAAAAGGAAGGAAAAGATTTGATTAACCCATTAGATTTTGATGGGGCAGGATTGATTCCTTACAATACGACCCGAAAATACATTAATCTAAAAAAAGCAGGCTTCAATAGAGGCCGTACGTCTATTTCTGTCAAAGCAAAAAAAGGCGTGCGCCTTAAAACCTTACAGGCTGAGTTGACAGGAGTCTTAAGAGCAAAACGTTTGTTAAAACCAGTAGAAGAGGATAATTTTTCTTTGAACACCTTGTCGATTGTCTCTCAGATTTTTGAAAATATATTTGGAATCATTCGAATTGCAGGATATATCATTGGCTTTTTTGCAATTGTTGTCGGTGGTTTTAGTGTGGCGAATATTATGTTTGTCTCGGTGACAGAACGGACTCGTTTGATTGGAATTAAAAAAGCTTTGGGTGCTAAAAACTATGTTATTTTAATGGAGTTTTTAGTCGAATCGATCATTCTTTGTTTGATTGGTGGTTTTGTAGGGCTTCTTTTTGTTATGCTTGGTGCAGAAGCGGCAACGAGTATTGCCGAGTATGAAATTTTCTTATCTCCTGGGAATGCTGTGCGTGGTCTGTTCATTGCCTCTTCTTCTGGAGTGTTAGCTGGAATTATTCCTGCTTATCGAGCGTCTCAGATGGTTCCTGTAGATGCCATTCGGGCCTAGATTAGAGCCGTTACCAGCGGACGAAATGTATTATTCCATCTACTTATTCCTTCTTAGGAATAGCAGAATGATCAAGCCAAGTTTTTCCTTTTTTGGTTATATACCAGAAGGATTCTTTGGTGTCAAGTATCGTGGGGGTATCTGTAAATTTTAAGTATTCAAGCCTGTTGTCGCCATAGAGCAGGTAGTGAACATACCATTTTTTGATGGTTCTATCCTCCGAAAATATAGCGGTTTTTACATAAG
>CACVAQ010000326.1:2696-17037 GCA_902727865.1 uncultured Aureispira sp. | reverse complement strand
TAAGCAGCATGCCCTCCATAATCTTTTGGAATTTCCTCCACAAAGACCTCTAATTCCAAATCTGGCGTTTCAGTCAAATAAGCAACAGGACGAGTATAAAATTTAATTTTTCGATTAAACGTTTCAATCCCTACTGTAACAGCAGAAGAGTGCAATTTCTCATATTTATGGTTTTTTACTTTATAAAAAGAGATCGTATCAAGCTGATAGAAGGTTATTTTTTTTACCATGTCGATTTCCAGATAGACATTAAAATGAGATTGGGCTAGCAAATGAATAGGAAGACCTAAAAAAAGAATAAAGAAGGGAATAAATTTCATGTAGAGCTGTTTTTCTTATTATAATAAAACAAGTAAGTAGGAAAACGATGCCTGTAAGAAGACTAAAGATAGGAAGAAAATAAATTCTGAAAGCAAAATTGTACGTTTTACGTTTTAAATAGAGACCATTCCAACGTTTTGACGAGACAGGCAGGCAGGGGGAACGATTGGGACTTCGCTTAAAAGCAGCGCTATTTTTCTTCTGGAGCGAATTTGCTATAGCTAGGAAGTAGTTATGGTTAATTTTTTTATGTAACGAATTGATTTATTTTCTGTGGCATTTCCTTGCTAGTTCGGTTATAAATATTGTATTATTTGTTTTTTGTAAGATTTAATTTTGGTAAATTAATATAGTTTTGCTAAATTAGTATATCTAATTAAAAAAGACCTTATGAAAGAAAAACAATGCCCTAATTGCCAATCTTCAAATTATATTAAAAGTGGTGTTATTAAAGGAAGACAGCGTTTTAAATGCAAAGACTGCAATTATTACTTTACCGTATTTAAAGCTGGGAAAAGGATCAATGACTACTATGTGAATAAAGCATTACAGTTGTATTTAGAAGGGCTGACTTATCGAGAAATAGAAAGAATATTAGGTGTTTCTCATGTTAGTGTGATGAACTGGGTGAAAAAATACAATATCAAGAGACCTTATAATAAAAACTTTCATACTTCTTATAAGATACTGAATAATAGTGAGTTAGTGGCTTATTTTAGTCAACCTGAAAACTTGAAAAATTCAGGCGTAATTGTCACAGAACTTGGCGATAAATTTATGCTCATTAAGTGGGAGCGATTTAGAGATTAACTATATTCTTACCAAAAAAATATATCAATTAAACAAGAGTAGATTTTTTTTTAGAGATTACAATCGTCATTTAAGGAATTGTTAATTTTTTAAAACGAAAAATAATGATTAAAATAATCTACTTCATAGCCTTTCTTTACCTAGTTGCTTTGGCTGAAAATATACAGGCACAAGGTTCTCCCGATTATTCAGGCGGCTTTAAGATAAAGCTAAAGGACGATGGTTCTAAGTACATTCGGATTATCTCTTGGGCACAGATACAAGTCAATACGACCTTGCCTTCTAGTGTTTTAAATACCAATACTCAGGTTGCTTTTAATCTTCGACGAGCGAGAGTTTTGATGTTTTCTCAAATTACAGATAAGTTTTTAATCTTGGTTCACTTCGGGCAGAACAGCCTGAATGCCTCTACGATGAGTCCGACAGGAAAAGGAGCTGGCTCACAACTTTTCTTCCATGATGTTTGGGCACAATACAGCCTTCACAAAAACCATACAATTGGGGCAGGATTGCATTATTTTAATGGCATCTCTCGCTTAAACAACCAAAGTACGCTTAATATGATGACGATGGATAATAACCGTCAATCTTGGGCTACGATAGGGCTTACAGATCAATTTGCACGGCATCTCGGATTATTTGGAAAAGGCTCTTTCGGTCAATTTCAATATAGATTAGCGGTGAATAATGCAGCCAATAACGGCTTGGATGCTAGAGATCCTGTGTTAAATTCTGACGAAGCTGTTTATGGAGGCAGCCGATTGATTAATGATATAAGTGCTAATTTTACTTATGCAGGTTATTTTGAATATCAGTTGTTCGAAAAGGAATCGAACTTTTTGCCTTACAAAGTAGGAACGTATATGGGCAGTAAAAAACTACTGAATATAGGCGCAGGTTTCTTTTTACATCCCAATGGCGCCGTTCAATTAACCGATACATTAGGCGGTTATCAAGGAGAACTAGTGAATATTTTTGCTGTAGATGTCTTTTTTGAAACCCCTTTGGGCGAAACCAATTCAGCCCTAACAGCTTATGGAACCTTTCAGTTGAACAACTATGGCAAAAACTATAAATACAGTGCTTATGGTTCTGGTTATATGGCTTATGGTCATGTTGGGTACTTATTTGCTAGTGCCAAAAAAGTCAGATTTCAACCCTATGTGTCTTTTGCGACGAATGGATATGATGCGGTTCAAGATAATATGAATGTACTTGGCGCAGGACTTAATTGTTATTTGAGTGGGCACAATTCAAAACTAACCTTGGAATACAAGCATCAATCTCAAGGAACAATACAATCTAATTTAATTTCATTGCAAGCAATGATTTATTTATAACCAATAATTTATGTACCAATGGATGATAAAAAAAATGCAGAAGCATATTGGAAAGAAAACCTAAGATATTTGATTATTCTTCTTTCCATCTGGTTTTTGGCCTCTTATGGCGCTGGGATATTATTTAGAGAAGCTTTAAATGAATTTCGTTTAGGTGGATTTAAGTTAGGATTTTGGTTTGCTCAGCAAGGTTCTATTTACGTATTCGTGATTCTCATAGTCGTATACATTCGCTTGATGAACAAGCTTGACAAGAAGTACGGTTATGACGAGTAGGCGTTGAGAAAGACTGGCTTACTGTCCAACTATAACTATTTATAGGACAGGGTTTATGAGACATTACTTAGCTGTGTAGTTGAGTATTAAATTAACAATTAAAATAAAATAAAATGAGTGCAGAAACATGGACGTGGATCATGGTTGGAATTACATTCGCTCTTTATTTTGGAATAGCCATTTGGGCAAGAGCAGGTTCAACAAAAGAATTTTATGTAGCAGGAGGGGGCGTGTCTCCTCTTGCAAATGGAATGGCGACGGCTGCCGACTGGATGAGTGCCGCATCGTTTATTTCTATGGCTGGATTAATCTCCTTTAGCGGCTATGACGGGTCTGTTTATTTAATGGGCTGGACAGGAGGGTATGTTTTATTAGCCTTATTATTAGCCCCTTATTTGAGAAAATTTGGAAAGTTTACGGTACCTGATTTCATTGGAGACCGATACTATTCTAACACCGCTCGTACTGTGGCCGTATTTTGTGCTTTAGTCGTTTCCTTTACCTATGTCGCTGGACAAATGCGTGGCGTCGGAATTGTGTTTTCTCAATTTTTGAAGGTTGATATTACAGTAGGGGTTATTATCGGAATGTCTGTCGTCTTGGTCTTTGCCTTGTTGGGCGGTATGAAAGGGATTACCTATACACAGGTAGCACAATATTGTATTTTGATCTTTGCCTTTATGGTGCCAGCTATTTTTATTTCCTTACAAATGACAGGAAATATTATTCCACAAGTCGGAATGGGAGGAACGCTTGCAGACGGTACGTATTTATTAGATAAATTAGATGCCCTGCATGTCGAACTAGGCTTTCAAGAATATACGAGTGGCTCCAAATCAACCTGGGATGTCTTTGCGATTACCTTGGCATTGATGGCGGGAACGGCTGGATTGCCGCATGTAATTGTTCGCTTTTTTACCGTTCCTAAAGTAAAAGATGCTCGTAAGTCAGCTGGATTAGCCTTGTTCTTTATTGCAATTCTGTATACGACCGCACCTGCTGTAGCTACTTTTGCTAGAACGAATTTAATCGAAACGGTTCAAGCAAAAGAATACAAAGAAATGCCTCAATGGTTTAGCAATTGGGAAGGTACAGGGCTAATTGCTTGGGCAGATAAAAATAATAATGGCTTGATCGAATATGTTCAAGGAAATGCTTTGGATGGCAAAAAACCTGTTTTTACAGGAAAACAAGGCCCAAGTGGCGAGCGTTTAATTTCTAATGCTAGTGATTCTCCAAACGAACTGTATGTGGACCGAGATATTATGGTCTTGGCAAATCCAGAAATTGCGAATCTGCCCAATTGGGTGATTGCCTTAGTGGCTGCGGGAAGCTTGGCAGCTGCCTTGTCTACAGCAGCAGGTTTGTTATTGGTTATTTCTACGTCGATTTCACATGATTTGTTGAAGAAACAATTGATGCCTAATATTTCAGACAAAACAGAATTATTAGCGGCTCGTATTAGTATTTTTGTCGCCATTTTAATTGCTGGTTTATTTGGAATTTATCCTCCTGGTTTTGTTGCAGCTGTTGTTGCCTTGGCCTTTGGATTAGCCGCCGCATCCTTCTTTCCCGCTATTGTCCTAGGTATTTTTGACAAGCGGATGAACAAAGAAGGTGCAATTGCAGGAATGGTTGTTGGTATCTCCTTGATGTTGTTTTATATGGTTCGATACAAAACAGGATTAATTGGTATTATGGACCCGCTACCATCTACAGAATGGTGGTTTGGAACTTCTCCAGAAGGCTTTGGTACGGTTGCGATGTTTGTCAATGTAACGATTTCTGTTATTGTTTCAAGATTAACACCAGAACCACCTAAAGAGGTACAAGAAATTGTTGAAAATATTAGAATCCCTAGTGGTGTTGGAGAAGCAATTGAGCATTAATAACTCATTTACGCATAAAACGAATTAGGCTGCTTAATACTAAGAAAATGGTTTAAAAAATAGGTTTTAATGTTGAATTTTCATCGAAAAGGCATTCAAAATTAAGCATTCAGCATTAAAGCCATATTTTTTAAGTAAAAACAAGTTCAAGACTACCTAAAATATTCTTACGTAAATGAGTTAATAATAAGAATCACCAATAATCAAGAGTAAGTAGTTTTTTTTAGTTTAAAAGTTTCTTTTAAACGGTTAGATTTTATTAGTGGAAATAGCTAAATTAATAGTTTAAGGCGGCTATTTCTGCTATAAAATTTTCGCTTACACCTTTTGGGACGATTATTTTGTTGAAAAGAGTGCATGAATTATGGCAATGAAAAAACGACATGAGCAAAAATTAATCCTTCTTTCGGTAGTACTCTTATTTGTACTAAATATACCGATTGTTCTTATTTATAACACAGGAGAGTCGGTTCTGGGCTTTCCCAAAATTTATTTTGTCATTTTTATGATTTGTTTAAGCTCTGTCTGTATTAGTTATCTAATTCTTAGTAAATTTTATGAGTAACATTGCCTTAATATTTGTGGTCTTACTATACCTGTTTATCTTGTTTTTGGTTGCGTATTGGGCAGAAAAAAACACGACAAGCAAGTGGGTGAACAACCCTTATGTCTACACGCTGTCTTTAGCGGTTTATTGTAGTGCTTGGACGTATTATGGGAGTATTGGTATTGCTGCAAAATCAGGGCTTGACTTCTTGCCTATTTATTTAGGTCCGATTATCATCTTGCCTTGTTGGGTTGTGGTAATGCGGAAAATTATCAAAGTCTCTAAACAAAATAAAATCACTTCTATTGCTGATTTTATATCCTTGAGATATGGGAACAATCGGTTTTTAGGCGCTTTGGTTACCTTGGTTTGCATTTTAGGAACGGTGCCTTATATTGCTTTACAACTAAAAGCATTATCCGATTCGTACAAAATACTGACCTATCAAGACATAGAAGAATTTGTGCCGATATTTGACGATACCACTTTTTATATTGCAGTGCTCTTGGCTCTATTTGCTACTTTTTATGGCACACAAGCAACAGATGCTTCTACAAAACATAAGGGAATTGTTTTTTCTACGGCATTTGAGTCCTTGATTAAGTTAGTTATTTTCTTGATTTTGGGACTGTATGTAACGTTTTATTTATTTGATGGAACAACCGATATTTACGAACAAATTGCAAGGGAGCCTAATTTTAATACCATAACACAACTCGATGGTTTAGAGGATGGGTTTACGTGGTTTTTTATGATAATGATGTCTTCTATGGCGATCTTTTTATTGCCTCGTCAATTTCAAATGGCTATTGTAGAAAACAATCGAGAAAAACACCTTAAACAGGCTATTTGGTTGTTTCCGTTATACTTATTGCTCTTCAACCTCTTTATTATTTTTATTGCATGGGGAGGTAAGCTAACCTTAGGGGAAACGGTCAATGCGGATTATTACATCTTGTCTTTACCTTTAGCGAACGGAGATCTTTTTTTTGCGGTTCTAGTTTTTATCGGAGGTTTGTCGGCCATTGTCTCTATGGTTGTTGTGTCGACACTGTCTTTGTCGAATATGATTAGTAATAATTTAGTGATCCCTTACGGGTTTATACAAAAGTTCAGCACAGGAGAGTCAAAGGAGAATGCTTTTTTTATCAAAAGGATAAGAAGGATTTCTATTTTTTTAATTATCGCCTTAGCCTATCTGTTTTATGTCAAACTTTCTATTCAATCTTCTTTGTATTCAATCGGGCTAATTTCATTTGTAATTATAGCCCAATTGGGCCCCGCTTTTTTTCTAGGGCTTTATTGGAAGCGTGGTTCTTTAAAAGGCGCTATAGCTGGTATTTTTGTAGGAATGGGCATTACGGTTTATACCTTAGTCTTGCCGTTTACTTTATATGCGTTTTCTAATGGCATTGACTTTATTAATTTAGGACCGAATGGAATGGCTAATTTAAAACCAAATGCACTGTTTGGCTTAGATTTTCTTTCTCCTCCTGCTCATGCGTTCTTTTGGAGTATGTTGGGAAATACGTTTTGTTATATTCTTGTTTCTGTGTCTACCAAAGGCAATTACCGAGAACGGAATTATGCTGAAATGATTGTCGATAAAATTTTAGTGAATAAGCTTCAAAATAGTTCTTTGGTCTGGAAGGGCGAAGCTTACGTGAATGATATTCGAAGTATATTAAATCGGCTTTTGGGGCTTGAAAAAACCAAGAAGGTACTAGATAAGTTCTTTGAAGACAATGCTTTGCCTTTAAATACACAAATGGCAGATGCCCGATTAATCAATTATTCGGAGCGTTTGTTGACAGGAAGTATTGGCGGTGCTTCCGCTAAAATACTCATTGCTAGTGTGATTAAGGAAGATGACATTTCATTGCCTGAAGTACTAGAAATTTTAAACGAATCCAAAGAAAATATTGCCAATAATAAATTATTACATCAGCAATCTTTGGAGCTTCATTTGTTAACAGACAAATTAAAAGAGGCGAATCAAGCCTTGGTGATTAAGGATAAACAAAAAGATGATTTTTTAGATACCGTTGCACATGAACTCAAAACACCCGTAACAGGGATTAAAGCGACGGCCGAAATTTTGTTAGAAGATATAGACGAGCTGCCTAAAGAGTTAAGAAATAATTTTTTAGAAAATATTCTCAACGACTCCAATCGCTTGTCTAGATTGATTAATAATATTTTGGATTTTGAGAAACTATCCAACGGCAGAGAAATCTTGTCTATGATGGAACATGATTTTAGTAGCACCTTACAAAAAGCTTTAATAGGCGTACAACCTATTGCGAATAAGAAGAATATTAGAATGGTTGTACAGCAGTATCCTTTGGTGCATCTGACGTATGATGAAGATCGAATTTTGCAAGTTTTGATTAATATTTTATCAAATGCCATTAAATTTTGTCCTGAAAAAGGAGGCTGTATTGATGTCAATTATTACCTTGATGGTAAATGGCTTGTTGTAGAAATTTTGGATAATGGAAAAGGAATTCAAAAGGAAGACATTCACTATGTTTTTCAAAAATTTTACCAATCCGAAACACAAAGTACACTTAAACCAGTAGGAAGTGGTTTGGGCTTGGCAATATGTAAACATATTATAGATTATCACAAAGGGATAATAACAATAGATAACAACGATACGGTAGGCGTTGTGGTTGTGTTTAAGTTGCCAATTAATTAATTAATTATAAAGGTACTTTCAATAAACTAATATGAAATGGTTTTTATGTTTTTTGGTGAAAAAACTAAAACCTCGGAGAAGCAGCGAAGCTAACATAAGCGTAGCGCTCATGAACCGAACGGAGTGAGCTAACAAACGTAGTGAACTAATCCCACGAAGTATTAATAATAATAATAGTTCTTTAATAAAGGCTGTGCTAATCACTAGACCTAAAAAGTCCACACCGTTTATTTCGGACTCTTGCGGGAGCCAAAGAACGATCGTAATAAGAGAGTGTTGTATCAAAAAAGATAAATGGTAAGTAAGAAAATATTGATTGTTGACAATGAACCTAATATAGTAATGGCTTTAGAATATGCGTTTAAAAAGCAAGGCTATGTTGTTTTTATTGCAAGAGATGGAGCAGAAGGGCTAGAAATACTAGAAACACATTTGCCAGATGTTGTTTTGTTGGACATCATGATGCCTAAAGTGGATGGTTTTCAAACCTTAGAAGCGATCAAAAAAAATGATAAATTGAGTAATTTAAAAGTGGTCTTTCTTAGTGCTAAAAATAAAACGTCTGACATTGAAAAAGGACTAGAGGCGGGCGTCGATAAATATCTGCTGAAACCCTTTTCTGTCAAAAAAGTCATTGCTGAAATTGATGCTTTACTAAGCAATTAATTTCAGACCTGTTGCCTAGATGAGTATATAGATAAAACCTTAATGTATTTTAATTTATTTAATGAATTAGAATGATTCAAATAAAAATATAAAACTATGAGTAACTACCATATTAAAAATTTAGAAGAGTATTATCAAGTGTATCGAAAATCAGTTCAAGAACCAGGTGATTTTTGGGGAGAAGTAGCCGAAGAACATTTCTTGTGGCACAAGCAATGGGACCAAGTCTTAGAGTACGACTTTTCACTTCCAATGGTTAAATGGTTTGATGGCGCACAACTTAATATAACCGAAAACTGTATCGATCGCCATTTGTTGACCAAAGGGGATCAGACTGCTATTTTATTTGAGCCCAATGACCCAACAGAAGCGGCTCAACACATTACGTATCAAGAATTGCACGAAAGAGTCAATCAGTTAGCGAATGTATTAAAGTCTCAAGGAGTTCAAAAAGGAGATCGGGTTTGTATTTATTTGCCTATGATTCCTGAATTGACCATCTCCTTATTGGCTTGTGCTCGAATTGGAGCCGTTCACTCGGTTGTATTTGCTGGATTTTCGTCCATGGCTTTAGCTTCAAGAATTAACGATAGTACTTGTAAAATTGTCATTACATCAGATGGTTCTTTTAGAGGGAAAAAGACCATAGACCTTAAATCTATTGTAGATGAAGCGGTTAGTACCTGCCCTTGTGTGGATCAAGTTTTAGTCGTGAAAAGGATTAATTCGGATATTGTGATGCAAGAAGGGAGAGATCAATGGCTACAACCATTGCTAGACAAAGCGTCTAAAGTCTGTGCGCCAGAAATTATGGAAGCAGAAGACCCTTTATTTATTTTATATACGTCGGGTTCTACTGGAATGCCCAAAGGAATGGTTCATACGACGGCTGGTTATATGGTATACACAGCCTATACGTTTAAAAATGTTTTTCAATACAAAGCCAATGAGGTCTATTGGTGTACGGCTGATATTGGTTGGATTACAGGGCATAGTTATATCGTTTATGGTCCTCTAGCAAATGGCGCAACAACGCTCATGTTTGAGGGCGTACCTTCTTATCCTGATTATAGTCGATTCTGGGAAATTATAGAAAAACATAAAGTAAACCAATTTTATACCGCACCAACTGCTATTCGGGCACTCTCTAAAGAAAGCTTGTCCTACGTCGAAAAACACGACTTGTCTTCTCTAAAAGTATTAGGGACGGTGGGCGAACCGATTAATGAAGATGCTTGGCATTGGTATAATGATAATATTGGAAAGAAAAAATGCCCAATCATAGACACTTGGTGGCAAACTGAAACAGGTGGTGTTATGATTTCTCCAATCCCATTTTCAACGCCCACAAAACCTACTTATGCGACCTTGCCAATGCCAGGGATACAAGCTTGTCTGATGGATGCGGAGGGATTGCCAATAACAACAAGCCCTGCGGAAGGGAATTTATGTATTGAGTTTCCTTGGCCTTCTATGGCACGAACCATTTGGGGCAATCATCAACGCTACAAGGATACTTATTTTTCGGCCTATCCTGATAAATACTTTACAGGAGACGGAGCCTTGAGAGATGAAGTCGGGTATTATAGAATTACAGGAAGAGTAGATGATGTTATTATTGTTTCTGGGCACAATTTGGGCACCGCACCAATCGAAGATGCCATCAATGAACATCCAGCCGTTGCCGAGTCTGCTATTGTCGGATTTCCGCACGATATCAAAGGAAATGCGCTTTATGGATATGTTATTTTGAAAGAAACAGGAACGACTCGATTGCACGATAACTTACGCAAAGAAATCAACCAAATCATCACAGAGCATGTCGGACCGATTGCAAAATTAGATACCATTCAATTTACAGAAGGTTTGCCGAAAACTCGTTCTGGGAAAATTATGAGAAGAATTCTTCGAAAAATTGCTTGTAAGGAGATGTCTAATTTGGGCGATACGTCAACGCTTCTTAATCCAGAAATTATTGACTCTATTATAGAGGGGCGTTTGGGATAAAAGTGCGAGACTTGTCTTCTGACCTAGTTGCGCTGTGGCCGTAGAGCCGTTGAAGGAGGCGAAGCAAGCTCCCGTAAGCAGTAAGCACATTAAACAGAATACTCTATTATTAGGGTATTCTGTTTTTTAGTCATTACTCCGTTGAAAACCCGAACTAAGCGTAGCGACCTCACGTAAGTAACAAAGGCTCAGCGTAGCTAAATCGTATTAGTTTATTGCATGAGTGCTTCGCTTTGATTATTAGTAAGATGATTTTTTAGTTGTTAAAGTGTTAAAAGCTGATAATCAAACTAATGCAAGATGTTTTTTTACGTTTTTCATAGAGAGACTAAAAAATCAACGGAGTATTATTTTAGTATAATGTCGCATTAAAGCAATTGTTAATGGATAGACTTACCGTTAAAAAATAAAAAAAATCGGTGGGAGCAGAGCAGCCCACCGATTTTTATTCGTTTCAGCAGCTATAAGAATCCGTACAATTGATACCGATCAAAGAGGCTACTATTACAATTAGAAAAGTGATTATTGAGGTCAAAAATCAAGCGCAACTAAGCTACTTCACTTTCCCATAAATTATCCAACGAGTCACTTTATTTTCAGCATCAAGCAAGAAAATAAGCCCTGTGCTTTCATAAAAAAGAAAATTAGCTTGACTTCCACCCAACATTCTAGTCGGCTTACCATAAGCTTTTTGAATCTCAGCCAAAGAACTACCCATTTGAATACCACGAGCCGTTTCACCGTCATAATTAGCCTTCGTCATTAAGAAACCTTCCAACTCTTCATTTAAGCTATAAGGACCACTATAAGTAGCGACCAAAGTTGCATCAAAGTCCTCCTCTTCTATGGTTACCACAACTGTTTCAGGACGCTTTTCATTTTGTTGTTTGATTTCTGTGACCTTATAATCCGCTTGATCGTCAAACAAAACCTCAAAGGCTTCCATTCCAACATCTGCAATCATTTCTTCTTCGCCCTCAATCTCCTCAGAGACTTTTTTCTTAAATAAGCTGGCAAACACATTATTGGTAACCGCTTCTAAATTAGCAGAAGCTAAAAGCGCATTGCCTGTTTCAGCCGTTTTAAATTCTTTTTTGGCCTCTGTCTTTTTATCAGATAAAGCAAAAGCAATACCTCTAGCAATATGACCATTGCCAATCAATAGTTTGTCGCTATTTATTTCCGCAAACTTGATGGCTTTATTCGCTAAACCAAGCGCCATTTCATACTCTCCCAATAGAGAATGCGCCAAAGAAGCATTGACATAAGCAGGTGCATATTCGTTATCAATACTAATCGCATCATTGAACAAATCAAGCGCATCTTTAGCCAAGCGAAGACGTTTATCTTCTTTAGATTCTCCTGCGCCCTTGGTGCCTGCGTTACTTAGTCTAGTATCTAAATCTATTCCAAAAGGATAGACAAATTTTAATTCTTCGGGACTATACATGCTCATTGCTTCCTGTGCGATGGCAACGCCTGCATTGTTGTACATTTCACGACTAGGAAAGGTCACAATAACATGATCGTAACACATAGACGCTTTTTCGTAGCGACGTACTAAGTTTAATAAATTAGCGGTATTAAAAACAGGAATTAACTCCTCTAGCATTTGCTTAGAATTATTGTAAATCGACACTCTATCTTTGCGAGAAGGGTAACCAAAGGTTTCATCTGGAATTTCTAAAGCATCGTATAGGTGATTAAAAAATTCACCTCCAACACCCAAGGTATTGTATCCACTCATGTAACCAAAAATACCACCAAAGTAATCCGCTTCAGCTTCCATTCTAGCACGATCGTCAGAATCGTACATCGACTCTTTGACATTATTTTCGATGTCACTCCCTGGGTTTGCTTTCCCAAAGGCATGTGCCCAACCGTGATCCTTGTAAAAATGGGCAATTTCATGCGCCATTACCGTGGCAACAATATCTAAAGAGTCCGAACCAATGCCAGCGGCTAAGTCGTAGATACCTTCTCCAAAATTGATGGTATTATTACTAGGACTATAATAAGCATTATAATAAGGCTTCCCTTGATAATTATAAATAAAATTGAACGTTGGTGCTTTACGAGTATCTTTAACCGTCTTGCAAATTTTCTTAAAAATCTCTTCTGATTTTTCTGCTTTTAGTTTTTGATACTCAGATAAGTCAGAATCTAGTGGTTTGTAATTGTGCGGGCTCATATTGCCTGCACTCAAAAAAACAGATGGTAGCGCAAAGCATAAACCGATTTTTAGCCATTTGGAAAAGGCTATTGTTTCCTTGTTTGTCGCTGTTTGGGAAAGGTGTTGCATTAAGTGTAATTTTGTAATGAAAAAATAGAAAATGGCTGCTCTCTAGTGAGCCGATTCCGTTGCAAATGTAAGATCTGTTTTTCTGTCTTAGTAATCTTATTGCTGTAGAGGACAATTTTTTATCAAATGAAATATTGAATGAACGAAACCTCTATTATTAGATTTTAGATCCTATTAGAGTTGAGTAGGAGAGGGAATCTAAAGGTGAAGTGGGCTAAGTCCTCAACTATTATTATAACAAAAATCATGCTTAAGTAGCTATGAATTGTTGATTTTTTAAATTATTATTAGTGGCAAACGTACAGCTTTGAATAGGCTAAAACATATGCTCTTGAATGCGGTCTAAAACCCTTTGATAGTCTTCTATTTGAACTAAAACAATTTTAGCGTGTGGATTTTGAGACCAATACTTAAATGTCTGGAAATCGACTGGTTTCTTGGTTTCAAGGTAGATATTCGCCCAATTGGCTAGTCTTTTACTACTATATACTTTTTTAATGTCTTCGTAAAGAATAGATTGAATATTAATAATTCCCTTGTTATAGATCATGAGAATAATACGCTTGTCGGTCAGGAGGTATTGTGTGTGTTTTCGATTAAAATCTAACAGTTGTTCTTGGTCGCTTTCATACCGAGAAATCAAATAGAGAGAAGCAGGGAGGGAGTAGACGAACAACATAAAACACACCCCACCATTACTAATGTTGTAACTAATCGTAATGAACAAGAGTAGGAAGAGGCTATTAATAAGGTTATTAGATCTATAATTTTCTAAATATTTAGGAGGAGTGCCCATTTGTCCTTGCCATACAATTTTTTCTACAGTTGTCAGCGCAACAATGTATTCATCCACTAAGGTTTTGTCTTTTAATTTAATTTTCATGCTTCTCGGAGTACTTGTTCATGGATGGCTTTCGGTTGGTCGTTCTAATAAAGAGCGGCATGTTGCCAAGGGGGCTTTGTATGCAGTGGTGTTTTGAGGGGCAGTGGGAATTGTTTAAAATTTGTTGGTGTTCTTAATAGTTTAGGTTGTTTGACAACTGTTCTCACGAAGTGATTTTTGCATTAATAAGAAAAAATAAGCTTTGGGATTACCTGTTTTTAGACATTAGATCGCTTCGCTCTTAAATTTTAGATATTAGACTAAATGTTGATTATCAATTATTTAGTCTAATAGCATGAGCAGGGCGAACGAGCAGGCTTGGTGTTTTACACCAACAGGGCTGCTCGATCTAAAATCTAAAAATCAGCTAAAAACTATCTGTTATTTAAATATTTGGCAAAAATTAGCTGCGCTGAGTCTTCGTTTGTCAAAGAACCATAGTTTAAATATAAAATTTGTAAATTTGTTCATGTTACACCCTGTACTTACATACAATACCTGTTGTTAAGGAACGAATTGTTCTATTCTATTAACAAAAAAACACGCTTTTTTAATAGTACTAGGTGCTAATATTGTTGCTTATTTAGCAACTTTTGCCC
>CACVAQ010000326.1:0-2596 GCA_902727865.1 uncultured Aureispira sp. | reverse complement strand
TTAACAAAAAAACACGCTTTTTTAATAGTACTAGGTGCTAATATTGTTGCTTATTTAGCAACTTTTGCCCTAGTATACCAAGCAAAAAGAGCGCCTAAGATAATCATCGGTAAGCTCAGTAATTGTGCCATATTAATAAGACTCTCTGGGTCAAAAACGTAGTGTTTTTTAATGAACTCCATGCCGAATCGTAGAATACCTAAGATAGATAGAAAGACGGCAAAAACGTGTCCATCTTTCACTTTTCCAAAGACTTTTTTGTTATACCAAAGCATAAAAAAGAAGAGACTTAAATACACGGCAAAACCGTATAGTTGGACAGGGTGGCGTGGAAGATCATCTACTCTTGGAAAGATAAAGGCCCAAGACACATCCGTTGGTGCACCAACAATTTCGGAATTCATGAAATTTCCCAAACGAATACAAGCCAAAGCAAGCGCTGCGGAAGTGGCTGCTTTGTCTAAAAACCAAAGCATCGTTTGGTCCGTTTTTCGAGCGAGCAACCAATACGCTACTAAAAGCCCTAGCATCGCCCCGTGACTTGCCAAGCCTCGATAGCCTGTAAATTCAAAGTCTGGCGAAAACTTAAAGGGCAATAGAATTTCTAAGGGATGTTCCGAAAAATAAGCAAAATCGTAGAACAAACAATTCCCAATTCGAGCGCCAAGGATCGTTCCAACAACAGAATACAAGAGCATTTTGTCCAACACTTCCAAGCTTACTTTTTCCTGTTCGAATAAACGACGCAAAATAAAGAAGCCAATAATAAATCCTGTCGCAAAAAGCAAGGAATACCAACGCAAAGCAAAACCGTAAAATTCAACAATAATTGGATCAGGATTCCATGTAATAGCAGTAAACATTCGTTGAAGTTAAGATGATAGAATAAAGCAGCTTGTATTGCTCTTGTATTTATTTTACAAGGTCAGTAGTTGGGCAAAAGAGGTCCGAGTACAGAGTAGCAGCGTAGCTAATTTAAAGGTTAATTACTTTTGTCGAACTACTTATTTAGGGCCAATATAGCAATAGTTTTTTAAGGAACTATTCTTATCGACTTACAAAAGTGGTTTCTATACTAAAGTTGGTTTTAGAAGGCTAAAAATTCTGTTATTTGTTGTTGTAATGCTTTTTTAGCGGCTTCGTCTGTTAGGACATGTTCTGTCAATAAGGTTTCAATCAGAGAAAGGGGCAAACGATTGGGCAGCACATTGATGGTTAAATAATTCAGAAAACCAGTCATATATTCCAAGCCTCGAAGCCCTCCTGAGCGTCCTGCTGAAATGCCAACTAAGGCTGCTTTCTTGCCCCCGTGAAAAGAGTCGGCATATTTTCGAACCGAACAAGCATCTATAAAGGCTTTCAAGGCACCTGGGATTCCTCCATTGTATTCAGGAACAACAAAATAAAACTTGTTGGCAGGAAGGACATATTGGTCTTGTATGGCCGCCAAATCCTTGCATTGCCCTTCTTCGCTGTACATATCTGCTTGTAAGAAATTTTGTGGCAAATCTTCTAAGTTGAATAATTGTACTTCTTCTTCGGTTTGAAGGTTTAATTGGGTATAAATATAGCTTGCAATTAGGTGCGTGCGACTATTTTTTCTATTGGTTCCTGAGAATACGGTAATCATTTTTTGTGTAGTAGTTTTGATTCGTTGAGTTAAAAAAAGGTTCTTTGAGTGGTCAGAGAACTAAAAAATAATAGTTGAATAGTATTCAACAACTTTATTAAGGGAAATGGTCAATTATACTTGTTCGTGATTTAATTTTATAATAGTTTTGTAGTATTTTAAAGGGCTTTAGTGACTGGTTAAATATTTTGGCACTGAACAGGCACCTTATTTATTTAGATCAGGTACTTATAAGATCACTCTAAAAGTAAATGAAAATATGCGAATTACATATTATGGACACAGTTGTTTTTTGGTACAGGTAGGAAATAAAAAACTATTATTTGATCCTTTTATTAGTGGAAACCCTCAAACAAAATCGGCGAAGATTGATTTGGAGACAATAAAGCCAGATTATATCTTGCTGTCGCATGGACATGGGGACCACTTGGCAGATGTTTTAGAAATTGCCATTCAGAGTCGGGCAAAAATTATTGCCGTTTACGAGGTCGCTGAATGGTTTGAAAAACAAGGCTTGGAAGTCCTTGGCATGAATACGGGCGGTAAATGCAAATTTGATTTTGGCGTTCTGAAAATGGTGAATGCCGTGCATTCTAGTTCAATGCCCGATGGGAGTTATGGTGGAAATCCAGTAGGTTTTGTGATCAGCAACGATATTAGTGGTACTTTTTATTTTGCAGGAGATACGGCTTTGACAATGGATATGAAATTGATTCCAATGATGTGCCCTCGACTTGATTTTGCCATCTTGCCTATTGGAGATTATTTTACAATGGGGTACGATGATGCCGTTTTAGCTAGTAATTTTATACAATGCAATACGATTATCGGTTGCCATTTTGATACCTTTCCAGCAATAAAATTAGACCACTCTGCGGCTAAAAAAGCATTTTCAACTGCTGGGAAAACCTTGTTTTTGCCAGAGATCGGCATGTCGTTTAATATTAAGAAAAAAACGAACTAATA
>CACVAQ010000325.1 GCA_902727865.1 uncultured Aureispira sp. | reverse complement strand
TTTTAGTTTTTTTACCAAAAAACATAAAAACCATTTCATATTAGTTTGATTATCAACAATTTAACTAAATCAATAATTCAAATCTATCTTATTGATAATCAAACTAATATAATTTCTCCACGAAGTAATGTATTTTAATACTTACCAACAACAGGAATAGGAACAACACCATTATAAAAAATCAACTTGATGCAAAACTTGGATATTCGTTTTCTTAACAATCTAAAAGACAAACTTAGTGCCGATAATCTACGCTCAATTTATCTTAATGCACTTCCAAAACGTTATTTAACTCGTTTGGATTTAGCTGATTTGGATGTCTTGCAACAAGGAAAAGCAAAAGAATTTTTAGATTTTTTGTTTACTCAAGTCCGATTTAATTTTCCAATTACCATTCCAGATAATGGAGAGATCAACAATCAAGAAGAAGAACGAATTGTCCGTCGATTGAGCTCGATTACGATTGAGAACAACGACCATTATGCCGATCACGGAACCAAAACCTTCGGCTTTGGTTATCCAATCATACTGCTCAAAGACCCAAATGCCCCCGACAATATTATCAAAGCGCCTCTAATTGTTTGGTCCTTGGATATTGAACGAGATTTTAACAACAAAAATCAATGGGTCATTCGAAAGAAAGAACATTTTTCGGTGATGACCAATACCGTTTTAGCGACCTTCTTACGCAACCATGCCAACATACATTTACAACCTATGTATGACCAAATGTTGGAAGACTCGATTTTGGACAAAGATGAACTGGCAGAAATGGCGCAGTTGCACATGCAGCAACTCAATCCCAATATTTCTGACCGTACCCAATCGCTGTTTAGAAAAGTTTTGGATGGCGATGTTGCGCCCATAAAAACAGAAAAAGAGATTGCGGACTTGCCTTTGGATAGCCCTGCCATTCTTTGGTCGGGTGTGTTTGGTTTGTTCCGTTCGCAAAAAGATGGCATTATTAAGGATTTAGATTTTTTCACTCAAAACATTCATCAACTACAACCCTTAGTCGAGCAAAATCCCAATCCAAGGGAGCCCAATCGCTCGGCTTTTATGAAACATAGTTTCACGATGTTAGAAACGGACCCTAGCCAACAACATCTCTTACACAAATTATCACAGGGAAAAAACTTAGTTATACAAGGTCCTCCAGGCACAGGAAAAAGCCAAACCTTGACAGGTATTATTGCCAATACGATATCAAATGCAGGAACTTGTCTGATTGTTTGTGAGAAAAAAAATGCCTTAGATATTATTTATAATACGCTCAAAAAAATGGGTTTGGAAGAACTCTGCATCATCATTGAAGATGTTTATAGAGATCGTCCAGCCTTGGTCAATTCGGTTCAAGAGCGTGCTGCCCTTCATCACAACCCTTATCGGGTATCGCCAAGTTTTATTCGACTCTTGCAAAGTTGTGCGGCCCATGTTAACCGCTTACAAGACTTTCACGAAAAACTACAAAAACCCCTTTCGGGAGACGATACTTGGACGGATTTGGTGGGTCGTTATTTAGATAGTAATCGCCAGCACGATAAAGGTTTGTTGGTCGGTTTGCTAAAAACAAGTGATTTTGAATTCAATCCAAGAGAATTTGAAGACATTCTGAGTGTCTTGGCAGAAGGAGAAGGTTTGTTCAAAAAATTGGGCACGTTCAATCATCCTTTTAATGCTTTGGACGAGCGTTTTTTCCGCCAAGCCAATGCCTTGCAAGTAGAAGCAGAAACTCAAAAAGCCTTAGACAATGTTTGCTTTGTCGTGCAATCTGCTCAACGAGATGCGTTTTCGTATCTCTTTGAATACGAACAATTATTAGAGGAACATTTTTCGGAAGTTTATTTAGCGAAAATGAAATTGGCAGATCGAGCGATGGATATTATCGAAAGTGGTTTGGCACAATCCAAGTACCATTTTAATAAAACAGGTGGTTTTTATCGCAACTTCATGAAAAATGTCAGCGATAAATACAAAAAATTAGAAGCGGAAAAAGTAGCCGTTTTAGAATCCTTCCTAAAGCTACAAAAAGTCCATGCTCAATATGGCTATTTTAAGCATCAGTTTATGGATGTTAGCGATCACAGCAAACTAGAATTTCAAAAATTACTAGACCATATCGTTGAGTACAAAACAGCCGTATACGATTGGTTCGAAGGTCGGGCGCCTTTCATTCAACAAATTGTCAAAGACTTAGGTCCTGGAAACATATACCAACACGTTTCTTTTGACAAAAAAGTCTCTGAAATTACCAAAAACCTAAATACTTTTGAAAAGAATTTTGCGACGAGCCAAGTCTTCAAAGTACAATTTAAGTTTGTGACCAAAAATATCCGCAGGCGCTTAACTCAAATGGAAGCCTTGGATAAAAACCTTCAGAAATTAAAAGAAGAATTTGGTAATTTCACGGAATATCATGCCCTTAAATTTTTCTGGTTAAAACTTGACAAACGCCAACGAGCTGCCTTGCATGGTATTTCAGAAGCAAATCCAAAAGATTGGACGGGCGCTTTCACGTCTTGGTATTTGTCTAATTTCTTAGCCCATCACAGCGACAAATTCATTCCAGACGAAAACAGTTATACCAACAATCGAGATGGCTATTTAAAAGAACTTCAAGCACTTCAAAATACCTTGGTAAGTCACACCTTAAAGTATTGGAGAGGCAAACAAAGTCTAGACGTTCAGGCTTTTCACAAAAAGAAAGCCCCGTTAACGCTCTCTAACTTATACAATATAGCGGGACACCAACACAGTGCTCGTACGCCTTTGAGAAAAATTATAGCTACAGATCCAGAATTATTCACTAGCTTTTTTCCTGTATTAATGGTCAGTCCTGCGGTTTGTTCGAAGATTCTTCCACTCCACCCAGGTATGTTTGACGTGGTTCTTTTTGACGAAGCGAGCCAACTTAATTTAGAAGAAAGTTTTGCGGCTTTGGTTCGAGGTAAATATAAAATTATTGCAGGAGATAGCCATCAAATGCCCCCGCCAGATAGTTTTAATTCATACTATTCCAACCAAAACCAGCAAGATTTTGTCATGGATGATGAATTTTGGGAGGAGCAACAACAGCAGCATTTGATTCATAATAAGGTGGACTATTTAAGCAATGCGCCTTCGCTTTTAGAATATGCTTTATCAACAGGAACGTATCAAGAATGTTTTTTGGAAGTACATTATCGTTCTAAACATCCTTATTTGATTGATTTTTCTAATGCCGCTTTTTATGGCAATCGTTTGACTTCTTTACCCTTAGAGAAAGGCGATTATATTCCAATTGAGTTCAAAGAAATCAAGGGCACTTATCATAATTACAGCAACCAAGCAGAGGCAAAGGCAATCATCGACTATTTATTGGCTTTAGTGACCGAGGCAACGCCTTGTCCTTCTGTGGGAATTGCAACGTTTAATTTACATCAACGAAATTTAATCTTAGAAGAAATTCAACAATTAGCCTTACAACAGCCAGAGGCCAACACTAAATTCCAACTTTTGTTTCAAAATGGCTTATTTGTAAAAAGCTTGGAAAATATACAAGGAGACGAGCGAGATATTTTAATCCTCTCTACAACCTTTGGCTTAAGAGCAGATGGTTCTATGCCGCAAAACTGGGGTCCAATCAATGAGCAAGATGGTTATAAACTGCTCAATGTTGCCGTCACTAGAGCCAAGCAAAAAGTTTGTGTTTTTAATTCAATTCCAGCCCTCTATTATCAAACCTATCCACAAGAACTCAAAAAGAAAGGCAATACAGGAAAAGGGGTTTTATACGCTTATTTGTCCTATGCAAATGCGGTTCAACAGCAAGATGCAAGCACTCGAACGGCTATTCTAGAATTGCTCTACAACTATTCTCACAAAAAAAGAGTAGAGACCTTTTTGTACGATGGAAAAATTAATTTATTCGAGCAAGAAGTCTTGCAATGCTTAGGCTTGGAATTTCCAAACCTTCGAATAGAAGCCAATTATCAACACGCTGGTTTTGCCTTACCCATTGCCATTTTGGACGATAACGATCAAGTTCGCTTGGCGTTCTATTATGATATTTATCACGATAAATTTTCGGAAGAAGCCTATGCTTGGGATTTGTTCCACGAACAGTATTTGCAAAAAATGGGCATTGTTTGCCATAGGGTTTGGTCGAAGGAATGGTGGAAAAACACCGCTCAAGCGCAACAAAAATTATGGGCTCAAATACGTGCTGTACTGGGCTAATT
>CACVAQ010000324.1 GCA_902727865.1 uncultured Aureispira sp. | reverse complement strand
ATTTGTAGCGTTTTTTTTAGTTGTTTTTTATTTTAGGAGAACAAACTTGTTAATTTATTCTTCCAAAACAAGGAAGGTCGTGCGTCGATTTCTTTGATGTTCATCTTCCGTACAGTCCGAACATTTACAGCTAACCGCCAAGATACTTTCTCCATAGCCCTTGGAGGTTAAGCGGTCTGGATTAATACTATTTTGGATCAAATATTGAACCGCAGCATCTGCTCTTCGTTGAGATAATTTTTCATTATAACCTGTGCCACCTTGACAATCCGTATGAGAAGAGAGTTGGATATTAAGCGTTGGATTGCGTTTTAGTAGAACAATTAACTCGTCTAAAGCAGGTTTGGCACTTTCTCTAATCACGGCTTTGTCCAAGTCATAATAGATGTTCTCTAAGACGATTTCTTGGTTGGTAAATATCTTTTCTAGAATCATTTCAACCTGCAAGGTCGTATCAGGATGTGCCTCATTTAAGACAATTCCTTTTGTACTAATACGAGCCACTTGTGTGAAATAACCAGGCTTAGTGGCTGTTAAGTTGTAATCTGTTGCGGTATCCAAACGAATGAAAAAGGTGCCATCAACATCTGACCCAATCGTGAAGGCTGTATCCTTGCTGCTTACCTGAACGGAAGCGCCCATCAAATTTGCATAAGCAGACAAACCACTGTTAGGATTTCCTGCTTCGTTAAATAGTTTCTCTTTGACCAAGCCGTCTAAGTTAATTGCCAACATAATTTTAGGCGTATCAACAGGAATTAAGGTATCTGCTGGCGGAGGAATTTGCTGTTGGAAGGTATAAATGTCATCACTGCCACGCCCACCAATGCGATTGGAAGAAAAATAGCCTTGTTGAATACTTCCTTCAGGAAGTGGGTTTAAGCGATCCAAAATAAACCCAAAATCATCTCCTCCTGAATTCATAGGAGCTTTAAGATTTTGAGGCGTTTGCCATTTGTGTGCTTTCTTTTCTACTCTAAAAACATCTAAGCCACCCATTCCAATATGTCCATCCGAAGAAAAATAGAGCGTGTCTTTATCCAAAAAAGGAAAAACCTCATTGCCATCGGTATTGATTTTATTGCCTAAATTGATAGGTTCAGACCATTTTACGTCACCGCCTGCCTCCATTTTTATAGAATAATAGAGGTCATAACCACCAAAACCTTTTTCTTTATTACAAGCAAAAACCAACATTTTACCATCTTCCGAAAGAACAGGATGGATGTAATTTTGAGCCTCGTTTCCTAAGTCAACTACGGTTGGTTTGCTCCAAGTATCGCCATTTTTTTGACTAAACATAATTTGACAATAATCGACTGCAATTTTTTCTTCAGAACCACATTGTGTAAAAAAAACGCTAGTTTGATCCTTTCCAAAACTAGGCGCACCTTGGTGAAACGATTGGTTAAAAGGCGCATCAAAACGCTCGACCGTTTCCGCTTTTAGATTCAAAAGATACAAATCAAAAAACTTTTCGCCCGTCCATTTGTAGTTTTCTTTTCCTTCGCTTTCTGCTCGATCAGACGTAATAATCAACTGATCCGCATTGTACAAGACTGGACTAAAATCTGTTGCCGCATTGTTTGTCCCCAAGGAGGTGACTTTATATAAATTTTGTTTTGTTTCTGACAACCATTTTTTTGCTTTTTGGCAAGCAATCATTTCCTCTTGATACAATCGAACATTCCCTGCATAACGCCCTGCACTTTGAAACGCCCGACGCGCTTCGTCGTAGTCTTGCAGCTGTTGCAACATCCGAGCATATTTAAGGTCTGTATCTTTGGCATAACGTTGAGTTTGCGCCCGCTTATACCAATCCGAAGCACTTTGTATTTGATGTGTCCGACGGTAAGATTCGCCAAGCATATAAGCCGTTTCGCCTTTTATTTGACTATCTTTTGCCTTATTAAACTCATCTTCAAGCATTGGAATAGCGACCTTAAATTGCTTCCGAGCATAGGCTGTTTTGCCGTCTTTAATACGTTCTGTATAGGTACAAGCCGTGAGACTAACCATAAGAATAGTAACGAATGCTATTTTGAATTCCTTCATTTATAATTTGTTTTTCATTATTTCTGCCAACTGTTGTGCCGAACGATCCGAAGTAGCCAATAAACCATCCGAAATTGTTTGCCGTTCTTGCACCGTTTTGTTCTGACTCAACTTTTCCTTTGCTTCAACACCTTGTATTTTGAGTCGAAAGGCAACGATGCCCTGGAGCAATCTGTTTTTGTACCCTTCGTCTAAGTTTTCCCACTGTCCTTGAAAGCCTTTTTCAAAAACGGCAATAGTTTTTTCTAAGAGGTCAATGGCTTGCTTGTTTTCTAACAATAGTTCTACCGTAGCATAAACATGCACCGCAATATAATTCCAGGTGGGAACATTTTCTTCCTTTTCATAATGACTAGGAGAGATGTAGGCATGAGGTGCTTGAAACACAACGAGTACTTGCTGTTCCTCTAAGGATTTCCATTGTGGATTGGCTTTTGCCATATGACTCAACAAGTACCATTGCCCCTCGTCCTCTTCTAAGATAAACGGAAGGTGTGTCGCTATAGGATAGTTATCAACAGCAGTAATTAAAGTTGCAAAGGGATATTGACGAATATAAGCCCTTATTTGAGTTTCGTCCTTTAGCTTGAATGGGAGTGGTATGTACATATCTTGAAAATTAAATCTAAGCGGAGTACAAGACGAAACGGTTTAACTTACAATTCATGTTCCGCAACAAAACAAATAGACCGATAAAAGACCAGAGCTGCTGTATACTTTGATCTGAATGTTGACTGTTTAGAGCGCAAGCACTATTCAACATTTAACCTTAAAAAAATGCTTCAATAAGCACCGATGTGTTTGAATAGCCAGCTAAAAAAGCTGTTAGGTAAGCTCCATTATCACAAAGATCTAAGACACTACATCATTTTCTTTCTTTTGACCAAATAAGACGTTAATATTTGCCTGAAACTCTCGTTTACATCTGCTTCTACAAAGTCAATTTTATATTGTAAACACTTCATTTTGAGTTTTTGTTTGTACTTTTTAACCTGATCCATATAAAAGGCTTTGACCTGATTGGATTGGACCCGCACTTTTTCCCCCGTTTCTATATCAACAAACATATAAGGGCGATTTTCAAATTCAAAATCTATCTCATAGCGTTTGTCCACGACATGAAATAAAATGACCTCATGTTTGTTGTATTTTAGATGTTGTAAAGCCGAAAACAGTTGCTCACTTTCATCGGTTTGTTCAAACATATCGCTAAAAATAACGATCAAAGAACGTTTGTGGGTTGCCTCTGCAATTTTGTGCAAGGATTTGGCAATAGAAGTGGTTTTATTGCGTGTTGGATTCTCTAATAATTGATCCAAATGCGCCATCACTAAGTTGTAGTGCCGTGTACTCGACTTTGCTTTGGTGTGTTTGTCTAAGTCATCTGCAAAGGTACTTAAACCAAAAGCATCTCGTTGTTTTTTTAGTAAATTCATCAAGGTAGCTGCCGCCAAAGCACTAAAGGCAAGTTTATTTACATAAGGACTTCCTTTTTTAGTTGGAGCTTCTGGAAAGTACATAGAAGAAGAGGTATCTAAAACAATTTGGCAACGCAAATTTGTTTCTTCCTCGTATTGTTTCGTGTACAAACGATCGGTACGAGCATAGACTTTCCAATCTATATTTTTGATAGAATCTCCTGGATTGTAAATTCTATGTTCTGCAAATTCTACTGAAAATCCATGAAAAGGACTCTTGTGCAAACCAATGATAAAACCTTCGACGACTTGCTTTGCCAATAACTCTAAATTCCCTGTTTGTCGAACATCAAATTCTTCTAAAATACTCATTTACTATATCTTTGTCTCTTATTAGATGCCTTCGTGGATCAATCAAATTGATACGAAAGGGTTTTTGGCTTTTATTATAAACAAACGAACCCGACGACCACGAACAACAACTCAAACGCTCATGACCAAAGGGAATAAGTAGCATCGCAGCTAAGTATTCTGATGGCAGCGCTTTTGGTTATTAATATGAATCTGCTAATATGCCAATAAAAGGATGAATAAAGGCAACATTAATCAACTATTGTAGATACATAATACAATTATTTATAGAAATGTTTAGTTGTGGTTTTGTTAAATAATAGGACTAGAATAAAAAAAGCTGCTCGGACAGGTCAGAGCAGCTTCAAATTCGTAAAGATGGACAAGAAGTACTTGT
>CACVAQ010000323.1 GCA_902727865.1 uncultured Aureispira sp. | reverse complement strand
CGTAGCGTTCTTATCAACAAAGTCCACTAAAAATCTGCTGTAATAAAAGGCATGCCTTAAATCTTACAGTCTACTTAATACCATTAATTCAGTACTTATATGCAGCTCTTTATTTTTATACTTGTAATTTCAGCTACCCTTCAGTTCCCTGTTCAAGCTACTCCCCTTACAAGGGCAGAATTGCCAAACAATTCTTTTTTTAGTCCAATCCAACAAGACTCTACTCCTCCTACTGCCCAACAAGGAGTCGTCAAAATAAAAAATTTGGAGAATCCTAAAAAAAGAAAACGAACGCCCAAGGTAAAAAAAACCAACGTCAAACAGGCGGTCATTCCCCCCCCTAAATCTACGACGACAGTAGACAAAGAAAGCACTCCAAATCTAAAAAAAACACCTCAAAAAAAGCCAAAACCTAAAAAAGTTGCCACAACAACTCCTGTTAAAACAGCGCCTCCAACAAAAGCACCAAAAGGACAAGGCTTAAGTACGGAAGAAGAAATCAAACTACTTTCTAGAACAAAATCCATTGATGCTGAAAATAAAGTTCACCCCGAAAGTGCCAAAAATTGTCAATTTGCCTTTGACGTGATTGACGAATTTACAGGCCTTCAAAAAAGAGGTTTAGACAGCCGTCTTTTCTTTGCTTATACCCCCGATGAATATCGAAAGTTCATTAAGAAAAATGACTTTATTCGTTGTGAGGGTTTTTTGAGCCAAAGTTCAGAAGGCAGCATGGCGCTCAACATCAATTTGTCGATTGCCAGTCGAGAAGGAAAACAAAAATTTGGTCCCATTAAGGCCAATTCGGCTATGGTGCTCCGAACAATGGAAGGAAAAGAGTATTACTTAATGACCTATCCTGGTGCCGCACCGCAGGTTATTGACAACCAAACGCATTATCAGTGTAGTTTTGCCATTAATAAAAGCGATTTGAAGCACTTGAAAAAAGCTGAAATTGATCAGGTGAAAATTTCTTTCCAAAAGGGTTTTCAAACTTACGATGTATTTTATTTAGATTTCCTAATCGATCAATTTCCTTGTTTTAAAGAATAGGTTTAAATTGGTACGTAAGTAGATGGACAAAACTAATTAGTATTCCTAGTATTCTACTTTGTCCTTTCTCTTATTTTTTTACTTTTACGCTTAGAGAATAAACATTACTAAAATTATTATTAAAATTAGCGAATAAACTATGCCATTTATTAAAACTGATTTCCCTGGGCTTATTGTTTTTGAACCTAAAGTTTTTGGAGACCATAGAGGTTATTTTTACGAGAGTTATAATGCCAATAGCTTTAAAGCAGGAGGCATTACTGCCGATTTTGTCCAAGACAACCAAGCACGGTCTACTTATGGCGTTTTACGAGGATTGCATTATCAATTGGGAGAACATGCACAAGCCAAATTGGTTCGTGTCATTGAAGGAGCTGTGTTAGATGTTGTCGTAGATTTGCGAGAAGGCTCTCCTACTTACGGACAGTCGTATGGCATAGAGTTGAGTGCAGAAAATAAAAAGCAACTTTTTGTACCAAGAGGTTTTGCTCATGGCTACGTTGTTTTGTCTGAAACGGCTGAATTTTTCTATAAATGTGATAACTTTTATAACAAAGCCAGCGAAGGGGGACTTATCTATAATGATCCACAATTAAAAATTGACTGGAGGATTGATTTAAGCAAGGCTCAGTTGTCAGAAAAAGATTTGATCTTGCCCGTTTTAGGAAAACATAATGGCCGCTTTTCGTTTTAAATCGTAGTTTCTTTTGGGTTGGTTGACAACTCAAAGGCTCCACGCAACTCAGGTTGGCAAAACGGCCAAAGAACCTTCTTTTTTACACCTTCCTTAGGAATGAAATAATTCCTGTCGTCATAAAAACGTACAAACATGAATATTTTAGTCACTGGCTCCAATGGACAAGTTGGAAGTGAATTGCAACAATTAGCCTATATTTACCCTAAATTTTCTTTTATTTTTGTAGACAAAGAAGATTTGGACATCGGGAACAAGGAAGCCGTACTCGCCTTCTTTGAGACACTCCCCTTTGATTATTGTATCAATTGTGCAGCCTATACCGCTGTTGACAAAGCTGAATCGGACAAAGAAACAGCCCATTTAGTCAATGCACTTGGGCCTCAAAATTTAGCGCTTGCTTGTCAAAAGCATCAAACTAAATTGGTTCAAATTTCGACGGATTATGTGTATCATAATCATCAAAATACTCCTTTTAAAGAAAGCGATACGACCAACCCTGAAAGTGTTTATGGTAAAACCAAATTGGAAGGCGAACAATTGGCTTTAAGCAGTAACCCCGAAACCTTAATTATTCGTACGTCTTGGGTATATTCTTCTTTTGGGAACAATTTTGTTAAAACCATGCTTCGTTTGGGCAAAGAAAGAGCGCAACTAGGCATCATCTTTGACCAAATTGGTAGCCCAACCTATGCTAAAGATTTGGCCAAAGCAATCTTAGATATTATTCAGCAAAAACCAAGTAATTTTAATGGCGTGTATCATTATAGTAATGAAGGGGTTTGCTCTTGGTTTGATTTTGCAAAAGCTATTTTTGAACTAGAAGGGATTGATTGTAAAACAAATCCGATCGAAACGAAAGACTATCCAACGCCCGCAAAACGTCCACACTTTAGTTTATTAAACAAACATAAAATAAAAGCAACTTTTGCCCTCGAAATTCCGTATTGGAGAGATAGCCTAAAAGCTTGTCTGGCGCTTCTTTAAGCAAGGACCGATTATTTCTGATAATAAAACTTGTTATACGTTTTCTTTTTTAGTAACTTAAGTATCTTTATTTTTCTAGTTTAGGAACGTAGAAACGTAGGAACGTTTTGCCGCATCTTTTTCCCCTTTGCCAAACCATTAACAACCACAACCAATGCCTAGTAATAATCCCAATAAAATACAGCAAGTGCAGCCGCCTTTTATCTATCAACAAGTAGCACCTACGGTACCGCTTTCACAAGAAACGACTCCCAAAGTAATACTAAAAAAAGCACTAAACTGGAGCAAGCCTTCTATCAATATGCGGGCGGCAGATGTCGAAACTTGCGCAAAGGGATTCATACAAAACATTCGTGAAAACTTAGCCAACTTACGCCATTTGCACAAGGCATTGATGAGTGCCAATAGTGCCGCCCTGCCTTACCAAGAAGAATACGCCTATAAAACGGAGGAATACAACACGCTCTTGCACGACATCAATGAATTGGAACGTGGAGAAATAACACAAGATACGATTGTTGAGCTAAAAATTGTTGTGGACCAGTTGACCTTTGATCGCGTAAGAATCGACTCTATTTTTCCTGAAATCATCGATAAGGCCATGCAAATGGAAGAGCAGATGGCAGAAGTCCTCAGCACTATTCAATTTGATGATTTTCATGCCAAAGCAGCCATCAAACTCAGCCAAATCAAGGCCTCTGAACAAAAAATGATTCTAGAAGATCAGCAAAGTGCTGAGGAGGGCGATACCAAATCGACTATCAGTTCTGCGGTTTATATGATTGGAATTTTTAATGAAATGAAGGCTAGTGAAAATCACATCATTGCCTTAAAAGCTCAAAATGACCAGCGTGGTCAAAAGACTAAAACTAGTTTTCTCGTCGGTATGGCAAGTATTCTACTTGCTTTTATCCTTCTGTTAGTTAGTTTCTATTACTTTGACATCAGTTGGAAAGACATCAAGGACTATCCTATTTTAGGGATTCCTATGGGCGTTTGTATTTGGAGTTTTATTGGTAGTTTTGCCGCCATGCTTACCCAATTTAACAAAGAGCCGATTCACAAATTTGGCGATCCACTCAAGTGGGTGATTATTCGCCCCGTTTTAGGCGTTGTGATGGGAGCAGCCATCTACTTAGCTTTATTTAGTTTGGTTTTAACGGGAAAAAGTCAAAACCCTTTGCTTCCGTTATTGGTTGCATTCTTTGTCGGTTATAGCGATACGTTTACCTTTAATATCATGGCGAGTATTCAAAATATCATTTCTAGCCTATTCAATTCTGCGGATCATAGTGATATTAAGAATAATCCACAGCCTGTTTATATGGTTGCGCCTGCGGTACAAACTGCGACACCTGTAATGACCACACAACCTATGGCAACTGTCGTGGCAGCCCAAACAGCAGCAAACCTTGCTACCGCTCTACCAGATGAGTACGAGGAGTTTGGCGACAATATAGCCCCCTTGCATACAAGCGTGACGCAAGC
>CACVAQ010000322.1:12203-20973 GCA_902727865.1 uncultured Aureispira sp. | reverse complement strand
TAGATACTTGTGTCAATTGTTTCTAAGGAACAGTAAAAAAATAAGATGAACATTTGAATAATCTTTTTGCCTCAACCACGAAGTAGCAGCGAAGCTAATTTCACTAAAGAATCGGGCGTGTAGCTCGCTACTCTTCTCATCTTTAGCAAAATTTGAAACAAAAATCCAGCTTCAAATTTGTTCATCTTATTTATTGACCATTCCTAAGAAAAAAAAGAATAAAAATATTAAAATCAAACCGCTAGAAGTGAAAGCTTATAGCGGTTTTTTTTTAGACTGTCGTTTTTTTGTATCTTAAGATTGTCCACCTACTTAAGAGCACTCTAGAAAGAACCAATTTCTAAAAAAAATAAATATGCCCTCACGCAATTACTGGTTTTGTCTACTCTGTCTATTGTTTATTTATACGCCAGTAAAAGCTCAATTCTATGTTAACATGGAATGTGGTTTAAAGTGGGATTTGGTCGAAACATTTGCCTCAGAAGGCGATTTTAATTTTTCTAATCGACCTGATTTTATGGGAGGAGCACGGGTAGGTTTTGAGATCAATCCCTATCTAGCTTTAGAATTGGGGGTTTATGTGCATCAGCTGAACAACAATTATATCTATCGCTTGGACGGCGTAAGTTGGTTAGCAGAAGAGCAATGGCTGCCTGCGCAGTTTCTACAGTTTCCACTACGATTAAAAACAACGATCTTTACCATTCAAAAAAAAATGTCTATTCACCCTTATTTGGGGCTTGCCTTATTAGTACATCGACATGAAAGAGGACAGTACGAATGGCGTTTTCAGCAACAAGTGATTGAAGATCCGACCAACCGTTCTTCTTTTAAATACGAGTACAATGCCAGCTTTAAGTCTCGCTACCTACTATTGGGAGAAGCTGGGCTGATGGCTCAATACAAAATTACCCAACATTTTAGCATCACCTTGTCTTTAGGCTTCACTTTGGGAAGTACTTCTATTCATAATTCTTTGCTGTATTGGGAACGAAAAACACCTGCATTAGATGATGAAGGGATTTTAAATGCGGAATACAAAGGGGATCAAATCAGTTTAATGTTGGGCGTTCAATGCTTATTTAAAAAGTAGTTTTTGTGTGTTTTAAGCTTTTTTTTATTAATTTGAACCAATCACCCATCTATTCGCAAAACAAATCACCAATGACAATACCAAATTTACGATTCAAGTTTTATGTAGCTTCTGTTCTCATCGTTGTAGGGCTTCTTTTATTAGCAAATTTCTACTCTATGAATGCTCTATGGGCATTTGTGGTGGTGGGCCCTATTCTATTGATGGGTTTTTATGACATCTTTCAAAAGGAGCACGCTATCCGACGAAATTATCCTTTGTTGGGGCGTTTAAGATATGTGATGGAAGCGTTTCGTCCTGCGATACAGCAATACTTTGTAGAAGATGATTTGAATGGAAAACCGTTTAGTCGTCGTCGTCGATCTTTGGTGTATCAAAGAGCAAAAGAGGTCAATGAAAATGTCCCTTTTGGAACTCAGGTGGATGTTTATGGGCAAGGATACGAATGGATGGTACACTCTGCTTATCCATTAGATGCCTCAAAAATGAATCGTCATCCCAAAGTGATGGTAGGTGGAACGGATTGTAAACAACCTTACGACTTAAGTTTGTACAACATCTCTGCGATGAGTTATGGTTCTTTGAGTGCCAATGCGGTTATGGCGATGAACAGAGGGGCTAAAAAAGGTGGTTTTGCTCATAATACGGGGGAAGGTGGCGTGAGTCCGTATCACAAACAAGGAGGCGATTTAATTTGGCAAATAGGAACGGGCTACTTTGGTGCTAGAGCTGCTGATGGTTCTTTTGATGCAGAAAAGTATAAAAACACCGTAGCACATGAATCCATCAAGATGGTGGAACTCAAATTATCACAAGGAGCAAAACCTGGAAAAGGAGGGATTTTGCCTGCGATTAAAAATACAAAAGAAATTGGCGAAATTCGTGGCGTTGAACCGCATCAAGATGTGATTTCTCCATCGTATCATAAGGCCTTTAGTAATCCTGAAGGCTTAATGCACTTTATTAAAAAATTAAGAGATTTGTCTGGCGGAAAACCAGTCGGATTTAAGTTGTGCATAGGGAGTGAACAAGAGTTCTATGACATGTGTAAAGCAATGATTAAAACGTCTATTTACCCTGATTTTATTACCATTGATGGAGGAGAAGGTGGAACGGGTGCCGCTCCAGTGGAGTTTTCTGATTCCTTGGGAATGCCGATGAAAGAGGGGCTTTCTTTTGCCGTAGATACCTTGCGTGGCTTCAATCTCAAAAAAGACATTCGTATCATTGCCGCAGGGCGCATTACCTCTGCTTTTGACATGGTAAAAGTGTTGGCAATCGGAGCCGATGCTTGTTACAGTGCGCGTGCGATGATGATGGCGGTTGGTTGTATTCAAGCCTTGGAATGTCATTCTAATAATTGCCCGACTGGGGTTGCTACTCAAGACAAAAGCTTAATGAAAGGCTTGGAAGTGGGCGATAAGTCGGATCGAGTGTATCATTTTCATAAAAAAACCTTGTATGCTTTGGTTGACATGATGGCAGCGGCTGGAATTTCAGCGCCGTCAAAAATTAAGCGTAAGCATATTTTTAAACGGACAGGCGCTGGTTTAGTTCGTCGTTACGATCAATTGTATCCATCTATTCCTGTGGGTTGCTGTTTGAATACGGATGAAATCCCAGCATTGTTTAAACAAGAAATGTTAATGTTATTAGGCGATGGAGAAGATTAAGTGATGAAGAGGATACTTATTTTAATGTTATTGATAACGGCAGATTTGCAAGCGCAAACGGACTTTGAATTAATAGAACAAGAAGTTTTAGCTACGTATAGAGTTTTAAAAAAAGCCCACTTAGAACAACATCCAGAGCGTCAACGTATTTTTAGTGCAAAACTAAAGAATCAATTGATGTTTGCTTTGTTGCAGGACGGCAGTTATTATTATCCTTTTTTGAGGCTGCGAGAATACGTGCATGTGGTAGAATCTCCCGATAAACGAATCCGTGTTTTTAGTTGGGATGTTTTGGACTTGGGGCATGCACGGAATGTTTGTTCACTTGTTCAATATAGAGGCGTAAAGAATGAATCTTATTTCCATATTTTGTCTGCTGGAACCCGATCTTCGGACAAGGATAGGAATGTTTTTATTAGAGGTATTCATGTATTAAAGGCCCCTTCTGGTAGACCTTATTATCTCTTAATAGGAAACGGCAGCTATGCCAAAGGGCAGGAGCATACAACAGTCCGCATTTTTTATTTTGGTCATAATCAATTGTTAGAATGCCTCGATTGTTTTGAAGGTAATTTACCTTATTGGAGCATGCAAGGTTCTACTCAATTTCCAGTAGAATTACAATACGATTTTCGAAGGGAAAAACTCTATTATTACCAACCTACTTATCATCCTCAAACGGGGCAGCGAGTGAAGGGCTTGCATTATCAACTGTATTGGAAGGATGGCTTTTTTAGGGGCTATTGAGGAACTTTGTGTCTGTTGTCATATTTGATGGAACTGAATTTTTAATTGGAACGGGTAAACATCTTGTTGATAATTCCTAATGCGATTTAGCTAGGCTAAGCTTTTGTTAATATGTGAAGTTGCTTTGTATCTTTTAACATTATTACCAAAGGTACGAGTTCGCTTCCTTCGGGTTTTTAACGGGGTAATGATTTACAAACTTATATAAAATTGAAGATGAAAACTTACTGGAAGACATTGGGGGAAAAGAAAGGGATGGAATACTATGTTGAAATTAAGAAAGAAGAAAAACAAATACTTTTTTGGGAAACATCTGGGCATTGGAAATCAGAAAGAGGTACTAGCGCTTCTTTTAAGCAATTTCTAAAAGGAGAATGTGATGGATGGATCTTAAAAGATCACGGTAGAACTGTCTTATCTGAAATACAACAAGTGGTTCAAGATTTGGAATCTAAGATTTAGATTGAACATATCAAAAAGAAGAAAAACACAACGAAGGATTCTAAAGGATATCTCGTCTAAGATAATATCAAGGAACAAATACCATTAGAAAATGAAAAAAACAATTTTAGGATTAAGTCTATTTTGGGAACGTTCATTTTATTTATTTCTCATTCCTTGAACAAAAAAAGCTTTTTTGCCTATCGGTGATTAAGTTTTTTTTGTGCTATTTTTAAAGCTTTTCGAGGATATTATTAATCAAAGAACTCACTTCCGACGCTTTGTTAAAAACCATTAAATGACTGCCTCCTTCAATCCTAACAACAGGCGACTGAATCCGTTTGAAGGCAAAAGTTTTGTCCTTTGTACCGTGTAAATGGGCAATAGGCGTTGTGATGTCGCTTGATTTCCAAGCGGCAATGTTAGACGTTGCCCAACGAAAGTAATAATTGCTGTGCTGTTTTGCTGCATTCAAAAACATAGCTTGTGCTTCTGGAGTTTCGTAACCATGTTTTTTGCCCCAAGACTTAAAACTTTTAACGACCATCTTTTGCGTGACAACCGTATGAATCGGAAAAGCTCGCATCCAAAAATTCATGCCTGCATCTTTCTCCTTTTTTGCTTTAATGCTAGAGATCAATATGATTTGATCGGCTGGAACTAGTTTCGAAATTTCTTGCATCAAAACCCCTCCAAAAGAATGCCCAATAAGGACTAGTTTGCCTTGCGTAGGCGTAATGCTTTCGGACATTCTTTGCGCATACGCTTCTAAAGATTCCTTCTTTAGTGGATCTAACCAATGTAAATGATGAATGCTATCTGCTTTGAGTTCTAAATGTTTAAAAACACCAGGGTCTAAGCCTAAACCAGAGAGCATGTAAATCGTCATTTTATTGGAGTCTTGTATGGACATTATTTGGTGCTTTATAAAACTTAGATTACTTTGGGTTTGGGCTTTCATAGAGGAGAAAAAAAAGAACAGCATCAAACTGTAAAAGATCGCTTTATTATGGTTCATTATTATAGTTATAATCATCAACAAAAGAAACATGCAAATTGAAATTACTGAACACAATCCTTATTGGAAATTAACGTACCAAAAGGAAGAACAGCGTATTTTGAATGCTTTAAAGATAGCAAATATACCCACTAAAATAGCACACATTGGGAGTACTTCTGTTCTTGATTTGGCTGCGAAACCAACGATAGATGTTTTGTTGGGCTTGAAAAAAGAGGCAGACTTAGAAGCCTGCATTCCCGTTTTTAAAAAATTGGGCTATGTCTACATTTCTAAATACAATGCTGTAATGCCTTTTCGTCGATTTTTTATAAAAATTAAACCTATAAATCCATTGCAAAAATGGAAAAAAAAGGAAGTTGGTCCAGAAGACGCAATGCCCTTACAGCAAGGGTATAATCGCTTGTTTCACATTCATGTCGTGCAGGAGGACACGGACTTTTATGCCCGTCATTTAGCGTTTAGAAACCACTTGAGAAAAAACATAGAAGATCGGCAAGCCTACGAAGCTTTAAAACTGCACCTAGCAAGCTTAGATTGGGAATCTGGGAACGATTATTCGCAAGCCAAATCTACCTTTATTAATCAGGTGATGCAAAAATTAGGTTTTGACTAAGCTTGCCAAGCTAAACTATATTTTTTCTATAAAAAAAAGCTCCGAAATAAATTCGGAGCTTTTTTTATGCCTTCTGTTCTATCTAAAAATAGAATACTTTTAACGCTTCACAAAGCTAGTAACTTGTTTGCTTTTAGTAGTAGCATCCTCAAAATGCAAGCGATAAACCCCTGCTGCTAAATTTTGAACATCTAATTGTTTTGTTTGAGTTGTCATGTCTGTTTGTAAGACCAACTGTCCAAGTGCATTATAAACAGAAACCAGCCCAGAGGTAGATTCTGTTAACGTAACCAATAGATAATCCGTTGCAGGATTAGGACTCACATAAATCGAGCTGTTATCGGCTTCATTATTAATCTTATCCACATTAATCGTAAAAGGATTTCGACCATAAATAGGCAATTCTAATCTAGATGCTAAGCTATCACTAAAGTAAATACTGTTGTCTGCAATTCGTGCGCTATAGGTTTGGTTTTGGAATGTGTAGGTTTGTCCATCGTTGGGCGTTCTTCTAAAAAAGTCTCCATCTTCCAAAGGAATATTAGGATTTGCCATATAACGAGGGTAATTACTACTGCTAATTAAAACCTTCATTTTGTGTTGCTTGCCAAACGTATAGGCGATAGGCAATAAATTGAATTGGTATTCATACACTTGCCCTACTTGAATATTAGAAAACAGGGCATTATTATCTTCGTTATCATCATAAAGAGACTTTGCGTAAACTCTTGCCCTTGCATTGATTGCTCCTTCAATAACCAAGTATTCTTTTCCATCAGGATAAACATCTAAAATTCTTACAAAAAAGTCCGTATCAGTTTCTCCAGAACTATTGAGTTGAGGCTCTGAGGCAGCATACAGCGTTGCTTTAGGAATACCAATCATAGAAAAAGTATCATTGAGAACCATCGTTTCAAATTGGATCACACCAGGGTGATTTAAGGTAGAATCTATGATAGAAGAATCGGCTAAATTCATTTGACCGTGTGAATCTCTACCATCTGGATTTTCAATAAAAAGATTGCCACCACCAACCGTACGTACTGGACTGTTCGGGTCATGAACATAGCTTTTGTTCCCTTCGTCAACGGTTGGGCGAAGACCATCGACCAAGCCATTTTGATGCAAATAAAAAGGTGTATAATTAACGCCTTGGCTTAAAGGGAACTCTGTGCTTGCATACCAGTAGTTTCCGACGGTTTCATTTCCAACCAAACTATCTGTAGGTCCTATAACATAAAAGCGAATATCTGGAACCGTATCAAAATCAATGTCTTTAGGTTCTGCAATAGGAGCATCTAAACTAAAGGGCAAGGCAGGAAGCAATCCCAGAACGTTCGGAAAAGGAATGTCTACATTCACCGCAGGCAAAATACCTAATTGTGCTTCCACAGGAATATCGGGTAAGCTGCCTTGTCCTGCCACAAAATTGAGCACTTGAATCAAGGTTAAATCATAATTTTCTGAGGGAATCCGCACCTTTAAATTATTTCCTTGCCAAGTATTGCTTTCTGGAATCCGAATGACAGGATCACCCAATTTGACATAGCCATTGCTATTTAAAGTATAACGGAGAAATTCAATGGGCTCTGAGCCTAATACTTTACTAAAGTCAAGGTCCGAAATGTTCCCAAAACCAACCCCAGAGGCATCGAAACCAAGTAAGTCAGAAACTTGTTTTGGATAAACTAAGTCCCCCGATTCATTCATGGTGATAGAAGTATGCGCCCAAGGTCCAATGATTATTTTTTGATGCGTATTGGTATGTGTCTTTAAGTTTCTCCAAGTTTTTATTTGGCCATCGACAAACAAATCATACCAACCCGTTAAATGATAGGTCGGAACATTCATATTGTTGTATCTAGAGAAAGTTCCATTGGAATCTCCAAAGCCATTGGCATTGATAGGAGCCGCACTAATGTCCATTTCGGCACGACCAATAGAGCTTGGATAAGCATTGGCAAGGGTAGAATTAGGGTATTTGTAGCCCGTGTAATGTTCTAAGGTATTGTGCAGGACATCGGCCTTGGTTGGCAAAGCATAGTCAAAAGGCGTGTGCAAGGCATTGGTTAACGAATTGTCCGCACCAATAGAATCTTGCAGGGTTTCCATTTCTTTTTTCAGCCATTGACCAGCCAAACCTTGTCTGAAAACGCCATTGTGAAAACCTGTTGTATTGTAATGTTCTCCTGTTGCAATTAAAGCGATATTTCCTTTGAACCCAGGAACATTTGGAGAGGGGTCGATGTAGTTGGATGCCATCAGTTGAAAATGAGGAATCGCAAATGCTGAAGCACCAAAAGTACCAATGGTACCATTGCCAATCGTCGAATTGGTTTCGTTGATGCCATCGCCATCTAAATCAAAATCTTTCTTTAGGCCATTCAGCAAGTATTGATAGGTCGTCCAGCCATCTTCATGAAAACGACCATTGGTCGAATCTGTGGTGTTGATAATATCTAGCAAATGATTGTAATTGTGATAAGGGGCTTTTTTCCAGCCATCACTATACATGGGCAAATAAACGCCTTCGGATGCTTCTTTTCCTCGGACATCTTGATTGGCATACACATAGCCAAATAAGGGAATGACACTTCCTGCGCCGCCCAAACCCTCTTTGCCGTAAGGCGTTCGAGTCAAAATAATAGGCAATTGATAGGGGTTCGGGTTCGGAACCCAGTTTCCTGTACTGTCTATCATCTCTGGATAAACGACAATTTGTGTTCCTTTAGGGATTAATTCTAGGCTAATATTTTGCCCTAAAACAGTGGTGTTAATCACAAGACTGTCTGTCGTAATGGGCAAGTAGACATCGGTCGCTAGATCAACACCGCCAGGGGCTCGAATGGGCACCGATAGTTTTGTGCCTAGCTCCTCGATTTGATCCAATAGACCGTTGTTGTTTTGAGCGTAGGTAGGCGCTATAGATAAGAGGCTTAGAATAGAAAGGTAAAAGGATAGTGAAAATGGAACTTTGTTTAATAACATATATTATAGGATCTGTTTTTTGAATGATAAAATATAAGCAATAAATATAAGCATTTTTTTTACGAAAAGAAAGCGACAACTTTAGGAATGCGCCTACTAGTTGAAATAGGAGGCAGCTACAGTGCGCAATGCATCACGCTCCTCTAGCAATAGATCCTCTGTGTGGCCTGCTTTTTATATCAATGCAGCCTTAA
>CACVAQ010000322.1:0-12103 GCA_902727865.1 uncultured Aureispira sp. | reverse complement strand
CCTAGTTTTTTTAACGTTATTTAGTACAATTAGTACATTTAAAGTACTTTTACTAGGCTAAAAGTAGTAAAACTATAATTGAAGTAGTAAAACTACAATTGAAGTAGTAAAACTACATTAAGGATTTAGTTTAGTTAAGGGCTTGATTTTTAATTGAATATAGGTTTTGATAACAAGGGCTGCATGAAGTAAGGAACAAACTTTGTGCATTAAAAATAGAAAAGGAATGAGTGAAATTGTGGCAAAATCAGAGTACGATGTCGTCATTATTGGTGCAGGAATTTCAGGAATGACTGCTGCCGCTTTGTTGAGCCGTTCGGGCTTGTCCGTCTGTGTATTAGAAAAAGAACCTCATGCAGGAGGTTATTTAGCTGGATTTAGACGCAAGGATTTTCGATTTGATTCGGCGATTCATTGGTTAAATCAATGTGGAAAAAAAGGCATTGTAACAAGAGTTTTTCAATTGATAGGAGAGGATCGCCCCAAAGCACAACCTTTAGAGCGAATTTACAGAAACAAAGCCGAAAAACTAGATTATGTTTTAACTAGTAATCCTGATGAATTGAAGGCGCAGTTTATCAAAGATTTTCCGCACGAAAAAGCAGGCATAGAAAAGTTCTTTACAGCCGCTAAAAAAATATCTGTTACTTGGGATTTGCACACCGAAAATTTCAGAACAGCAGACACGATGTCTCTTTTAGAGAAGATGTCGCAGGGAATGAAAAAATTAAGCTTTATTCGGCCACTGTTTAGATACATCTGGTACAATGGGGAGGAAGGAGTCACAAAAGGCTTAAATTTATTTTTTAAAGATCCAGCCTTACACCGTTATTGGGCGTCAGAACACGATTTATTATCTTGTCTTTTTCCAATCGCTTGGGCGTATATTGACGATTATCAATTGCCTCCCAAAGGCGGAAGTCAAGTATTTATAGAGTGGCTTGCGCACGTGACGGAACATTATCGGAATCATATCGTTTATGGCGCAACGGCTCAAGAAATTCTCTTAGAAAACAAAGCAGCTAAAGGGGTGGTGTTTGAACGAAAAGGCAAAACGCACACCGTAAAAAGCAAACATGTGATTGCGGCTTGTGATGTAGAAATGCTTTACGAACGTTTGTTGCCCAAAGATTTGATTCCGCAAGAATTGAAAGACAATTTGAAGTCGGCAGAATTGTACAGCTCTGCTGTCGCTATTTCGCTTGCCTTGGATTGCCCAACTGAAGACTTAGGCTTTAAGGAGGAATTGATTATGATTCAGGCAGAGGGCGTTAGTCGAGCGGCACACGATTCTGGAGATCCTTATAAAACGGCTATTTCGATCATTCCGCCTAGTTTGAGAGATAAAAGTTTAGCTCCAGATGGCAAAGGTACCTTGACGGTGTACTCTTCGGCTTATATTGATTACAAGGAATATTGGGGTTGTGATATAGACGAATTAGGCAACTATGTGCGAACAGATGCTTATTATAAAATAAAAGAAGAATTTGCTAATATTATCTTAGATCGTATTGAAGAGCGTTTAGGAGTTGACTTGAGAAGCCATATTATGTTTATGGACATTGCTTCGCCAATAACGCATTGGAGATACAGTTACAATAGAGGCGGCTCTATTATGGGCGCACGTCCTGGTAGAACGAACATGGAGGCAAAAATTGCCCATTATCAAACGCCTGTAAAAAACTTGATTTTGGGTGGGCATTGGGCCGATTTGGGTGGCGGTGTCCCAATTGGTGTCAAGTCGGCTGGAAATGCTGCGTTGATCGTTTTGAAGGAGCAAAAGCCTGAAACATTCAAGGTTTTAGCAAAATATGCAGATGGCAAGATTGATTGTAAAACAGCGCTTGCCAGTGGTCTTTTTGAGGGCTATGATAATTCTTGGGTACAAGGCAAAACACCTGCGGAGGAGCAGCAAGAACGGAAAGGTTTATAAAAATATACTGGAGTATTGTTAAGTCCTGTGTTTCGACATACAGGACTTATTTTTTGAGTAAAATCCAACACAATTATACCTACGATCAAAAAGAAACAAAAAGAATAAGGATATTATTGGGGGCTACCTTAATTCTAAAGGAGGTCAAAGAACCAAAATTCAGAGGGATTGTCAAGAGAAAAATGAATCAACTTCAAAAAATAATTTATCTAGGTTTAGTCTTTTATCTAGTTTTATTGACCAGTTGTAGGACAAAAGAAGTGAAGAAAAAAGCCTTTATCGCAAGTTATTACGATAGCGGTATGCTGTTTTATACATTTGAAATGTACCCAGATTCTTCTTATCGTTTGGGGATTATAGGTCCTGAATATGGTGTTTGGAAAGTAGAGCAAGATACTTTTTTGCTATTTGAAAGTTCTAATTTAGAAAGCCCTATCGCCAAAATTTTTGAACTAGAATGTTTTTATGCACAAGGAGGATATCGCATTTTAAGAAAAATGACATTAAAAGCATTTGAGCCGCCCCAAGTAATTGTTTATCCCAAAAATACAAGATAATGGATGACGATTCTAGTACTTAATATTGAACAATGATTCCAAGTGTCGGAACGATTGTTCCACGACCAGCTTCTAATCTTTTTAGTTGGAACGATTGATCCGCAGGGCTACTTCCAGGATTTGTAATTTGGGGATTTCCGTCAGCATCTCTATCCAAAACCAAGGAATAGTTTTGTGTAAGAATTCCAGGGATATTTTGCAAATCGAAGTACAAATTGAAACTCCATTTCGGAAAAAACCACTTGTAATCTACTCTAAAGTCTGCACTGTAGTTTGGTCCAAAACGTTGTGAGTTGAGTTGGTCGTAATCCAAAATACCTTGGCGGAAACGATTCCAATTCGTAACCAACGCAGAGCTTGCTTCGTCATAAGGCGTATAAGGAAGTCCTGTTTGGAAACGTAAGTTCGTTCCAATTTCAAGCGTCTGAGCCACTACTTTTCTAGTCAAAACCGCTTTGCCATTCGCAGTGCGTTTGATATTGATTTTATCCCGAATTTCTTGGTTCATCATTTTGAAAGACTTGCCCAAGGTTAAATTAACAATGTGGCGACTGTCCCAAGCAGAAGGAAGGAATTTTCCATCACCATCCGTATATTCTGACCAACCTAAAGTATACGCCAAAATGCCGTAAAAGCCTTTGAACAAACGCTGTTGCACCAATAGCTCCATGCCATAGGTTCTCCCTTTTCCTGTAGACGAAATTGGCGCATCTCCAATGACACCAAAGTCAGCCCCAAAGTTCGCTAAAGAAACTTGTTCTTCAATCAAAAAAGCATAATTATCATACAATTTATAATAACCTTCCAAGCTAAATTTTGTGCTACTCTCGGTGACATAAGCCAAACCCGCAACAGCATGAAAAGAACGAGTATACTTTAAACGATCTCTATTTACAAAGGCATCATTTTCCTGGTAGCCCATCGTTGTATAAGAAGGCAATTGATAATACAAACCCGTATTCGCATTAATCGTTAAGCCTTTCATGATGGCAAAAGAAGCCGAAATTCTTGGAGAAACTTGATTCAATGGATTTAGCATGTTTTCATTGTAATCGTTTCCATCCATACGCACTCCCGTGGATAAGACTAGACGATCAGAAATGAATTTTTTACTCAATTGCCCAAAAAGAGCATATTTGTTAACGTTTAATTCCGTGCGATTTTCTTGATAAGTCGTGGCGTTGATCTTTGTTAAGTTGGTATAGCGAGCGTTCTCATAACTGACACCATAACTTAAGACAAACTCTTTAGGAAGATTAACACGATGTTCTAAACGAACTTTGTTTTCGGCCTCCTGCGAAGTGTAGTCAATGATTCTTTTTTGACTTTCGTCATTGTCAACATGTTTGTAAATATCATTATTAAGCATACTTCTACTGACAACAACTGTAAAGTATCCCTTTTCCATATAATGTTTATAGACTGCTCCAATGGTATAGTTCCATTGAAAATAAACAGGCAAACGTTCTAATTGAAAGCGCTGAGATTCTGTTTTATTGGCATTTAGATTTAATTTGAAACGATCACAAGCACCGAGCCCTACAAAGTAAAGTTCATTTTTAGCATCAAAACGAGTTCTAAATTTAAATTGAAAATCATTATAAATCGGTAAGAAAGGCAAATCTAAGGCTTGGAAAAGAAATTGTAGGTAGGATTGACGAACAGAGAATAAAAAGGTTGTTTTTTTTCCAATAGGTCCCTCTAAAGTAGCTGCTAAGTCGCTAGAACCAAGAGTGGCGGTAAAGCCCAAACGATCATCACGCCCATTTTTTTGTTTAAAATTAAAAACAGAACTCATAGAGTTTCCTCTATTGGCAGGAAAGGCGCTGCTATAAAAATCTACTTCCCGAATAAAGTCTACATTAATTAATCCATTTGGACCTCCCGAAGAGCCTTGTGTTGCAAAGTGATTGATGTTAGGCACTTCGACATCATCCAAATAAAAACGATTCTCGCTAGGGCCTCCGCCTCGAATCAACAAATCATTTCTAAAGCTAGAAGCGCTCGTTACACCTGGCAGGGAACGTATAACCTTAGATATATCTCTATTGCCTCCAGGGTTTCTTTGAATTTCTGCCGTGCCGATTGTTTGTAAAGAAACAGGGGCATCAGCAGGTTGCTTAAAAGGGGATGCTTTCACGACAACTTCTTCTATATTTTCTGTATCTTCATCCAAGGCAAAGTCAACAATAGCAGGTTTTGAGTTCGTTACTTGTATTTCTCGTTTGGCTTCCGTTTTAAATCCTAAAAAAGTAGCATTAACAGTATATAAACCTGGCTCTAGACGCTTTAGCTCGTAATTACCATCAATATCTGTTGTAACACCATTTGTCGTTCCTTCAATGTAGACACTAGCAAAGGGAACGGGTTGGTTACTGGCTGCTTCAAGGACTTTTCCTTTTATAATCCCTGTTTGTGCCCAAAGAAAATGGGGAATGGCAATTGTTAGGGCAAAAAGAAGGAGCTTTGGTAGATGCTTAGTGGTCATTTTAATGTTTTTTTATTGTAATATCATCTGCAATACTGTGATAACATAGTATGAGTCGTTAGGTTTAGGTTATTTCAATAATACTTCGTGGGATTTTTAGTTTTTTTACCAAAAAACATAAAAACCATTTCATATTAGTTTGATTATCAACGACTTAGTTGAATTAATAATTAAAAGCTATCTTATTGATAATCAAACTAATATAATTTCTCCACGAAGTAATGTTCAAATAAAGTTCATTTTATTTTTCTTTTTTGTCAAAAAGAATAAAATACTAAACTATTTTAAGGTTTAAATGTTTGAAAATCAAATACATTTAACCCCTATGTTTTTTTGTTTTTGTGAAAAAAAACACCCTTTTTATCACGAAAAAATAAAGCTATTTCAAAAAGTAAAGCATGAAATATAAATTACTCACAGGAATACTTCCTTATTTAGAGCAGTTTGAAGACACAGAAGCTGGAGAGACAATAGATGATTTTGTCGCTTGGATGAAAACGGCACCGACATTGAAAAAAGATTCTACTACCACTGTTTTAAAATCGGTCCCTTTACAAGGGAATATTAATGCGCAAATTTGTCAATTGATTGCATTGATGTATAAATATGTTCGATCTTATTATAAGAAAGGCTTTAAGGATTCTCCTTTACAAACAATGGAAGATTTTGGTTTTTTGGCAACATTGGCAATGTTTGGAGATTTGAGAAAAAATGAGTTGATTCAAAAAAACACCAGTGAATTTACCTCAGGAATGGAAGTTATTCGGAGGTTAGAGCGAAACGACTTGATTCAATCTTTTTTAGATCAAGAAGACAGACGAGCAAGGCGAGTTAAAATTACGAAAAAGGGGCAAGCTGTCTTTTATCAAACCTTGCCTGTTTTGAAAAAAATGGGAGACATAGCAACGGGAGAATTGACAGAAAGCGAAACACAACAGTTGTTTGAATTGTTGAATAAATTAAATTATTTTCATAATCCTATTTTTCACGAAGAAAAGGAAGCGTCTTTAGATACAATTATAAAAGAGTATGTTGAAGTGTAATCTATATTTGTTGGGGTTTATGGGCAGTGGGAAATCCTATGTTGGCAAAGCATTGGCGAAGGATTTAAACGTTCCTTTTATTGACTTAGATGTGTTTATAGAAAAGGCAGCTGAATGTACGATTAGTGAAATTTTTGCAAGGAAGGGGGAAGCTTATTTTAGAAGGCTAGAAGCAAATAGTCTAAGACAGCTAAAAACGGCTAATGCGGTCATCGCTTTAGGGGGCGGAACGCCTTGTTTCTTGAATAATAGTGCTTGGATTCGTGAAAATGGCGACAGCTTTTTTCTAGATGTTTCTATGCCACTATTAATAGAGCGATTGCGTGGAGAAACTCATAAAAGACCTTTATTAGAGGGAAAAAGTGAGGCAGCATTGACCCTTTTTATGCAAAAAAAATTAGAAGAGCGCCACTCTTTTTATACCCAAGCAACATACATTGTAAAAGAAACGAGCTTGCCCCAAATTATCTTAGCCATTAAAGAAAAAATGCTTTAGACTGGAAATGATACAGTGCTATTCTACTACCCAAGCTTTTTTATTGTAATTCTGTTGCAAGAAATTTAAGTGTAATTTCAATTCTTCGGGTGTACAAGTAATTTGAACGCCCACTCTATTTAAGCCATTCTTTACCGTTACATCAGGAAAGTAATTGTCTTTTTCCAATTTATCAGCCAAACGATTGGCATTTCCTTTCTTTCCAAAAGCACCCAAAACGATCACGTAGCTTTCAGCGTTTTTATCTACAACAGCTACTTCTTTGACAACAGTTTTTTCTTTGACAACCTCTTTTACAATAGCTTCTTCTTCAACAGTTTCTTCTTCTTCAATAGTATCGGCAGGTATGATCTGCACCAACTCTTTGGCTGGAGTCGTAACGACTGTCTTATTATTAGAAGTACCAAGAGAAGGGATTAAAGAAGCCGTAGCACTAGTATTGGTGTCCTTTGTTTGTTGCTGCTCCGTACTCGCAATAGTAGTAGCATTAGCATCGGTAGCAGCACCCACGATAGTACGATAGATAAAAGGGCTTGATACAACAAAAAGAAAAATAGCTGCTGCTGCAATTACTTTGGGTTGTGTTAAGGTAAGCATAAGACCCTTTTTGCGTTTCTGTTTGATCGGAACCAACTGTTCTGGAGCAGAATTTAAGTAATCTTTATTACGAAGAACAGGAATACAAGTTAGGCTAGGCAAACCATAGGCCTCTTTTAAAAAATTGGTATTAGACGGTACAAATTCTAACTTAGAATCAGAGTTAAAATAGAGTTTACCAATATTTTCAAAATGAACAATTTTATTATTAAATAAATCAAGTTCAATTTGACGACTAAAAGCATCTACCTTTAAAGTAGCTTGCTTGTAGGTTAAATGTTCTTTTTGAGCAATGTGATTGGCTAATAAACCATCGTTGTTCACCAGCTTGAGGTTAAACGAAACTGTTTTTTGAGGAGGCAACAATTGCTGTTCTACAAAATCAATAGACGCAGAAGCGTGATTGACAATAAACCCACCAATAGTAGGAATAATGACACAATCATTCAAAAAAAGTAATTCTTCTATGTGATAAGATAAATCCAAGCTGAATGTTGATTAAGTAGATAGAAATAGAAAAAATAAGTCTTCGTTCTATCGAGTGGATAATTTATTTGATGGTTATTTCCTCACGAATAATTTTGTTATTGTACGTGTACAACTCCACAAAATAACTACCTCTTTTTAGCTTTTCCAAATTTACTTCATAAATAGTGTTGATTGGGAGGTCAAAAAGATGATTATCCTCGATAACGACGTCTTTTTCGGACGACTTTAGAACCAAACGGTTCATTTTTCCACCTAAAGATTCAAAATCTATGTACAATAATTTCCCTGTTTGGTTGGTATGAAACGTCCAATCATTGTCATCGGTTAGTTCATTTTCAAAATTAGCCCAATCAATATCGGTAGAAGGAGTAGAAACGACGGTAATGTCAGAAGTGGAGGCAGTTTGGTTTTGTCCTATGGCGCATTGGCACAATAGAAAAATAAAAGTAATGCAAGTTACGGCTTTCATTATTTTTTTTTTAGAAAATTTAGCGAGTTTTTTCTTTTTTAACTTTCTTACAACTAGGACAGATTGTTTTTTTTTAATCAATGTTGTAAGAACTTACTTTTGGTGTGTTTTATTTCTATATTTTATCTATACGGTTACCAATAATAGGGTTTTTTGTGAGGATTACCAAATTTAGAATGTTTAATTTCTTTTTTTTAAGACAATATTATAGTTTTAACAACAGTTTGGTATACTATAAGGTTTTGAAACAGAACCTTATTTTTGGTATACTATTCGTTTATATAACAATTATCGAACCGAACTACTCTAAGGAATAGTAAAAAAATAAGATGAACATTTGAATAATTTTTTTTATTGACCATTCCTAAAACGCCAACGCTCAATATTTATTTTATATGCCCAGCCCAAAAAACTATCCTTACTTGATCTTTCTGTTTTTTCTTTGTTGCAGGGTTGATGCTACACTAGCACAGCTAAAACCAACCAAGACAACTGCTGTTGTTACCTTTATTTTTACCAATCCAATGAATCAAAGCCCCGTTGAAGGGCAACAATTTGTGATAGAAGGCAAAAGAACCAAAGGTCGGTTTGAGTTAGAAACCAATAAGGAAGGCAAGGCCTTTGTTGTGGTTCCAGAGGATGATGTATACGCTATTCATTTAGCTGATTGGAATAATTTTGCGGCTGTAACGATTCCCAAAGGCGCTTATCAGCGGCATGAAATTCCTGTCCCTTTTTACGAAATGCCAAAGGATGGGAGTGCTTTATTAATAGAAATTCCAGTACAAATTAAATTAATTAACAAGAAAAATGAGCCTTCTAGATTGGTCGAAGAATTGACGATTCGGAGCGGAACCAGTCGAAAAACACATACCGTAACCACCGATGAAAATGGAATGGCTACAATTAATTTACCAATAGGTTGCCAGTATATGCTGAACTTAAAAGGTGCGCCCAATTATTATAAATTTGAAATCCCAAACAAACCTTACGCTGCTTGGACAGAAGATGTTCTGTTTGAACGAAAGGAAGGCATGGATAAATATCCGTCTATTAAACATGCGCTCTTTAATTTTATTTTCCAAGATTTGAATGGGAAATTGACGGAGGGAGAAGCATTTTGGGTGTTGAGTAAAAAAAATGGGAGGCGTTATCATGCTGTCACAAATGCTTTTGGGATTGCCCAAATCTTAGTGCCTCTTAACGATGTCTATATTTTGAATGCAGCCCACAACCTTAATTTTGGAGAGAAAGAAATTGTGTTAACAGAAGGAAGTGATATTGTTGTAGAAACGGTTGTCTATGAGTCGGTGACGTCCAAAGAATGGCTTAATCGCCAGAAAAAACAAGCCGCACTTGCCGCTCGAAGGGATTCCATTGCAGTAGCAACAGAGTTAAGGCAAACTGCTTTATTGGATTCTTTGAAAAAGCTAAATTTAGAAGAAAAACTCATCGAAGCCTTTATTCGGAATAATCGACCCATTCCAATCAAACGAACCTTTAAAATCAGAAAAGCCGTTAAAGCAAAAGTAGCAATCATAGAAGAACAGTTAAAAGTAAATCCTAATTATTTTATAGACGAGTCCAAGCCTATTTTAGCCATATTAGAACGCTTTAAGGAGTCTTGGAAAGGAAAGGTTGTCGTGACAGATATTACCCAAAGTATGAATCCTTATTTGGAGGAAGTCTTGATTTGGCATTTGTTGAATTTAAAACAAGGAGAACATACTAAATATTTGTTTTTTAATGACGGTGACCGAAAAATGGCCAGTGCAAAAAAAGTTGGCACAACAGGTGGTATTTACGATTGTGAAGGCGCTTGGGAAGAGTTACAATTGGTCATTAACACGATGCACCTTGCAATAGAACGTGGTTTAGGCGGTGGGGCACCTCCTGAAAATGACTTAGAGGCGGTCTTAAAAGGAATTGAAAAAAAGAAGGACGTAGAAGAAGTGATCTTGATTGCAGATAGTTATAGCCCTGTTCGAGATATGGATTTGTTGGCACAAATTGACATTCCAATTCGAATTATTTTGTGTGGTGCAGAAGAAAAAAACAACTTTTATCAAGCTTTAAAACCTGATATTAACGAAGAGTATCTAACTATTGCGCATCGAACGAAAGGTTCTATTCATACCTTGAGGCAAGACATTTTGAACCTTAGTGAAAAAAAAGAAGGCGAAATTGTTGAAATTGGGACGCATCGTTATATCTTGAGAAACAAACAATTTATTAAGCTGAATGATAAGTGATAGACTAAAAATTAGTCCTTTTTAAAGAAAAATAGCGTTGCTTGATTCGAGTCAGCCTTACACACAGAACACCTTTTATGAATAAAATTTCTATTTCTCCCGAAATAAAAGAAAAATGCCCTAATTTAACTCTAGGCTGTTTTTCTTGCGAGTTGACCTGGGCTGCCCGTTCAGAAGCTTTGAACGAAGCGATACAAAATACCTGTACCAAATTAGCGGAGACCTTAACTAGACCAGAAATTAGCAAAATTGACACGATTGCTTCTTCCAGAATTGCTTATAAAGCACTGGGGAAAGATCCTAGCCGTTATCGCTTGTCTGCTGAAGCCTTGTTGAGGCGTGTGGTAACTGGGAAAGGTTTGTATCAAATTAATACCATTGTAGATACCTTGAATTTGATTTCTATCGACACGGGGTATTCTATAGGGGGCTATGATTTGAATAAAATAGAAGGCAATATTGTATTAGGAATAGGAGCGAAAGACGAGCCTTATGAAGGAATAGGGAAGGGGACCTTGAATATTGAAAATTTACCTGTTTTTAGAGACGATAAAGGTGCTTTTGGAACGCCTACAAGTGATTCTACTCGAACAATGGTGACCGAAAAAACCAATTCTTTTTTAATGATCTTCCTTAACTTTGGCAAGCACGATTCTTTAGAGGAGGTCTTAGTGCAAACCAGTGATTTGTATCAAAAAATCACGCACGCCCAAAATTGCCAAACCCTTATTATTGACTAATTCTATGAAGCAGTTTCCTTTTTTGGTCTTCTTTTTTTTATTAACATTTGCGGCAAAGGCTCAACTGGATTTTGCGAAAGGTTTTGGTGGACAAATTGGCTTTTCTTTTAATTTAGGAAGCCATTTTAATCGCATTGGGCTTATTGCAAAGGTGTATTATCATTATGAATACGTCCAAGCAAATGTACAAATTGCAGGGTATTATAACCCTCGATCCTTTGCGACGGGAATTCCTTCTTGGGAAGGTCAATTGAGAGTCGGTCTAGTGGCTGCTTTTGGAGCTAAGGATTCGGTACACTATAGCCCGTTTGTCAACGAGTTGAGCAACCAGACGAGCCGCCCGTACTCTATTGGGTATAGTTATAATTTTTATCTTGATAATATAGCAACTTCTCAAATATCGGGCTCTTTTGGTTTTGGTATTCATGGGTTTAGTTTGTTGATGGAAAATGATTTCTTGGCTTTTAGAGAAGGGGACAAATATCGAACAGGAGCCATTGGACTTTATTATCGAATGAAGAACACTCAAATTGTAATCACCAACATCGCTTGGACCGCAGACCCTTATGGACGGAATAGTATTACGATGAAATCGAAAAAATTTCCAGCTAAATATGGGTATAGAAAAACAAAAAATGCCTTGTATGAGGCAAGTAGCGCTGGTGTTTTAGCTGTTGGCATCGAGCAATATTTAGGCTTTGGGCAATACTTGGGGGCTGCGATTGGAATAGATGCCGATCAAATTCGAAATGCTTTTCAGAATAGATTAATCCACGATTCTTTTTTGTTAAAAAATCCCCATGTACCAATGGTAGATAGAACAGGAAAGCAGTATTTGTACGAAGAAGGGCAAGAAATTCGACCCGCTAAATTCTTCTTTCAAATACAGGGGAATAATACGGCTTTGTATTAAAAAAAAACGCTATGAATTCTGAAACTGCTGCATTGTATCGTTGGTTAGTCCGTCATGCCGTTTTTCCTGACGAGAGGAACGAAGCGGTGATTCTAGGTAGATTGTCAGAATTGAAGGAGCTTGATT
>CACVAQ010000321.1 GCA_902727865.1 uncultured Aureispira sp. | reverse complement strand
TTTGTTCATCTACTTACTCCACTGATGAGTGCTACGTTGATTTAGATGTCCTCATGAACAGAGTGAACGAATCAACGGAGTGTTATGAATAGTAAATTCTATAAAAAACAACCTGATGCCTAATTTAAGCATTTTATTAGAGAGGAGATAAAAAAACTTCTACTTCATTTAATAATAATTCGGTAATTGTTGATTTCATAAAGCTTCAGCGTTTATCATTCGTCTTTTCGAAGCACCTGATGTCCATTATAAATAAGCTCCTTCACTTGCCCTTTCTCTTCCCGAATAAGCTTATAAACGGCTCCTTCACCACTATAAATTAACACGTCATCAATATAGACGGTTTGCTTCGATTTGATGCCACAATAATAATCCAAATGCAAGGTTTTAAACTTGTTTGGAGGGATATGCACACTAAATTCAATTAACGACCAATCTCCATTAATTATAGGCGTTCGATCAGGTCTAGTTTGCCCCAAGCGCTCCCAAACACCTCCATCATTGGCACCAAATGCGATGACATGCAGATGGTTCATCGCATCAATTTCGCCATTAAACACCCAGGCTTTAATTTGGTAGGTTCTTGCTTTAGTAGAGGCTTCTAAAGGCATTTTTACAAATGTTCCTGCCCCACTTTTGGGCGCACTAAACGCTCCTTGACCTCTAAATGCCTGTGTTGAGGACAAGCTTTCAAAACCTTCATAAAAAAGCGCTGCGGTACTATCTTCTATCCACCAATCGCCCTTGGGATGTAAACGCTCCAAGTTTTCTTTAAATTCCTCTAATACTTGGTTGTTTTCTTGTACAAACAAATCTTCAAAATTTAAAGCATACAAAGCATAGCCTTGTTTGTCAATAGAAATAAGTCTTGCTCGATCAAACACCTGCTGTTCATGAACCGTCAAAGGCTCTATATAGTTCGAGCGGGTTATCAGAAATGGTTTCTGAGATGGAAAATCAGCTTTTATTTTTTTATCATAATAAGGAGCCGTAAAGAGTTGCACCAAGTTCCGACTTTCCCAAACATCTCCTCTTGCAATAAATGCCGTCGCCAATGGAATTCCAGTATATATGGAGGTTAACATAGAGAAATGCGTTGTCCCGCCCAATATCGTTCGATAGAAATTACCAGAACCCAAATAATAATAAGGTAAAGGCAAAATAGCTTGATAATCGGCTGGGTTGATCTCTGCTAAAGCATCTGTTAAAACCTTGGGGCAATTTTTTTCTAAAAAATAGTTGGGATACTTATCTAAATTTTCAGCAATTTCTGCATGGGCACTGTATCCTTCGACCATATACAATAAAGGTCCAAAAAACAACAATAGAGCCGCTAGAAAGCCTTGTTTTTTGTCTTTCAAAAAAAGCGCGGCACGGTGAATGTAATAAATACTAACGAGTGTAGAAACGTAGTAAAACACCCAAGAAAAGCGCCCTAAAGATCGAAACTGTTTAATTATTTTAACAGAATCCAACAAAGCTGGGTATTGAATAAAGGGATAAGCCCAAGACAAGAATAAAATTGGAATAGAAGCCCAAAAAAGTATTTTCACCGTTGGATGACTGGTACTTTTTGTCCTTTTTTTTAGGTTCCATATTTTTTTTAAAATTCCTAGTATAAAAACCAATAGCAATGTTAGCATCGTCACCACACCAACATAAGACCAACCTTCCCAAGTTTGGTCTAAATTCCATCCGACCAACTCGGATGCTGTTTTTTTAAAGGGTGGATGATTGGGTAAAAAAACATCCTCTGGAGCGCCACAATACTCAAACAAACCATAGACATCTTCTGTCTTTGAAGTATGTTTGTCTGTCAATCGAGTAAGCGTTTGAAAAATAAGAATCGGCAATAGACCGCTTACAAAACCTAGTATATAATAGTTTATACACTTCATTACGGCGCTAAGATTCCAACACCAATAAAAGAAAAGTACCATCACGGTTAATAAACAACACATCAAGCCTAAATAAGGATGCGTATACAGCCACATCAAATTACTAAACAACAAAACCCCTGTCCATAAACGGGCTCTTTCCTGTTCGTATATTCGAAGCAACAAGTAAATGGTTAAGGGAATTGCACAGCAATAAGAGAGTGAAAAATGCCCTGTTAGGCGAAAAATTTGAGGTTCTAAAAAAACAATTCCCATCGCTCCCCATACCGCCAAAATAGGCTTTACGTCAATGCGAGAAAGAATGCCATACAAGAGTAAAGGCGTCCACCAGATGGCAAACAAGGCCAAACTATTCATGATGCCTACCGTATAATTTCCTAAAAAAGGAAAAATGGTCGACAAGAGCTTCGTTAGTGCCGCAAAAAAGGGTTGCCCATCAAAATAAACGATTTGTTCCCCATAGGGGTAATTTGCTCCTGTGTGTTCAAAATAGCTTTGGCTATACTTTACATAAGTTGTAAAGTTAAAGTATTGGCTAAATCCATCTCCATATTTGGTAAACAAAAATTCGTTGGGCGCTATGAGTATAGGACCATAAAAATAAATTAGAAAAGTGCTAGACAGCAATACGACCAGAACATCGTACCAACTTATTTTTTTGAGCTCAAAGAACTTCATAGCCAATTTTTTTTAATAAAAGCCCAGATTGGCTTGGATCGTAGATTTTTCAGATTTGTAAATATGGCTAAAAAAAAGAACTAATCAAAAAAGTCCTAAAAAGAAACTTTTTCTTTTTAGGACTTTTGTTAAATTTTATGCTTTGTTCACGGTCAAAAGGCTTTTAAGTCAAATGCCGTGTTTTATTTTTTAGTTAAAATAGAGAATACTCCGTTGATTCGTTCACTAGGTTTGTTCCCTCGCTCTGTTCGGTTTAGGAGTCGTACCGTGTAACAAAAGTTATTAAATAGTGAGTAAGTAAGCCCCTATCGCTTTTGTAATGCTTTCTTCGCCTCTTTGGAAGATAATTTACCGTAGTTGTATTTCTGGTCTACTTTCTCGATAATATTTTCAATTTTTCGGAACGTGTAGGTATTTTCAGGGCGACTTTTGCCTAAAAAACCACCATTGCTAGAATTTAGTTTGCTGTTGTTAATTTGATTGAGCACATCCATTGCTTGACTGTTTGACTTACTCATTTCCCAAGCATAACGCGCCAGTCGAAAGGCTTCCTTGTATTCAGCATCTGTTGGCTTTTCGCTACTATTAATAAGGCTATGTGCTTGCTGACTTAATTTTTGAGACTCATCTACGGCACTAAGTTTTTCTTTAATGATTGCGTCTTGTTGATCAATTTGAACCCTTAACCGCTCTGTCAAGGTTTTTTTCTCTGTTTTTAAACCATCTCGTTCTTTTTCAACTCTTCGTTTACTTTCTGCTAATTTTTCATTTAAAACATTTAGCTTCGTCAACGCTTTTTGCAATTCTTCGTTGGTCATTTTAATGATCTCTTGATCATTTCCAATTCGTTCTGTCAAAGATTCCTGAATACTATCCTTTAGTCGTAATTCTTCAAATTTAATTCCCAAAGAATTATTGACGGTGTTTACACTATCTTTAGTGACCATTAATTTGCGGTGTACTCGTTCCAGTCTATCATTCGTATTTTTATAATACATAACAGACCAAATCAACACGACTACTAGCACAACCAAACTGAGTACAACAGACATCACTTTCCATTGCGCACGTCTTTTACTTCTACCCAAAAAGCCTTCTTCATCCGCACTCAAGTCTAACTGATGTTCAAACTGAGCAACTATTTTAAGTTCGTCCGATGTCAAATAAGCATGCTCTTCATTAAAAAACCGATGCTTTGTTTGAATTAGATTCAACACCATAAGACGCATTCGGTCTTCGGCTGATGCCTTATCATAAACAGTTTTAGCTAATGTATCGTGAGAAATTTCTATTTTCAAAATGTACGGGATTTAATCCAACGATTAAGTTTTATTTGGCTAATTATAGTAGGTTAACGCAACTTCATGTGCTGTTTGTATCTCACGTACCAATAATTAGTCCAGTCATAATGCTTAGTAATATAGCGAAATTAATAAATTTAGAACTTTTTAGCTCTATTTTTATCTACTTCTTTTTGTTAATAGTTTGGTATTTTTAAAATTCTCAAACAAAAATCAAAAAAAACTACCCTACAAAACTGATTCACAGCAACTTACCAAAACACTCCAAACAACTAAATACCTGCCAATCAAATTAATAAGATTTTTTACTCAACATTACTCCGTTGAAAACCCGAAGGCTCAGCGTAGCTAAATCGTATTAGTTT
>CACVAQ010000320.1 GCA_902727865.1 uncultured Aureispira sp. | reverse complement strand
GATGTTGTGCGGCATCGTTTGGTGAAACAAATTATTGATGCGTATGAGAAGCATAGCGAAGTACCGCATGTTCCTAGAAAGGAAAAAAATCTGAATGAAAAAGAAGACAAAGAATCTACAAGCGATTTGGAGTAATATCTTTATAACTCATGTTACGCAGGATTTTTTTTATTTACTACTAAAACCTATTGTTACTTATTTAAGCTATGTTTTACGGTTTAATTTTGAAGGCTTAATTTTTAATGCTCCTTGTACTATAAAGCATTCAAAATTAAGAATAGGTTGAGACACAAATTTTGGTATTTTATCGACAATATCAATTTTCTGCGGAACATCAGTTTATAAGTAGAAAAAACCACTCTGAACTTCGATTCAAGAGTGGTTTTTTTGTTTTTATAATAAGAAGATAGATGCTTCTTATTCTTGTTAATAAGATTCGTTTTAATCCGTTCCGTTATGGACAGGAAGGATAAGCGGTAATTGTATTGATTCTTGAATGAGTTATTGATTTTTAAAGATAAAATCTTATCTTGTTCTTTCTCAGTTTTATAAATTAAGATAAAAAGACCAACACTATAATTTGAAAAAAGATGGCAAAAACAAAAAATAAAAAGACCGATTCTAAAGAACCCGAACATCAACGAAACGAGGGGATTCCTTTGGATATGGATTATATCAGAGGAGTGAATATTAATAGAAGTGCAGTAGAGCGGAGAGCGGCTACAATTGGTACGCGTCGTTCTGTCAAAAAGGAATGGCAAGCTGCGTGGTTGTTGAGAGCGGTTACTTGTCTTGATTTGACCACTTTGGCAGGAGATGATACGCCTGGAAATGTGCAGCGTTTGTGTGCAAAAGCAAAACAGCCCGTACGTCAAGATTTGTTGAAAGCGATGGGAATGGAAAACATGGGTATTACAACAGGGGCGGTTTGTGTGTATCATAATCTAATCAAAGACGCAAAAAAAGCGTTAATAGGAAGTGCTATTCCAATTGCTGCGGTATCTACTGCTTTTCCTGCGGGCTTAATTCCTTTGGAAGAACGGTTGAGACAAATTAAACTTTCTGTTGCGGCAGGAGCCAAAGAAATTGATATTGTGATTCATCGAGCACAAGTTTTGACGGGAGATTGGGAAGGACTGTACAGCGAAATGAAACAAATGCGTCAAGCTTGTGGGGCGGCACATATGAAAACGATTTTGGCAACAGGAGAATTGTCTACCTTGACAAACATTGCGAAAGCAAGTCATGTTTGTATGATGGCAGGCGCTGATTTTATCAAAACGAGTACGGGGAAAGAGTCTGAGAATGCGACACTTCCTGTTAGTTTGACGATGTTGCGTGCGATCCGAGCGTATCAAGAATACACAGGCTACAAGGTTGGTTTTAAACCTGCTGGTGGTATTCGTACTGCCAAACAAGCCTTGAGTTGGTTGATGTTAATAAAAGAAGAACTAGGGGATGAGTGGTTGAACAACAAGATGTTCCGATTTGGAGCGAGTAGCTTATTGGCAGATATCGAACGCCAATTAGAGCATTTTGTCACAGGACGTTATTCGGCATCTTATCGCCATCCAATGGCTTAGTTTTTTTGAATTGATTGCTTGTCCATAAAGTCGAGGTTGACTTACTAAATGAGCGAAATTAAAAAGTAGATTTAGACAATGAATATAAAGAAAATATTTGAAACCATGGAATATGGTCCTGCACCAGAAAGTACAAAAGCGGCTTTTGATTGGTTAAAAACACATGATAATAAATTTGGATACTATTGTAATGGGAAGTGGGAAACACCTGCTACCAAAACGTATTTTCCATCTGTAAACCCGTCGAACAAGCAAGTGTTAGCAGAAATTGCACATGCTGGAGAAAAAGACGTACATAAAGCCGTAAAAGCAGCAAATAAAGCATTGCCCAAGTGGGTTAAATTGGGTGGACATGGTCGTGCTCGGTATTTATATGCCTTAGCGCGCCAAATTCAAAAAAATTCAAGGCTCTTTGCCGTTTTAGAATCCTTGGACAATGGAAAACCGATTCGAGAATCGAGAGACATTGACATTCCTTTGGTAGCCCGCCATTTTTATCATCATGCAGGTTGGGCGCAGTTGATGGATAGCGATTTGAAAGATTATAAAGAAATAGGGGTTGTTGGACAAATTATCCCTTGGAATTTCCCTTTACTAATGCTGGCTTGGAAAATTGCGCCTGCCTTAGCGATGGGAAATACCGTTGTGTTGAAGCCCGCAGAATTTACGTCCTTGACGGCTTTGTTGTTTGCCGAAATTTGCGATCAAGTAGGTTTGCCTGCTGGCGTGGTTAATATTGTAACAGGCGAAGGAGATACGGGAGCAGCGATTGTAAATCATCCAGATGTCGATAAAATTGCGTTTACAGGTTCTACCGATGTCGGGCGAATTATTCGTAAAGCAACGGCAGGAAGTGGCAAGAAATTATCACTAGAATTAGGCGGAAAATCCCCGTTTATAGTCTTTGAAGACGCAGATTTAGATTCTGTTGTCGAAGGAGTGGTTGATGCAATTTGGTTTAACCAAGGACAGGTTTGTTGTGCGGGTTCTCGTTTGTTGGTACAAGAAAGCGTTGCGGAACGCTTATACGCCAAAATTAAGGCTCGAATGGAGAAGCTTCGAATTGGCGACCCAATGGATAAATGTATTGATATGGGCGCTGTTGTAGATGGTTCTCAATTGAAAACGATTACAAAACTAGTGCAACAAGGCGTAGCCGAAGGCGGAAAGGTCTATCAGGCAAAAGGGGCTTGTCCAACAGAAGGTTTTTATTACCCACCTACTTTATTTACAGACATACAGCCTTCTTCATCAATTGCCCAAGTAGAAATTTTTGGTCCTGTTTTGGTCGCAATGACCTTTAGAACACACAAAGAAGCAGTTAAATTAGCGAATAATACTCGCTATGGTTTGGCGGCAAGTATTTGGACGGATAATATTAATTTAGCTTTAGAAGTAGCACCCAAAATTAAAGCAGGTGTGGTGTGGGTCAACTGTACGAACGTATTTGATGCTGCGGCTGGTTTTGGAGGCTATCGAGAGTCTGGTTTTGGACGAGAAGGTGGAAAAGAGGGTTTGCACGAATACATGCAATTGCGAACCAATGATACCTTTAGCCAAAGGCCATTTGAACGCCCTAAAGCGACGGAGCCCTTAGACGTAAATACGAAGGGGTTACCGAGTATTGATAAGACGGCAAAAATGTATATTGGGGGCAAACAAGCTCGACCAGATGGCGGTTATACCAACAAAGTATACAATCCGAATGGACAATATGTTGGCGATGTTTCGGAAGGAAATCGAAAAGACATTAGAAATGCGGTTGAAGCGGCTTCTAAAAGTACGAGCTGGGCTGGAAAAACAGGCCATGCGCGAGCACAGGTGCTTTATTTTCTTGCAGAGAATATGGAATACCGCAAACAAGAATTTGCGCATAGAATTGCACAATCAATTTCTGTTAGTCTAGAAACGGCTTTGGAAGAGGTAGAGTTGTCGATTCAACGGATTTATTATTATGCTGCGATGGCGGATAAATATGATGGCAATGTCCATCACACGCTTTCTAGACACATCACGATGGCGATGCCAGAAGCGATTGGAACAATGGCGGTTGTTTGTCCAAATGAAGCACCTTTGTTAGGGTTTGTTTCTACGGTCATCCCTGTCATTGCAATGGGAAACAATGCGGTGGTCATTCCTTCTGAAGTGGCTCCTTTGTTGGCAACGGATTTCTATCAATTATTAGAAACTTCAGATGTTCCTGCTGGAACGGTGAATATTGTAACAGGAAACCAAGCAGAATTAACAAGCGTTTTGGCGAAGCATGATAACGTGGATGGTCTTTGGTATTTTGGCAACCAAGAGGTGTCGAAAATGATCGAAGAGACTTCTGCCGACAATATGAAACGAACTTGGGTTGCCAATGGCAAGTATCGAAATTGGTACGATGTCGCCAGTGGGCAAGGGGAAACGTTCTTGCGTCATGCCAGTCAGATTAAAAATATTTGGGTGCCTTATGGGGCTTAATTTATAATTTTTCAAAGAACGATTTTTCTTAGAGTAGACTGAATAGCCAACTATGGATTTCATAGTTGGCTATTCATTTTTTGTATAAGATCAGGTACTTGCTTGCGAGCCTCCACTAGAGATACTTATTTTGTAACAGGAAGGACCAATTTACTAGGGTATTCTTTGTTGTAAAATACCTTAATATTCTTAGGTTTGACTTTCGTTAATTCAAAGTGATTGATGTCTGCGGTGGCAATAGAAAGTTGTAGCCGATGCCCTTTTTTGAGTTGGTACGAAGTAGGCTGAAAAGCGATAGATATTGGCGTTACTTTGTTTGGCGTCAATGCTTCTTTGTCTTTTGTTAAGAACGTATGGTAAGGACCGACAACTTGATAAGGAGCCGTTGTTTTGTCGCCCAACTTTCGGAATGCAGCCCGTAATTGTCCTTCTGTAATATAAGTGACCGAACCGTCAGGGGCAACATCTTCTAGGTAAACAAAAAACGAAGCATCTTCTGCATCGGCACTAAGGTATAATTCCGTAAAAGGGTGTCCTGTAATTTCTAAATCTTGTTCTATTGCAGTACTTGTAAATAACAACATTTTTTTGTTTACTTCTTGACGATCTGGATAGTTTGTCGTGCCGTTTTTGTACAAACCCGTTAAGCTATTCCAGCGGCTTCGGTTGGTGGAGGCAACGGTATAGTCACAGACATAGTTGACTTGTCCTTCTTGAACCGATGTGCCCTCTTTTACTAAGGTGTTTTTGTCCGAGAGTAGAAAGGTTTTGGCGCTGCTATTTGTTAAAGGCCATTGCTCGCTCGCTCGAAATTCTTCGGTCCCCATTTGATAATAATGTACTGGAGCTTCTTTGTCGATGCCATTTTGAATCCCTTTTAAATGAAAGTCAAAAAAACGAAGCATTTCTGTATAAACGGAAAATTGAACTTGATCACTTTTGGTAAACGGACTGATGTGATTGGCAGGACCATGATCCCAAGGACCAAGTAATAATTTTTGAGTATTAGGCGTGTTTAGATAGCCTTTGATTGCCGAACTAATATTACCACCATCATACCAGCCAGAAATCCTGTAAATAGGAACTTTAGACGCAATGATGTCTGCGATTCGAGTGTGAATAGAAAATGCATCACAATTCGCTTGCGTTGTTGGCTCAATGTCATTTCTTGCTTCTATTTTTAGAATACCAGAGAAGATGTCAAAATTCTTTTTATGTTCTGCGATGGCTTGTTTTAGCAAAACCCTTTTTTTGTCTCCTTGAACGGGATTTACGCCTTTGACTAAGAGTTGAGCCAAGCCTCCAAAAATACCAAAATCGTTCTGATCCAAGGCCAAGGTAGTTTCTTTCCAAGATTGTATAAAAGGGGTTTGTTTTAGCCCGCCAGGGCAATTCATGTCTTCGTATAAATCAAAAATATTAGAACGAGCAATACAAGCTTTTAAGGCTGGATGCTTAGAGGATAAAGCCAGTTCTGCGGTGGTGCCTGTATAAGAAATCCCTGTGGTGGCCAATTGTTTGTCGGACCAAGCTTGTTCTACAATCCAATCCATAACGGTGGACATGTCCAGCACTTCTTCATTGCTAAATTCCATTTTTCGATAGCCAAAAGAAGCGCCAGAACCTCTTAGGTCTACAATGGCACAGGCATAGCCTTTGGAGGTGAAAAAATCAATTTCTTTGTGTGGGACATGCGCTCCTGTGAGCGGCTTATTTTTGTTGCGTAATAAGACCCTTAATTCTAAGGATCGGACGTACCGAACAAAGTAAATAATAGTCGGAAAAGTTTCGCCTTCGGTTCGCTTTTTGGGTAAAAAAACGTCTGTTGCTAATCGAACACCATCGGGCATTTTTAAATATTGAGATTGATAAGAATAGCCTTTGTAATCCTTTGTATGATAACCTTCGTAAACGCCTAGTGTACTAACTTTTTTGTTCGGTGGGTTGGTGAAGGCGCTGAGTAGAAAAAAACCAATACATAGGACAAAAATCTGTTTAAGTTGCATTTTATGTGTTTTGGGCAATGAATAGAAACGATTGATAAGGAATGAATCAATGATATTCGTTTTTAAGCATAAAAAAAAATGCAAAAGATAATGGAATTGTCAAAAAGATTATTACTACAGCGGTCCCCAAAAAAAATAAGTCATCTCCCAATTTAGGAAATGACTTACTTTGAAGGTCAATTATGTTTATGGTTTAAGCATATGTGCTTAATAGTGTTTTTATGGTTTGAGCATCCAATTGTCCTGTAGCACCTAAACCACAAGTCGTTTGAAATTGACGAATTGCTGTCGTTGTATTTTTACCTAAAATACCATCGATTCCTCCTGGGCTATGTCCAGAATCACGCAATAAAATTTGTAATGGTTTGCCTGTTAGCCCCCCATTATGCGTTCTAAATGCTGCTCTCAACGCTTCTTTGCTAGGATTGTCTAAATTACCTGTCGCCCCTAAACCCTTAGATGTTTGAAATGATTTAAGCGCATTGTTTGTGTTCGCTCCAATTTTACCATCAATACCTTTGGTATCATGTCCCAAAGCAGTCAACATGACTTGGAGTTTTTCGCCACCAACATATTCTTTAAATACTGGAATTTCTAAAACATCATCAGGATGAACGTGTTCTTTGTTGTTATGATCAGAAATCACAGGATGTTTGTCTCCATTTTTGTAATACTTCTCTGCAATGACCCAAAACGATTCTCCTTTTGCTACGGTATGCATGTGATAGTAATCCGTAATCTCGACTGTCATCTCCACTTGAATATCTGTCGGTGCATTTCCCCCTACTCGTTTAATTTCATCCCAAATAAGATCTTTTTCATAGGCAGTTTTGGCGGTGCCCGAAATCAGTAGGATTCCATCTTTTTCTATAACATCTCCATTTTGAATATTAAGTGTTTTACCTAGATCTAGGACGGTTTGGTATTTTTGTGATAACATTAGTTCTTATATGTTTTGGTTTAAAAAAGCGGAATAGTAAGACTCTTATTTTAGTACTATCCAAGTGTTTCCACAAAAAGTAAGGAATAACTGTGCCAAAAATAAATTTTAGCATTAAACATTAACATTAAACAGGATTACGAATAGTTTGTATAAGGGCGAAAAAAAATACCTCAAAAAACCTATTCTACTAAAAGAAGTAATCAAAATTGAATTTAATCTTAGTATGTGGTAATAAACGGGCAAGGCGCTGCTGTTCCGTTTCAGAAATTGGAACTTTATATAACACTAATTCTTCTAATAAACCGAGTGCGCCGATTTCATCAGGAAAGTGTTCGATAGGATTGTAGGTCAAATCCAATCGCCTAAGATGTTGAAGTGCTCCAATGTTAGGGGGCAATTCTTGAATTTGGTTGTAGGAGAGGTCTAATAATTCCAAAGCTTGACAACCTTCTATTTCATCGGGCAAGTAGAGTAAGTTATTTTTTACTAGATGTAAATGTTGCAATTCATTCCAATAACCAATGCTAGAAGGCAAGGATTGTAATTGATTTCTAGATAAATCTAAATCTTGCAAACTCTGCCAATGTTTTACGCTGTCGGGGAGTGTTGTCAGTAAATTGTCTGCCAGATAAAGGGCATTTAAATTAATCCAGTTTTTTACTTGCTGTGGGATACTTTGGAGCCTGTTTTTGTTTAAATTTAGATAGTGTAATTGGTCCATTTTTAGTAAAGGTGGAGCCAAAGAGGCGAAGGCATTATTGGATAAATTTAGGTGTTCTAAATGTTGGAGTTCAGCTAGTTGAGCAGGTATTTGGCTGCGTTTTGAATTGGACCAATTCAATTTAGTGCAGGCAAAAAGTTGACAATACGCTTCAAGGCTAGGAGTAGGAGAAGAGGGCAATAGATTTTTATATGATTCTAGTAGGTCTAATAAGTTGATTTCAAGACCTTTTGCAATATTCTGGGCGAGGCGTGTGTTGTTAGAACAGCCACTTAGAAGGAGCTTAAGTAATTGAGTCTGTTCGTTGGAGGTTGCCACAGGTTCTACGTTTGTTTAAATCAAGAAGATTTGTTGCCTAGCAAGGCGTATTCATACAAAGATACCAAGAAGGATGCTTCTATTCTAAAAAAAATAATTAAATTAGGTTTCAGAACCTAAATCAATCAACAAAAAACACCCTTTTTAATGAACATATTAGTAATTAATTGCGGAAGCTCATCGGTGAAAGCAGCTGTTATCAATGGAGAAACTGGAAAAAATTTATTAACAATAAACATCGAACGTGTTTTAGACAAGCCGTTGGTACATATAAATGAAACGACTTTAGCCTGTGCAGAAGTAGGGCATGAAGCGGTCTTAACGTTTGCGTTGCCATTGATTAAAGAACATTTAGGGAGCGATTCTTTGGATGGTGTTGGGCATCGTGTGGTACATGGTGGCAACCAGTTTGATACCCCTGTTTTGATTGACGAAGTGGTAGAAAAAGCAATTCAAGACCTTAGTGGCTTGGCTCCATTGCACAATCCTGTCAATTTATTGGGCATTAGAGTGGCTCGTGCGGTGTTTAGTAATTTGCCACATATAGCGGTTTTTGACACTTCTTTTCATCAAACGATGCCGAAACGTGCCGTGCAGTATGCTTTGCCAAAACAATTGAGAGAAAAATACGGCTTGCGTCGGTATGGTTTTCATGGAACAAGTCATGAGTATGTAGCGGAATTGGCAGCAGCGTACTTGCAAGCAGATTTGAATGCTTTGCGAATTATCACCTGCCACTTGGGAAATGGTGGGAGTGTCACAGCGGTGGAGTATGGTCGTTCTGTAGAAACATCTATGGGAATGACTCCTTTGGAGGGTTTGGTGATGGGAACTCGTTCGGGAGATGTTGATCCAGGTATTTTGTTGCATATCGCAAGAGAGGAAGAGCTGTCTACGGACGACTTAGATCAATTACTGAATAAAAAAAGTGGTTTGGTTGGGCTTTCTGGGTTGAGCAATGATATGCGAGATATTATCGAAAAATCAACCGATGGAGACGAAGATTGCCGCTTGGCATTGCAAGTTTTTACCCATCGTTTGCGTAAATATATCGGAGCCTATGCTGCGGTTATGGGAGGCGTGGATGCGATTGTATTCACTGGAGGTATTGGAGAAAATAGCCCTGTCATTCGTCACCGCACAACGCAGCGTTTGGATTTTTTAGGCGCAATTATTAATGAAGATAAAAACCACGATATTGCATTGTCGGATGCGGCTCCTGTACAAGAATTTTCTATGCAGCATAGTCGAGTAAAATTACTGGCGGTTAAAACGAATGAACAATATGCGATTGCACAAGAAGCCTTACGTATTATTCAAGAAAAAACAAAAGTAAATACGATTCCAACCATTCCTATTGCCGTTTCTGGGCGACACATTCATTTAACACAAGAAACGGTCGATGCTTTGTTTGGTAAAGGGTATCAATTGACCGAAAAAGCGCCCTTGTCGCAACCTGGACAATTTGCTTGTCATGAGCAAGTGACAATTGTAGGACCAAAGAATCAAATTGAACGCGTGCGGGTTTTAGGACCAACAAGACCCAAAAATCAATTGGAAGTTTCGAGGACAGATGAATTTTTCTTGGGGCTGGATGCGCCTGTACGCGCTTCTGGTAAGGTTGAAAATACGCCAGGAATCAAGCTCGTCGGTACAGAAGGTGTTTACAATATGACAGAAGGCGTTATTTGTGCTTGGAGACATATTCATATGACACCAGAAGATGCTGAAATATTTGGTGTTGCCGATAAGGATATTGTAGATGTCGCAGTTAGTAATGGTTTGAGACCACTAACGTTTGGAAATGTTTTAGTTCGAGTTTCTCCCAAATATGCCTTGGAAATGCACATTGATACCGACGAAGCGAATGCGGCAGAATTGCCTAGGTATTCCGAAGGGGTGTTAAATAAAACCAAAGGAAGTGCTCAGCTAGTGAAACGAAAAAAACGCCATTGAAATTAAAGTTGATTTTTATTCATTTTTTAAGTGATTGAATAATAGATGTTTAGGTGTTTTGTTTAAAGTTGGAACGAGAATTGCTTTAGGATAGGTAGAATGAATTGAAACCTTAAGTTTTTCTAAACGTTTGAGTTCTTATTTACAATGATCTGTTTATTGGCAGGTTAATTTTATTGAGATAATTAGTTGTTGTCTCTATTATATATTATCTTGTATGTAAGTAGATGGACAAAAATAATTAACACTAAAGTAGGGCATCTTTTGTCCGCTAAATTCCTTAAAAAGCCTTACTTTAGCTCGCTAAAGCTTCATTTTTTAACTCTTTAGCGAACAAAATATACGCCTATTTTTATACTACTAATTTTGTACATCTACTTAATGAGCCTATTATAAACTAATTTTTACACTTTAAATTTAAAAATCATGAGGCTATTAACATCTGTTTTTGCACTAATACTATTAATGTCTTGCTCTGTTGTTGGACAAAATACAGGTGCTGCTCCTGCTATGGGAACTCCTAAAGTGACTCAAGCTAAAGATATTATCATAAAATTGAATAAAGAAACTGGAAAAATTGAGTTGTTTGATGCAAAGGACAACCAAAGTATCACACAACAGTATCAATTGGATCTTTTAGAGCTAGAAATTTTTGATTCTAATGGGGAATATGCTGGATCTTTAGAAGTGAAAAATTTTGCGATTCCTAAAAACGAAGTAGACAAAACAGAAAAAATAAAAGTGGCAAATATGCGTTTTAAGCATACTGCGTCGGGTGAGCAAATGACTTTATCTAATGTAGATTTTGCCCGATAGAAATGTACTTGAATCGAGCGTTCAAATATGGTGATGGCTTATTTGAAACAATCCGAGTCCGCAATGGGGAGGTTTTGTTTTTAGAAAGCCATTTTACAAGATTATCCAGAGGTTTGACAATTCTGCACATGCAGGATTCTAAAAAGCCATTATCTATAGAAAAATTTCAAGAAATCTTACAAGATTTTTTATCCAAACAGAGTGATGCGAATCTTAGGATTCGCATCACTTTTTTTAGGCAAGGCGACGGACTTTACACCCCAAAAGAGAGCAGTTATGCCTATTACATTGAATCCAGTACATTAGAAAGTCCTTCTTTTGCGCTCAATGAAAAAGGGCTCTATCTAGGACGTTGCTCTGCGGTTCAATTGCCTATTGATCAACTTTCAAACCTCAAAACAACGAGTGCCTTGCCCTATGTTTTAGCGGCCTTAGAAAAAAAAGAAAAAGGATGGGAAGACTGTTTTATTCTAAATTCAGCAGGGGCTATCGCTGAATCTATCGCTGCGAATGTGTTTCTATGCAAAGGAAAACAAGTTTTTACACCCGCCTTAAATCAAGGCTGTATTGCTGGTGTTATGCGTCAAAATGTTCTGGAACTGATTCAGGAACTTGATTTAGAACCCTGTGAGGGAGTCGTTTTATGGGAGGATGTTCAGCAAGCAGACGAAATTTGGTTAAGTAATGCCATTCGAGGCATACAATGGGTGAAACAAGTGGTGGGATGCTCTACGTTATTTGAAAATAGTAAGGCAAAACAGGTAATAAACCGCTTGAATCAGAGGATTAAGCCTAAATATTAGCTTCGCCTCTCCTAAATTATAAAGTGCTAAATAGCTGTTTTTTAAAATTAAATTCAGTATCTTAATTACCGAATGAATGTAGATAATTCCTATTCTTTATAGTCATTTTTATTTTTTCGAACAAAAAATAAAGGTTCTTTGACAATTTTTGCCACAGCCTACTCTTTTTCTTTTTCATAACAGTAGGTATTTTGTCGTAAGTTATAAGTCGTAAGTAGTAAGTAGCTGACGATTCGTCTTACTACTTACGACTTAAAACTTACGACTTATAAAAAATAGTAAAGCCTAAGCTATTTTTTATGGGCTGGCAAAAACGGTCCAAGAACCAAAATAAACTCTTTTTTGTACCCAAAGAACCTCCTTATGGATTTAGAAACGGTAGACGACCATTTTCATACGATTGAGAACGTAGACGATATACCTTTGAACAGGCCTGTATTGCATCTTTTAGCTAAGAATAGTAAGTTGAATGCAACAGAGCTTCAAGTAGGCTATCAAAACAGCTCTTTATATCCTTCTCCTAAAGAGTGGTTGAGTATAGCGTATCGGTTTTTTCTTAGTGCAGGGCTTTTATTATTCCTTTCGGGGATTATTTTCTTCTTTGCGTATAACTGGGGCTCTTTGCACAAATTTGCGAAACTAGGGTTGGTGCAAGTAGGTATGTTAGGGCTTGCGATCGCCTTGTTGGTCTTCAAGCCTTCTGAGTTTGTATTAAAACTAGGTTTGACGGCCATTTCAGTTTTAGTAGGAATTGCTTTTGCTGTATTTGGGCAAATTTATCAAACAGGAGCAGATGCGTATGACTTCTTTTTGGGTTGGACCCTCTTTGTAAGTGCTTGGGTTGCCATTGCTAGTTTTCCTTTTTTGTGGTTTTTCTACCTCCTTTTAATCAACCTAACCATCGTGCTCTATCTCACGCAAGTACAAATGTACGACGATGGAGATGTTTTGGGCTTAGTGGTGGCCTTTTTGAACGCCATTGCCTTATCTATTTGGGAGTATGCGATTAAAGGAAATCGAAGCAATTGGGTACATGGTTTATTAACTAAAATAATAGGCGCTGTTATTCTCTATGCTCTAACGATTGTAATGGTTTGGATCATTTTTGATGATAGAAGAAGCATGGGCTTATCATTTGTTAGTGTCCTTTTTTATTTTGGTGTTATAATAGGAGGAAGTTGGTATTATATAAAAAAAGGAAAGGAAATTGGCTTTACAGCGATGATCGCAATTTCTATTTTAGTGGTTGGAAATGCCTGGGTTATTTATCTGTTTGACAATATCTTTGAGGAAGGGCTTTTCTTACTCTTGAGTATTGGAAATATTGGGCTAACGATGTTTTTGGTAAAAAAACTGGTTCAGCTTAATAAGCAATGGAATTTAGAAACGAAAGAAAATAGGCGTGTTTGATCGTTTTGTCAGCGATAAAAATGACTTTAGGAGCGCCCTTGTTAAAGAACCGAGAATTTACAACCAAACAAATCTAGATGATGATGGAGCACAATAAAACAGCATTAAAAGAGCTGTTGGAAATCTATAAAGAAGAAGGCATCAACCCTAAACTAAATACAACTGATTTTAAAGCAGATTATAAGCGATTAGAAGAGAACCAAACGTCTATTTTAATTCAAGTCTTGATTTTTGTTGGAGCCTTCTTAACGGCAAGTTTCTTTTTGGTCTTTTTAGGAATCGGAGGTTTATTTGATTCAGAATCAGCCATGATTTTTTTGGGGCTGCTGATCACTGCGGCTAGTCTTGCTATTCCTTATCTTGCTGTACAAAATACGAATACGGAGCCTTTTGCAATGGCTTTAATGATGATCGGAACCATCTTGTTTTCGGCTGGTTTTATGGGGAATCTTTTCGATTTTCAACTTTTTTTCTGGATAGCTCTTTTTCTAGCTTTGTTTATAAGCATTGTCGCAGCAAGTCATTTACAAAAATTTGCCGCCATTGTTTGTTTTAATTTATGTGCCTATTGTCTTATTTGGGATTTTAAAATTCAAATTGCGTTTAACTTCTTAATTTTATTGAATGCGACTATTGTTACCGTTGCTTGGTTAAAAGAAACGAGCGTTTTGAGTGCTTACCCTCAATTGGGGCAATGGTATGCTGCAATTATGAATGCTTGTTCGATTTCAATGATTGGCTTGTTGTGTGGATCGGTGAATTTGAGTGACCATTATTATAACTATGGAGAAGAAGTTATCGGCAGTAGTTATTGGTGGGTTTCGGCACTTTTATTAATTGTACTGGTTCTTTGGGCTTTAAATGAAACCTTAGATTTAGTAGGCAATAAAGCAAAAAAAATACCGATACTAATAGGGACAGGAATCGCTTTGTTATTCTTAATTAATGCTCCAGGAATTATAGGCGGAATCTTAATATTATTTTTAGGCGTTTATGCAGGCTATCATTTATTAATAGGGCAAGGTATTTTAGCCGTTTTCTTTTTTACGGTGCTCTTTTATTATAATATGAATACCACCTTGTTATTCAAATCTATCTTAATGATTAGTGCAGGCGTACTTTTTATAGCTTTAGGAGCTGCTATAAAACGAGTGTATGATTTTGAATTATCAAAAGACGAAAAAGAAACATCATGACAGGTTATAAGAAAGGCATTTTTATACTTAATCTACTGTTATTTTTTGCGGTATTTAATTGGATGATTGCCGAAAAAGAAAGCACGATTAAAAATGGAACACTAGTCTTGTTGGACTTGTATCCTTTGGACCCTCGATCTTTGATGCAAGGCGATTATATGCGTTTGGAGTATGAAATGACAAGAGATTGGAATAGAGGAGAGGGGTTTGTTTCTAGAGGCTATTGTATTGTCAAGAAAGGGGCAAATGATATTGCTTCTTATGAGCGTTTACAAACGAGTAATACAGGCTTGGCAGAAGATGAAGTGGCCATTAAATATTACGGTAGTTCGGGATTGGTAAAAATAGGAGCAGAGTCGTTCTTGTTTGAAGAAGGGCAAGCGAATACCTATGAACGGGCTAAATATGGAGGTTTAAGAGTGGAAACAAATGGTTCTGCCGTTTTGGTTGGTTTGTATGATGCAGCGGGGCAGAAAATTATAAATAATTATGATATAGAGTAGAATGGAAAACATCTTAGCAGAAAATAACAAAGAATATAAGGATCTAGAAGATTCTTTTGAACGTGTTTTTGAGTTGTCTCCCGACTGTATGCTCAAAGTCAGAACAACAGATTTAAAGTTTATTGCGGTGAATCAGCAGGCTTGTGATTTGTATGGACATAGCAAAAGTGAATTTTATGCTATGTCTGTTTTTGACATTGATTTAGATCATGCAACTAGAGAACGAATTGATCTATATTTAGACAAATATCGGGCTGGAGAAGTGATCGATTTGGAAGGAACGAGTAAGAAAAAAAATGGAGAGGTATTTCCTGTACAAGTTCGGTATTGTAAAGTGGACAAGGTACATGCTCTAGCGACGGTTCGTGCCATTGTGGAGAAGAAAAAGAGTGAAAACCTAAACACAGAACTCTCTAGCGTTATTGATATAAAAAAACGCCAAAATAGAGAACTAAAACTCAACAGAGATGTCTTGAGAATGGTTGCGCAACATAAGCCTATTCTAGCTACTTTGAATGTCTTGGCAGAGCGAATGGAAGACTTATTAAAAGGAATAAGGGTTTCTATTTTGTTGTTAAAAGACAAACGATTATATGCTAAAGTTGCGCCTAGTTTGCCGAGTGATTTTTTGGAGAAAATTGATGGCATTCATGTAGGAGTGGATAAACTTCCTTGTAGTGTTGCGGCATTTAGTGGAAAAAAAAATGTGGTGGCCGATTTGCACAACGATCCTTTTTATATTGGCTGTAGACCTTTAGCAGAACAATATTTCATTACTTCTTGTTGGTCGATGCCAATTGTTTCTTCGAATGGAGATGTTTTGGGAACTTTTGCTTTTTATTCGAAAACTAAAAGAACGCCTAACGCTATCGAAATGGACTTGATTTTGATGGCGACAGACTTGGCAGAAATCACGATTGCGCAAAATTATTATGAAGAGAGTTTAAAAAAAATTAACAAAGAATATCTAGATCAAAATAAAGAACTAGAGGCAACAAAAGTAACCCTTGAGGAGGATAAAAAAATCCTTGAAGAAGGAGAACAACAATTAAATGAAGCACAGCGCCTTTCTAAAGTAGGAAGCTGGCAATATTCTTTTGATAGCCAAGAACTGTTGTGGTCGGAGCAACAATATCGAATGTACGGCTTAGATCGCTCTATTCCAACAAGAAATTTATATCCTATTTATTTGGAAAAAATTAGTAATCGAGATGCTGACAACCTTCGAGCCGCTATTCGAGCGGCTATAGAGTCCGATGATCCCAACTTTAAATACGAACATAAATTTATCGATACCGAGGGGAATTACAAGTATATTTTGGGCATCGGTCGGATTGAAAAAGATGCCCAAGGGCTGCCTTTGTTCATAAAAGGAATCGAGCAAGATGTCACCGAGTTAAAATTGGCGCAAGCGGTAGCGGTTCGAAACGAACTTAAATTTAACGAGCTTATTTCTAATATTAATGAAATTGTTTTCATTATAGACATTGCTAACAAATCAAATTATAGCAACCCAATTACCTATATTAATGGGGATACGATGGGGCTGCTCGGATATACACACCAAGAACTTAAAGTTGATCCTTTTTTGTGGCTGAATCGAATTCATCCAGATGATTTGGACGATGTGTTAGAGCAGGGCGAAGAATTATATAGAACGGGACTACCGATTGCCAGAGAGTACCGATTTCAACGTAAAGAGGGCGATTATTTGTGGATAGAAGATAATATTTCGGTTGGTTTAGGCGAAAATAATAAGGGCTCTAAATTGTACGGAAGTGCCAGAGATATTACAAAACGGAAAAAATCTGAAGCGGCTATACTAGAAGGACGAGAACGTCTACAGTTGGCAACACAAGCCGCTCAATTGGGCAGTTACGATTGGCAGGTAAGGGAAAATGTATTGCATTGGGATGACAGAATGTATGCGCTATTTGGTTTAGATCAGAAAACGGAGGGCTTGAGTAAAAATGAATACATTGCCTCAATTATACATACAGATGACCGAATAAGGGTTATGAACGCTTATTTGTACAATCTTAGTAACAAGGAATTGTTTAACTTTAAAAATGAGTATCGCATTGTCGTAGCTGGAAAGGTGAAATACATCGAGAGTCATGTCATCTTTTTTAGGGACAAAAAAGGCATTGTTTCTAGGGTTATTGGAACTTGTTTGGATGTGACGGAGCGGAAAGAAGCAGAAGCCTTGTTGATCTCTAACGAAGAAAAAGATGTGTTGCTTAAAGAAATTCATCATCGAGTTAAAAATAATTTGCAGGTCATTACGAGCCTTCTGAGTTTGCAATCTAGTTATCTCAAAAATGAAGAACAAAAACGAACCTTTGCCGATAGCCAATATAGAATTAATTCGATGGCAATTGTGCACGAAATGTTGTATCAATCGGATAACCTTTCTAAACTAGATTATCGTAATTATTTACAAGAATTGAGTGAGTATTTAATTCAATCCATAAAAGGGACAAATAATAATGTTGAACTAATCTTGAAGGTGCCTAAAATTAATTTGGGAATTGATACCGCCATCCCTTTGGGTTTGCTAATTAATGAAATCTTGACCAATTCCTTGAAGTATGGAATTAAAAAAGATGATGCAGGAATTATCAGTATTGCCATTCGTAGAGTAGAAACACAAAATAAGGACGTCTTAGAAAGCTCTTTTGTGTTAGAAATAGGGGATAATGGTGCAGGGTATTCGGATACGATCAATTTTAGAAATTCTAACTCCTTAGGATTGCGATTGATTAATAATTTGACACGTCAGTTAGAAGGAGTTATGAAAAAAGATCCCTCTAAAAAAGGAACCAATTATATCATTTCATTTAAAGAAGTTTAGATGCTACGCATTTTATTATTATTGTTGTTGAGCACTGCGCTTCAAGCAATGCCTATAGAACCAATTGTTGTTACAGAGCAAACCTTGCAGATCAATGGAGAGCAGCGCTTTTTCTTTGCCTTTGAAACAGGCGATGAAATGGTCTTAGATCTTTCTATGTTAAAAGGAAAGTTTGTGAAGGAGTTTGAAATTTTGGTCTACAAAGGAAGCACAAAGTATCAAGTACTAAAAATAGAGACCTTAAAACGAAAAAAAATCCGAGTATTTGAACGGGCAATCTATGAGTTTAGAATAAAGTCGGGTGGGGCAAAGCAAATCTACTTTAAGATTGAACGCATTCCGCATTCGGAGGCCCGAATTGATTTTGATACCTATGTAGAATGGCGTACCATAACGGATACCATTCGTCGGAATTATAGCGAAAAAACGACAACAGTCTACGACACTAGTTATGTTGCAAAATATAGGCGAGTCTTGCAAAAGACAGATTTAGACGTGGTTGAATTAGCGAATCAAGAAGAACGAGTGCATGCTAGAACGAATTTGACGAATAGCAACAGCAATAGTTTGACTTTTAATTTACCGCCTTCTATTCGTAAAGATTTATTAGAACAAGAAGTCGTTGGCTGGGCGTATTGGATTGGTGTTGGACAAGAAGGAACCGAGAATTATAACAAAGAACTCAAACGATTCTTACAAATGTTTGCCATGAAAGTGGTCGCTAAAAAAAATATGTTAGCGGGGCTTGCTTTGGGCACTTATGCCGTTGTTTTGAATCCTCCTAAGGGCGAAAATATTCAATACCAGTTGTCTGTAGAACACAAAGGAACAGTAGTTAAAGTCGCTTCTGGGGATGTTACGTCTGCTTTTGGAAGAGAAACGCAGGCATTGGGCGGAAGGGTTCAGTTAGATTTGACCAATGATAATATTATAAATGGACTAAATGTCGGATTTAAAATCGCTGCTGTCGTGGAGCGAAAAATCTATAGAATGGAAGGGTATCAAGTCCGTAAAGTAAGGGCATTGGAACTGAAAGACATCAAAGGAAGAGTGCTTCTTAGAGAACGGGAAGTACCTGTGATTAATGCTTGGTAGTTGTTACATCGCTTTGCTTTTAGCTTTTAGACCTAAAGTCAATGAATAAACTTTAGGTCTAAAAGCAAAGCGATCTAGCATATAATCTCTACGTGCGTAGCAAGGTTTGAGCCTTTGGGAAGGCAAAAAGGACATTGATTTTACTCTGGCGCAAGGATCTCATCTTCTTCTTTTACCTCCTCCTTTATCGCTTCCGCTTCTTCTTCTTCTGGAGCATCATTCGATCCAACCCCCATTTCATTTCCTTTGTCGTCCAACATTTTTATAAACGTCCCCTTGTCGTAAAAAATAGTCTTTATAACATAGCCATTATCATCGTACTCTTTCCATTCTCCATCGCGCGCATAATCTATTTTATAGCTGTTGGTTTCAGGGAAAAATACTTCTTTCATTAGAGGATAATAAGAACCTTCTAATTTCAGTTTTTGATTTCTAAAAAAGGCTTTATATTCACCTATTCGAACTGCTTTTTTAGCGGATGGATTGATGGATTCAATGCGTCTTTCTGGTTCTAGGCCATAGTCTTTATAATGCTCAAAACGACGATCTAACTCCGCAGGTTCTATAGAATAGGCAGGATCTGAAATCCAAGTAACATAACTGTGCTTCATCTGTTGAAAGTTCCGCAATTCTACCAATTGAAAATAGTATTCATAAGGTATTTCTAAGGTATAATAAACGGTATCTTTTGCCCCCTCATTAGAATTTGAAGAGAAGGTAGTTGTTCCTGTTTCTTCGATGTTTCCATTATCATAATAACGTGTAAATGGACCTTTAGCAAAGCCATTTTCAAAGACGGTTTCGTATTTTAGTTTTCCGTTATCGTGGTACAGCATAAATTTCCCATTCAAGACCCCATTATCATAGATCGCAACTTTATAGTTTCTGCGTTCCATCGTAGATTTCCAGAAGCCTTGACGTTTGCCATTGCTGTTGTAATTTCCTACGTCTACTAATTCGCCTCTTGGGGCATTGATGTCTCGTTTTTCGACGGCACCTTGGTTGTATTCAATCCAGCGACCCACTTTTTTCCCATTCTGATAAGTTCCAATGCCTGAAAGCAATTCTTCGGTCCCAAATTTAGGATGATGATCGACACGGTAGTACTCAAATTTTCCATTTTTATTGCCATCATCAAAATTAAGCATCCCTTTTATGTGTATATCTGGCTCAGGATAATAATCATAAACCCAATTGCCTATTTTGACGCCATTCTGATAAAAGCCATCCGTCATTTTTTTTCCATCATGATAGAAAATCCATTGACCATGACGAATTCCTGTACTCATTAAACCTGTGGCTAAAATATTTCCTTTATAATTATAATAGATACAAGTCCCATCCATGAAGCCATCTACAAATTTAACATCTACTCGCACTCTATGTTGAAGGGCCTTTTGAGTGCTAAGAAATGTCCAAGTTCCCGTCTTTAGTCCCGCAGAATTGTAGTTTCCTTTTACATCCGAAACATGGGTCCTTCGACTGAGAGAAGATACATAGTAGCGCCATTCTCCTTCCTTGACCCCATCATTATAATTACCTTCTGCGTAGGCTAGGTTTCTGTCGTCTTTGTGTACCCAACGTCCAACCTTAACGCCATTTTCTTTGCGATTTTCTTGTGCTACAAGTTGACTAATAAAGGCGGTTAATAATATAATAACAAGTAGTTTGTTAATCATGTTTATATTAAATTGTGAGGGGTTTGTGAAACTCTTTATGTAAAAATAGGGTTTTTCTTTGAAAGTTAGAACATCGTTGAACGTATTAAACGGACTTTATCCAGACAAAGCTTTGATTTAGTTTGAGATAAGCTGATTGTTTGACAAAAGAAGGGGCGTATTAAGGTCTGAAAAAAATAGCCTTAGCCCTTAGCTCAGACGAGTCAACGAACGATCATTCTAAACAAAAAAACATTTTTTTTCCTTAATAAACAATAATGAAACCAAATAATAAGAAAATTAGCAAATTTTTGAGTTTAGTACTCAGACACAAACCAGAAACAATCGGACTTTGTTTAGATGAAAATGGCTGGGCTGAAACACAGGAGTTATTAGAAAGATTAGCCAAGCACAACAAATCAATTGATTTAAAAACCTTAGAAGAGGTCGTTGCCAACAATGACAAAAAACGCTTTGCGTTTAATGCCGATCGGACAAAAATTAGAGCAAGCCAAGGGCATTCCGTAAGGGTAAACTTAGGGTATACGGCTGTCGAACCCCCCGAAATGCTTTATCACGGAACGGCTACCCGATTTTTAGATTCAATTCAAAAACAAGGCTTACTAAAAGGGAATCGACATCAAGTTCATTTGTCAAAAGACCTCAATACGGCAACTGCGGTCGGTCGTCGACACGGAAAAGTAGTGGTCATGAAGGTCAAAGCATTAGAGATGTACCAAGCAGGATTTGAATTTTTTGTTTCTGAAAATCAAGTCTGGTTGACCGATCAGGTACCCGTGGAGTATTTAGAGTTTTAATTTTTT
>CACVAQ010000319.1 GCA_902727865.1 uncultured Aureispira sp. | reverse complement strand
AAATCAAAAACAAAGGGAGGAAACGTTTTTGTTCGATACCGATCGACCGAACTTGCATTAATAAACAAGGTCTCTTTTACCTGCCGTTGCCCTCTGTTTTCGTGAATGTGTCCACAGAGCATGACTTTTGGTTTTTTGTGTTGAAGGGTTTGCCGCAAATTTTCGCAACCCACCATACTACCATCTAAAATGGTATCTAAAATACCTTTAGGAGGACCATGCACCATTAAAATATCTAAACCTTCTGGAATCAAATCCCAATGTTGCTGAATGGCTTCCCCTCTTGTTTTGTTAAAAGCCCATTGCCTTCTAGGAATGGGGGTGATGGGAGAGCCCCAGATTTTTAAGCCCTTAATTTCTATCAATTCTTCGTTCAAATAATGCACTCCTTTCGGCAGTATCGCTTGAATTTGAGCACTAGATTTGTGTTCAAAATAGAAGTCGTGATTGCCTGCTATAAATACCTTGTAAGGGTGGGGTTGGGCTGCAAACCAACTTAAAAAATCCTGTACTTCTTCTTCTGTCCCCTTTATAGAAACATCGCCAGCATGTAGGAGTAGATCTCCAACAGGAACTTCTAACTGATGGTGCAAATTGTGCGTGTCCGAAATGGCAACAATTCTCATAGATAGACTGTTTGTGAAATGAAAAAATACCATGCTTCGTTGTATCAAATTTTAAAATTTGACTTGGAACCATCGTCTCACAACAACAGCATTCTGTAAAAAGTTCCTTTTTAGAATTTATTTTTTACACGTATTTTGTCCAACTACTTACGTAGCCGTATCGCTCAACAGCGTTAATAAGAAAAATAGAACCTAAGTGGTCATCAACACTACTCCGTTGAAAATCGTATTAGTTTGATTATCAGAAAGGTATGTTTTTGTCAGTGAGTGTGCTAAAAAGCTGATAATCAAACTAATGCAAGATGATTTTTTATGTTTTTCGTAGAAAAACTAAAAAATCAACGGAGTATTACATCAAATAATACCCGCATTTTAAATAAGCCCCCTCTGGAAAGCTGATCGGATGGTCGGTATCGTGATAAGTTTTTTCTTGAATTTGAAAACGACGACCACTAGCTTTTATCGCACTTTCTACGGTATCAAAAAAGTCAACCGCTTTGATTCTAGCCGTACAAGAAGCCAAAACTAGCAAACCACCCTTGGGAACCAGCTGGAGGCCCAATGCGGCCAATCGTTTGTAACTATTCTTTGCGCCTTCTACTTCTGCTTCTTTCTTGGCAAAAGAAGGTGGATCAATGACAACAATATCATATTTTTTACCTTGTCGAATTAAATCTTCTAAGCCTTTGAAGGCATCAACCGCAAGGGTGATGTGTTTGCCGTCGTGTGGATTTAGAGCCGCATTTTGTTCTGCCATCAAGAGTGCTTTGGCACTAATGTCAATACTAGCGACTTCTGTCGCTCCTTTTGCCAAAGCGTGTACCGAAAAACCGCCTGCATAAGCAAAGACATCAAGAACGGTTTTGCCCTTGGATAAGTTACCAACTTTGAGGCGGTTGTGTCGATGATCCAAGAAATAGCCTGTTTTGTGTCCATGAATAACATTGGCCGAAAAAGCAATGCCGTGTTCCTTAAACACCACCACTTCCTCCTCCAAGGTACCGTACAAAACTTGTCCATCTTTCAAACCCAAATTATTAGGATTTTGTTGTAACAAACGGCTCATACGAAGCACCATCGTCGTACACTGACTCACTTCGAGTAAGGTTGGCAAAATGTCATTCAAATACGGAAACCAAATTGCCGAGTATAATTTGACGACAATATTATTTTTGTAAACATCGGCAATCAAACTAGGCAATCCGTCATTCTCTCCATAGATCAACCGATAACTATTGGTCTCTGTGGCTAGGAGGGGCGCACGTTTTTCGTAAGCTGTTTTGATTTTGTCCCGAAACCAATCGGCATTAATGGTCGCAGACTGATGCACTTGCAAGACCTTGATTCGGATTGGAGAATCTGGATCATACAAGCCACAGGCTAAGAACTTATTTTTCTTATTATCATAAATAATCGCCAAATCTCCCGCTTTTCCAGCAGCACTTTGTTTGGTAATTCCTCCATCAAACACCCAAGGATGCCCTTTTTTTACCATGCGTTCTGTAGCAGGTTTGAGTTTAATAGCTAGGCGGTCAATTTTAGGTGTTAAAAATGTTGTCATAAGATTCCTTCATCCGTTAAAAAAAGTATTTAGCAGCAGTACTTTATACCATAAATAGCTTTCAGTTTGACAGCATATTTTTAGTGTAAGCAACAGTCCAGTTAAGCAATGTTAGAGCGGACCAAGCGCAAAGGTAAGGAAGTAAATTCATTTACTTCACTTTTTTTAGTGCTGCTTTTATGGCTTTGTAAGAAGAGTTGGAGAATTTTAAGGTATTGATTACTCCATCCGATGTATTAGCCTTAAGAGAAGCTAAGACGGGCTGTTTGTTTTTATCACCAAAAGCAATAATTTGAACCGCTTCGTTCTTTGGCAAATCAGTAAAACTAATTTGGTTGCCGTCTCTTTTTCCTGTAAGAATAATCTTAGATTTTTGAAGCATTAACTTCACTTCTACCAAAAGGTTAGGTGCTACATTGACGATTAATTTAACAGGATTTGGGCTGTCAATTTCTTTTGCAGCAGCAATCCAACCCAATTTACTAATATTAAAAATATGATAGTTAAACTCTAATTTATCAATATGGCTAATTTTTTGAGCGGCTAATTTAGGATACTTCTTACCTAAAATACGAATGTAATTTATATCTTTTTTGTAACGAGGTTCTGCTTGATGGACGTGAAAAATGTATCTTCCTGTAACCGATTTAGCCTTCCCATTAACAAGATGCGGTTTGCAAAGAGGATATTCTCGCATAATTTTAAGAATTCTTTTTTGAAAAGGCGTATTGATTTTTTCTTCAAAAACGAATTTTTCTACTTTTCCTGAAGCATTAATCGTATAATTTAGGTGCAAGTGCTCTTTATTATCCCAAATTTCCTGCTCTTCATTCTCTTTGTTAATCACCAAGTTTTTGTCTTCCCAAGCCTCAATAGAACTGCCATCTGCAAACTGTTTGGCTTCATACAAACCTGTTTTTAAGCGATGGTTAAATAATCTAGGCTGATCAAATTTGATTGCCGCCCAAGCGAGGGGGTGACCACTCCAAAGGCTAATTTGAGGAACGGCTTTGTTTCTTTTGAAATGAATTCTTAAATCATGCTTCGGAGAAATACTTAAATGATTAAGGCCTTGTTTTACTTCTAAGTGAATGATTTTGCTCGCCGCCAGTAGATGATGGTCCGAACTTGTATTAGAAATATTTTGAGCCAAAGCCTCCGAAGGATTATTGTATTCTTTCAAATACAAATCAACCGTAGTATTACTTCCTTTGGCAATAAAGGCTTTAGCAGGAACATAAATGACAAGATCTTTTTTGCCAAAGACTAAAGTATCCCTGCTGTTGTCAATCGTAAATTTAGTTGGCTCAACGTCAATCGACGAATAGGTGAATTGCTTTAATTCAGGACTCTTCGTGAATTCAGGCGTAGGTCTTGGCGGCTTGTTATCCTTACAAGATAAGAGCAAAAAGCTTGCAGCCAGAATAGTGAAAATAGTCTTTTGCATAAATATAGAGTTGTGTAGATTAGATTAGTAATAATACTTAATACAAATAGGATGCTAAAAAATATTAAAAAATAAAGCTTGTGTGAAAATTTACTTTTTTTTGAAAAATGAAAAACGTATCGTATCCTTGATACGATACTTAGCTAGGTTGCTCTTCCGAGGTCGTGGAGCACCCGAACTATGCGAACTAAAGCGCAGCGCTCATGAGCAAAGCGAGCGAACAAACGTAGGGAACTAATGCTCAAAAGTACTCTGATAAACGCAGAACTCTATCACGGACTGAAAGGAGTCATCAGCAAAGCTAAATGGTGTGCTAATGTTTTAATGCCTGCTTTTCTCAAACTATATGAGTTGTCAGTTTTACGTAGAAAGTCATCTTTTTTATTTGGATAATAACCGCATTACTCCGTTGAAAAATCGTATTAGTTTATTGCATGAGTGCTTCGCTTTGATTATCAGCAAGATGACTTTTTAATTACTAAAGTATTAAAAAGCTGATAATCAAATTAATGCAAGATGCTTTTTTATGTTTTTCATAGAACCCGAACTAAGCGAACTAAAGCGCAGCGCTCAGGAGCTTAGCGACTAACAAAGCGACCTCACGTAAGTAACAAAGGCTCACGA
>CACVAQ010000318.1 GCA_902727865.1 uncultured Aureispira sp. | reverse complement strand
CTTAGAGAACAAAAGTAAGTGATAGTTTGTAAAAAAATGGCACTTCTGTAATTTTCGTACATCTTTTCGTACAAAATATAAGATATTTAGTTAAAAAAGTAGATATTTGAAAAGCCAAAAATCAAGTCCAAAACTACTTTACCTAAAAATAAAAAACTACTACTATTAATGAGTGCAGATAAAATTTTGGTAATCGGTTCAGAAGGGCAGATTGGTACCGTATTGAGCCATGCTCTAAGAGATAATTATGGAACTTCGAATGTTATCACATCAGATATCAACGAGCCCAAAACGAGCGGGAAGGGGGCTTTTGAAAAACTGAATATCTTAGATGGGGAGGGCTTACTAGCCATTGTGAAAAAACATAAAATTACTCAAATATACCATCTTGCCGCATTGCTCTCAGCCAAAGGAGAGCAAAATCCTCGCCAGACTTGGGATGTGAACATGAATGGTTTGTTTAATGTATTGGAAGTAGCCCGCCAAGAGCATTTAGATAAGGTCTATTTTCCTAGCTCTATTGCCGTTTTTGGAGGGCAAACGCCTAAAAAAGCAACGCCACAATTTACCGTCTTACAGCCTGAAACTATGTATGGCATTACAAAAGAAGTTGGGGAACATTTGGCGCAATATTATTTTAAGAAATTCAATTTAGACGTGCGTTCTTTGCGTTATCCAGGCTTGATTAGTTATCAATCTTTAGCAGGCGGTGGAACAACAGATTATGCGGTGGATATTTTTCACAAAGCAGTTGTTGGAGAAGCATATGAATGTTTCTTGGAGCCAGACACACATCTACCGATGATGTATATGCCAGATGCAATTCGTGCTACCATCGAATTGATGAATGCCCCCTTGGAGAAAATCTCGATGCATTATGGTTATAATGTTCGTGCGATGAGTTTTTCTGCCGAAGAATTAGCCGCAGAAATCACGAAGCACGTGCCTGATTTTCAAATTACGTACAAACCTGATTTTCGCCAAAAGATTGCAGAATCTTGGGTCGAGAGTATGGACGATACTTATGCTCGGAACGATTGGGGCTGGAAAGAGGAATATGATTTACCTGCGATGGTAGAGGATATGCTTGTAAATCTAAAGCGAATTAAAAAAGAACGTGCGTCCGTCTAGACGGGACATTTTTTGTGAACAGTCCTTTAGAAACAAACGATTAAAGCAATAAACGATAAAATACACACTATGTTTAAAAATGTACAAGATGCTCTAGCAGCAGAGTTGCAAGAAATAAAAGAGGCTGGTCTTTATAAAGAAGAGCGTGTTATTACGACGCCTCAAGCGGCCGACATCAAAACGGATACAGGAGCAGAAGTGGTTAACTTTTGTGCCAACAATTATTTAGGGCTGTCTTCGCATCCTGCTGTTATTGAAGCAGCAAAAGCGGCTATTGATACGCATGGTTACGGAATGTCTTCGGTTCGTTTTATTTGTGGAACGCAAGATATTCACAAAGAATTGGAGCAAAAAATTGCAGACTTTTTAGGAATGGAAGCTTCTATTCTTTATGCCGCTGCCTTTGATGCCAATGGAGGTGTTTTTGAACCTATTTTGCACAAAGAAGATGCGATTATTTCTGATACACTAAATCATGCGTCTATTATTGATGGCATTCGTTTGTGTAAAGCGGCACGTTTCCGTTATAAGCATAATGACATGGCAGATTTGGAAGAACAATTGAAAGCAGCCCAAGGCGCTCGTCGTCGTTTGATTGTAACCGATGGCTCTTTTTCTATGGACGGTACAATTGCGCAATTGGACAAAATCTGTGATTTGGCAGATAAATACGATGCGATGGTGATGATTGATGAGTGTCATTCTACGGGGTTCTTGGGTAAAACAGGACGTGGAGTACATGAATATAGAAATGTAATGGGACGTGTTGACATTATCACAGGAACATTAGGGAAAGCCTTAGGTGGCGCATCGGGTGGATTTACTGCTGCTCGCAAAGAGATTGTCGATATGTTGCGCCAACGTTCTCGTCCTTATTTGTTTTCTAATACCGTCGCACCGTCTATTGTTGGAGCGTCGATTAAGGTCTTGGATATTTTAACAAAAAGTACGGCCTTAAGAGATAAATTAGAGGAAAATACGGTTTATTTCCGTGAACAAATGACCGCAGCTGGATTTGACATTATTCCTGGCGATCATCCAATCGTCCCAATCATGTTGTACGATGCGGTCTTGTCACAACAAATGGCAGAAAAATTACTGGCAGAAGGTATTTACGTCATTGGGTTTTATTATCCTGTCGTACCTAAAGGCAAAGCAAGAATCCGAGTTCAAATATCAGCAGGACACGATCGCCATCACTTAGAAAAAGCAGTGGCCGCCTTTACCAAAGTTGGTAAAGAACTTGGTGTTATCAAATAATAACTAGATTTGGAAATGTGCTAATTTGAAGATGAAATACTTAAAATAACCTTCAAATTAGCACAGCTTCAAACGTTCAAATGCTTCTACTGAATCATCGCTTCAATCTCCTCAATCAAAGAAATCAAATCTCTATCTGGTGCTTGATTGACAAATTCATTAGCCGCCTCAAAAGGATCGACAGGAAAAGCTCTTTCCTTATCTTTTGGAGAAAGTGCAAAAACAACATAGTGTCCATATTGTGGCGACGTTTCGTTTAGGTTAACGCCCCAATGCCCTTCGTATTTTTGAATTAAATATTCTCCAATCAAATAACCAATACGAACCGAAATCCACACCCTTGTTTCTTCATCAACAGGTTCTGCTCGCATAAAGGCTGCTACAGTTCCTACAAAAAGGCTCATTGCTTCTTGATCTAATAAAATAGAAGAAGGATCGCTATGCTCCAATCGTTCGGCAAAATCAATAATTACGGGATAACTTTCTTTAGAAAACTGCTCTAAATTATTTCTACGTTCTTGGACAATCTCTTTAGTCATAACTAGTTACTTTTTATAAAAAATAGCACTTCTTAGGACGTATTTTGCGTGACTCAGAATAGGCATCCCTTCGTGTTTTTGGTCGTGTATAAAAAAGGCTGCTAAGATCATCAAATTTTGTTTCCCCACCAAGAAAGTCATCGTTTAAGTAGATCATAAACGTACTGCGACTTTCTTTTTTTCGAGTAGTCTGCGATTTTTACTGTTCTTTAGGTTCTTTTAACTCCTTGCTGAATCGTGTAAGGCTTTTTTTTGAGAGCTTGCCAAGCTTCATTGGAGATGATTTTTTCTAATTTATAATGCAATGTAACGCCCTTCTCCATTTTACGTTGATAATCGACCAAACCGAGGCCTTTGCAATAGAGCGATTCTTGATGAAAATCGGTTGTTTGAACGCTTTTATTTGCCTTGATGCTATGTCGGTAAACATCTTTGAAGGCAATACTTGGGTAGTCTTTTTGTTGAAAGGTATACTGGTCGCTGGGGCCTATATATTCTCGCATTTTTCGAATACTTTCTTCTCCAAAAGGACTCGTATAGCGAGCAGACCATTTGATTGGGGCTTGTTTCTTTTGTTGCCAACGAAAAATATCTTTGTGAATTGGACGAGTAGGCGTGGTGATTCCCGTGATGTAAATGGTATAGTTTTGAAGTTCACTACCTTGACTTGTTATTTTTTCTGTTCCAGAAGCGACTTTATAAAAGCTTTGGTCAAAGGTAACACTAACTACGATGGTATCCTTTTCTACCACTTTAGTCTTCATCAAGCAGTACAAGATGTCATTTGGGTTGTCGGTATTGACATATTTATAAACAACAGGTTCAAAGAAATTTTGATAAGGGTAGTAATACGCTTTGAGTGTTATTTCAGTTTGTGCTAAACTAGCCGTAAACCAACTGCTAAGAAATAAAAAGAGACCACTAAATATTAACTTCATAGCGTTGGTTTTATTAAAAAAAAGAACCCAATAAAATAAGTTCTAGCTTAAATATAAGATAAAATTTTATGTTTGCAAAGTAAAACTCCTAAAGTAAAATAGGGACTGTTTGTCTTTTTTTTGCAAGAAGAAAGACAGCGAAAAGGAATTAAATTCGTAATTTAAAGTATTGTTTCATACCTGATGTTACGCAGGACAATTATTTTTGTCGATAAAATACCAAAAGTTGTGTCTCAACCTATTCTTAATGTTGAATGTTGAATGCTTAATGTTGAATTTTGAATGCTTTAGAGTACAAGGAGCATTCAAAATTAAACATTAAAACATAGCTTAAATAAGTAACAATAGGTTTTAGTAGTAAATAAAAAAATCCTGCGTAACATGAGTTAATAATTCTAAGTAAGTGGGCGGAAAAAA
>CACVAQ010000317.1 GCA_902727865.1 uncultured Aureispira sp. | reverse complement strand
ATTTTATCTATAAATTAGAATTTCCATAAGAAGAGGCTATTTAGTTTTATTTTTTTCTTGCTATATTTGCTTACCGTATTTAGCGGATTGCTAAGTATAGTGCTTACGAGTAACACAGAATATACTTGTATATTGAATTTTTTAACATCAAATTAAAATTTAAAATTATGTTACGCATATTGTATCTAGTCATTTTTTCTTACACACTTATTTCTTGTGGAGGGAACGAAACAAACACAACCGCAGACAGCCACGAAGGACACGAACACCATGACCACGCAGGACATGACCACGATCACGATCATGACCACGCAGGACACGACCACGACCACGATCATGGAGAAGCCAAAGGGGACGGTATTCATTATGGGCTTGAAATTACGCCCGATGGAGGTATCGCTTTGCCAGATGTATTGGCAAAAGTAAAAAGTGAAGAAGGGGCTACTGAATTGGATTTAGGAGAAGGCAATATGGTGAAAGCCGTTGCTGCAAAAGTAGAAGGAAATGTATCGGAGGTTTGTAAAAAAGCTGGATGTTGGTTGAAGTTGGCAACAGAAGACGGCCAAGAAATTTTCATCACAACAAGTCATGAGTTTTTTGTACCTGTTGACATTGTTGGAAAAACAGTTGTTGTGGAAGGACAAGCCTACAAATCAGTTACTACAGTAGATGAGTTGCGTCACTATGCTGAAGACGAAGGTCAGTCGGCAGAAGAGATTGCAAAAATTACAGAGCCCGTAACAGAATATAAACTATTGGCAACAGGTTTGGTCATCAAATCTTAAGATCGCCTTAGATATTCTTTGAAGAAGGAAAGATTTGAAGATTTAAAAAGGGGCAATCAAGGTCTCTTTCTAAGCTTCAAATCTTTTTTTTTCTAAAAAAGAGACGATTTAGCAAGTTTAAAGACAATTTTTTTGATTATAAAGCAATGAAAATTGCTGCTGTTTTTTTTCGAGTCGCTTGCAATTTTTGAGAATGAGAGGAAATTTGCTTTGCGACCAAAATTATTTTTTTGTAAAAAATAAAATAAAAATAAAAAAAACGCAAAATTAGTAAACTAGTTCATAAATAGATAGTTATAAAGAAGTAACGCTTGATGTTACTTCGCTGTTTTGTGTTTTTTTGTGTTTTTGTTGAAAATAAAAGCGAAAACATTTTGTTTTTGTGAAAACGTGCGTATATTTGCAACCGCATTGAGAGAATAACATTCAAGCAAAAGGTAGATTCCGTAGCTCAGTTGGTAGAGCATTTGACTTTTAATCAAAGGGTCCTGGGTTCGAATCCCAGCGGGATCACTACTTTTTAAAATAAATTTTTTGCTTGATAAATTTTTGATGCAGGAGATTCCGTAGCTCAGTTGGTAGAGCATTTGACTTTTAATCAAAGGGTCCTGGGTTCGAATCCCAGCGGGATCACATTTAAGCTTCTTTTGAACTTCAAAAGAAGCTTTTTTTATGCTCCAAAAGGAAGGTTCCAAATTCTAAATAAATCCTTAGAGGAATATTAAGACGAGGTTAAATCGCAAAAAAAATGTAGCGATAGGTTGCGCTGCTTTTTGATACAGATAGCGGGCTTTTTCTTTGAATTCTTTGAGCTGAAAACAGGCTAGCTTTATGCCTTTTAAAATTCAAAAACCTTGAAATTCTTCGGTTTAGAGCTTATTGTAGGAGTGGAATAAATATATTGTAGGCTAAATACCAATGCTAAAGGATTTTATTAACTTTAGATTGTTATTTCAGAATAAAACAAGCTATCTTTGTCTAATCTAGATATTCCTTATTAAATTGAGGTACAATAGTTGCTTATTCCTAAATAGTTCGGTGTTATTAATATCAAAACTAGCTCTTGTCTAAGTAGAGGAAAAAAGTTTTGTTGAATGATTTAGAACGAAGCGCTATTCAATAAAATATTTAGATCGCTGCGGTTTTAGACCTTATGGAATTTCAATAAGGTCTAATCTCTAAAAGTATAAGCGTATAGAACGTGCTTGATGCGGTGCACCAAAAGATAAGCAGGATCTAAAATCTACTTAGATACGCTGTTTTATTTGATGAAATAACTTTTGTTCTGAACCTAGATCTTTTATATAATTTTCAAACAACCAATAAATAATAAAGCCAATATCGATGAAATTACATCCACATATTGTCGTGCTTTTGATACTTTGTATGTCAGCCAGTCAGTTATCAGCACAGACGGCTGATGCTCTCATCAATAAAGCCAACAAAAAATACAAAGACCTTGAGTTCCAAGAAGCAATTGAGCTCTATGAGCAAGCTTTAAAAAAGGAAACTAAAACGGTAGCCCTTTTTGCACTTCCAGACTGTTATCGAAAAGTCGGAAATCATATAAAAGCAGGGTACTGGTACGCAAGAGCGGCTCAACATCCGAACGCACCTGCTGATATTTACTACTATTACGGCTTGTCTTTGATGTCTAATGATAAGTACGAAGAGGCCGAAGGACAGTTTAAAATATTTAGAGAAAAAGAAAGTGCTCAATTGAGAGGGCACAATATGATGATTGCTGTAAAACCAGAAGTGCATAAGGATTTGTTGAATGCAGGAGCATTGTATGATGTAGAGGTTGTTTCCAATCTTTGTACACCTTATGACGATTTTGGGGCTGTGTTTTATGATGGAGGAGTTATCTTTAGTTCTGATAGAGACACCACAAAAGTAACGAGTCATAGAGGTTCTTGGTTGTACAAACCATTTATCCAATCTTATTTTGTGACCGCAACCATGAAAGATAAAGCCACGAAAGAATTTGAATACGGTAGCCCGATTCCTTTTAGTGGAACGATGGGCATGAATTACCACGATGGACCTGTTCGTTTAGATGGGCTTCAGCATACGGCTTACTTTACTGTTTATGGAACGAATGAGAAAAAATCAAATCGTAGAGCAAATATATTGAATACTCAAATCGCTTTTAGCAAACGAGTAGGAGAACAATGGACCAAACCTAATCAAAAGATAAAACTGAATAGTAGAGAGTATTCTGTGGCACATCCAACAGTTACTTCGGATGGCGATAAGATGTTTTTTGCATCGGACATCCCTGGAGGTTTTGGAGGCTTTGATATTTATGTTAGTTATAATGAAAGTGGAGAATGGTCTAAACCAATTAATTTGGGACCTGAAATTAATACAGAAGGAGACGAAGTGTACCCGTTTTGGGGTTTAGATGAGAATTTATACTTCTCTTCGGACGGACAAGCAGGCTTAGGTGGTTTTGATATTTATTATTCAAACTCTACTGCTGGTCGATGGGCTCCTGTTACTAACTTGGGCGCCCCTTTAAACTCTATGAAAGATGAAATTTGTTACATCATGGATTCTACAGGAAGCTATGGTTTCTTCTCTTCTAATAGAGTTGCCAACAGAAATATGGACATTTATTATTTCAAACGAGTTGCCTTAGAATCTCAAATACTTGTATTTGATAAATCAACTGGACAAGGTGTTGCTGGTGTTGAAGTAACGAGCGAATGTTTGCCTAGAAATAAAAAATGGGTGACCAATATTGATGGACGTATTTATGCCCCCTTGCCTTTGGAGCGCAATTGTAAACTAATGTTGACTTCTAGTCTATTTACAGACACTGAAAAAGATGTTTCTACGGTTGGTTATGTTCCAGGATCGGAGTTGTTTATTAATGTTCCATTGCAATTGAAGGCAGCAGAATTTGTGGTAGAAGGCAGTATTAAGAGTGCGTCGAATGATGATCCAATTATAGATGCCAATGTAACCTTAATTAACGGTTGCGGAGAAGAAGAAATAACGGTTCCTGTTTCACACGAAGGAAAATACTCCATAAAACTGTCGAAGAATTGTTCCTATGTTCTAAAAGTAGAGCGAGAAGGCTATTTCACCAATACACAAACATTTTCTACCAAAGGTTTGCGTTTGTCAAAGACGTTTAAGAAAGATATATCTATGCCAAAATCTGCGGGTTCTTTCTAAGAACCAGGCTTTAATACTATATGAAATGCAAAGTCATCCCGAATTCATTTCGAGGATGGCTTTTGTATTCCAAAGGAACGATTGCTTCTATTCAATTCCGTATAAGTACTGAATTCTAGTTGCTTGAAGACAAGACCCCAAGAGACCGATTTGACTTTTTTACAAAAATCATTTATTTATCCCAAACTCAACTTATTAGCGTTCATGGACTATTCGGGGAGCCTTTCTCTTCTTGTTCGTGGGGTATAGAAGTAGAAAGGTATAAGTCGTTTATCGTCAGTAATAAATTGACGATTTTCTACTTCATTACTTCGTGGAGAACCCGAACTAAGCGTAGC
>CACVAQ010000316.1 GCA_902727865.1 uncultured Aureispira sp. | reverse complement strand
CTTTTTATCTAATAAATAGTCCAACTGTTTAGTTTAGATCGCTTCACTTTTAGATATTAGCTCGCTTCGCTCCTGAGAAAAGTTGTCTTGTACACAGATTACGCTTAATAAGCATAGATTATAAAAAAAACTAGTCGACAAGTAATTGACTAATTAATAGAAAATGTACCTTTGTGCCAAGATAAAGAAATTACTCAAATAAAAGTAATCAAAAAAAATGGAGATGGCAGTTTGTCTTCTACTTAATTTTAAGTATGTCACAGCACTCACTGCCCTACTATTCACACATAAAACTTACTCAAATTATGAACTACGATGTAATTGTAATTGGATCTGGTCCAGGTGGTTATGTTGCCGCTATTCGTGCAGCTCAACTAGGACTAAAAACAGCTGTTGTTGAACGCGAGTCGTTGGGTGGCATTTGTTTGAACTGGGGATGTATTCCAACAAAAGCCCTTCTTAAAAGTGCACAGGTATTTGAATACATTAACCACGCTTCTGATTATGGTATTGAAACCTCTGACCCGAAGGCAGATTTTGGCGCTATTGTAAAACGCTCTCGTGGTGTTGCGGACAAAATGAGCAAAGGAATCAAGTTTTTGATGGGTAAAAACAAGATTGATGTTTTGATGGGCAATGGAACCTTGGTTGCAGGCAAAAAAGTAGCTGTAACGGACGACAAAGGCAACACAAAACAATATGGTGCAAAACACATTATCGTGGCAACAGGTGGACGTGCTCGCCAATTGCCTGGTCTTGATATTGACAAAAAGAAAGTGATTGGTTACCGTGAAGCAATGGTTCTACCAGAGCAACCTAAAAAAATGGTTGTCATGGGTTCTGGCGCAATTGGGGTAGAGTTTGCTTACTTTTATAATACCTTGGGAACTGAAGTGACCATCGTAGAATACCTAGATAATATTTTACCTAGAGAAGATTTGGACGTTTCTAAAGAAATGAAAAAAATCTTTAAGAAAGCAGGAATGCAGCTCAAAACGGGTTCAGCTGTTACCAATGTGGATACCAAAGGTAACGGTTGTAAAGTAACGGTTAAGAATAACAAAACAGGGAAAGAAGAAATTCTAGAATGTGATGTCGTTCTTTCGGCTGTTGGCGTTGTTCCAAATACAGAAAATATTGGACTAGAAACCTTGGGGGTCAAAACAAACAAACACGGCTTTATTGAAGTGGATGATTTTTACAAAACAAATGTAGAAGGTATTTATGCTATTGGTGATGTTTTGCCAACGCAAGCCTTGGCGCATGTGGCTAGTGCTGAAGCGATTACTTGTATTGAGAAAATCGCAGGGCATCATCCTCAAGCGATGGATTACGGCAACATTCCTGGTTGTACGTACTGTAGCCCTGAAATTGCCTCTGTCGGTATGACAGAAGCAGAAGCAAAAGAAGCGGGTTATGAACTTAGAGTTGGTAAATTTCCTTTCTCGGCTTCTGGAAAAGCTAGTGCAGCTGGTACGAATCAAGGTTTCGTTAAGGTGATTTTTGATAAAAAATATGGTGAGTTTTTGGGTTGCCACATGGTTGGTGCTAATGTAACAGAAATGATTGCTGAAATCGTTGTTGCGCGTAAATTAGAGACAACTGGTATGGAAATCGTTAAGTCGGTTCACCCACATCCAACAATGAGTGAAGCGATTATGGAAGCAGCCGCAGCGGCTTATGATGAAGTGATTCATTTGTAAACTCCTTCAAAATATCGTTTAAGATAAAAACCGCTAACCCAAAAAGGGCTAGCGGTTTTTTCTTGCCCATCTTTTTTTGAAAATTTAAACTATTTTAGCTTTTTTTTTATAAATGCCTTACTTTTCTGATCTTGTAAGGTCTTATTTCTCCTCTTCAGAAATAAAGATTTTCGTAATTGAACACCAATTCTGGCTACTTTGAAGCAGAGAAATTTATTTGTTGTAGATTTGTTCTTTAAATTTTATTCTGAGCAATGCTTTTCTTAACACTTCATTTCTCCACGACAAAACCCAAACACTTCCAACGCAGCAAATTCCCACGTCCATCCAAAGGCTCATTAACAATAAGATCCTCGTTCCAATCCAAAACCTTAAAACCAATTTCCTTTAAAACAGTAGATAATTGACTGGGTGGATAATACAATTTCCAATGTTCTGCTTTCTTAAAATTTAGTGGAGAGATTACAATTAACTTGCCAGTTGGTTTTAAAACTCGATACATTTCTTTCAAGCCTTTTATCGGATTTTCTAATCGGTCAAGCAAAAAACTAGTCACAACTATTTTTTGACTATTATCTTCGAAAGGCAACTGTTCTGCTTTTGCTAAACCAAATTTTAAGTTATTCAATTTTTCTCCTGTTGAGAATTGTTGACCTAATCCTTTAGCCGTCCAATCAATCGAAATATTTTGCCCTTTTACCCAAAATTCATTCGCACGTTTTAGCATTTGATAGCTATAGTCAATCCCCCAACAAGTTGATTTCGGATAGTGTTTTGCCAATGTTGCAATCCATCTACCCACGCCACAACCGATTTCTAAGATATTGATTTCCCTTGCTTCTGAATAATGCTTTTCAGCAAAATCAAAGATGGGTTGAAACGGGTATCCTCCCCATAATTGATCTGCTGTATGTAGTGCCGATTGTCGAACGACCATTTCATGATAACGCTCATAAATATCTTGTTGAAATTCGAGTGCTGTTTTTTGATGGAAGAATGGAATTCCTTTTCGATTGTAGAGGAATGCTTGCATTGTTATAGTCTTGTTTTTGGGCTAAACGAAAAAATACAAATTGATTAGTCAACGCTTGTCCTCTAAGCTACTAATTCATTTAGTCCGTTTTCGGGGTATAAGTAGATAGACAAAATTAGTAGTATAAAAATAGGCGTATATTTTTTTCGCTAAAGAGTTAAAAAATGAAGCTTTACCTTCGGTGCTACTTCGTGGTAGCGAGCTAAAGTAAGGCTTTTTAAGGAATTTAGCGGACAAAAGATGCCCTATTTTAGTGTTAATTATTTTTGTCCATCTACATACCGTCTAATAAAAAAAGTGGTTTAAACGATTAGCACACGATTGGTCAAAGAACGAAAATTCATATACTAAGGCATAAAAAAAACGCTAGGTTCATCTGAGCCTAGCGTTTATTTATTTCAATTTTTAGTTGACTACTGTTTAGCGAGCAATCAACTTCCCTGTATTCAGCAATTTACCATCTGCAACAATACGGTACACATAAACCCCTTGGCTTAAGTCCGATTTGTAGAGGTCAAAACTAGTCTCGTTCGTTGTTTTTTGATACACAACTCGTCCAGTTAAATCGTACAACTCAAATTCAATTGTTGTAAAGTCTTTGCCTTCAATTTCGACTCTAGCGACTTCATTAAATGGATTTGGATAAACGTTCACCAACACCCCTGGTTCCATAATACGTTCTGTACCGACTAGTTGAATCGTTACAAAATCACTTCCTATTTCATGGAAGGTTGTATTGGTTCGTACAGGCGCATTATAATCAAAGTAAATGTCTGCATTATTATTAATAATCGTTCCAATTGGATTGTTTGCTCGTTGCTCGATTCTATACTTAACAAAACCCTGAGAAGCACTGTTATTGGTCGTACTATCGGGTAATAAGATATTATCAAAGGTAAACTTAACGACTCCGTTGCCGTAGATTTCATACGTATAATCATGGCTAGACGCTCCTACTCTCAAACTTCCTATATCTAAATGAGAAGAAATGCTATCTATAAGAACCACTTTAAAGGCCGTGTCTGTTCCTGTGTTTTGGAATCGTATGTAGTATTCTAAATCCGTATGATCATAAATGTAATGTTCGGCACCGTAACCTACAGGATAAGCTAGTTTGTCATTTGGATCATAAGAACCAATATTGGGTTGACAATCAACATCTGTAAATGGACTACCGTCGTAGTTTGAAAACTGTGTCACAAATCCAGTCACAATATTCCCTAAACTATCGACTCGACAACCCTCCAATGCTAAACCTGCTAAAGTATCTCCCAACAAAGGTGGAAAGGTTGGAACTTGCCGTGCTTCTAGTCTATAAGTACTTCCATTTTGAGTCGGTACATAAATCGTTTCAACTTGCCCTGTTCCCAATTGATAACCGCCAGTGCGCATCATTACATTGTCTTCAAATATATCATACCGCAAGCTCGACACCATGCTTCCGCCAGTATTCGCCACTTGGAACAAAATACTATCTCCGAGGCAGTGCCCATCAAGAACAATATTCGGTCCATTCCAAGAACTTTGGCAGTTCGTATCTGGATAAATACGGGCTTCTGAACAATGCGTTATTCCCGCAAGCGTTGTATCGCAAAGAATGTTAATATCAATATTAAACGTGCCACAATGCCCTGGAGAAACTGTTCCCAAATCAAATCGGTATAAATTCCCTCCTAAATGCGTTGCCGCTACAGAACTAGAATCATAAGACATAAAAGTATCTAACTCGACTTCTACATAAGCATTCTGTGCTGCTGCTGCCCCCCAATTGCAATACTGTACCACATAATAAGAAGGAAAACAGAGCCGTAAAAAAGGAGCCGAAATATCTACATTAAGTAAAGGGCAAGGGATTGACGCTTGAACAGGAAAATCAACTATTGACACCTGATTCACCGTGTTTAAAACAACCGTTCCTAGACCAACACAAACCGTATCCCAATAAGGATAAGGGATGCTTAAGGTCACATCATAGGTTCCCATTTCTGCTTCTATATTGTAATAACCAGCGGTATCTGTATTGGCATAGTAAACCTGACCATTATTCCCTGTTGCAGTTACCACCCAATTTGTCAAGGGATACTCAAGTGGGGCATCCCAATCACAATCATCGTTCAAATCAGCATATACATTTCCCTCTATAGCAGTTGTTGTAACACGTCCATTAGAATCAACCTTGCAAATAAACATCCAATTTGAAATAGCGAAATCGGTTCCTATTCCAACAATTACATACCCTCCATCTGAAGTTTCTTTTACCTTGTTACCTCTGTAACCTAAACCGTACCGACCAACAACCCCTTGACTCCACAAAACAACTCCTTGTGGGTTAAGTTTATATAACATTAGGCTGTCTCCATCATTATTTCCTCCTGCTCCTTGAAAAGATCCTGTTGCCAAATAATTACCATCACTATCTTGAATCACATCTCTACTGTTCCAATATACTTGATAACTAGGGGTAACTGGAGGTGTAAAAATAGTCGTAGTCCACTGAATTATTCCAGTGCTATTCGTTTTAATTATAACTGAATTAAATCCATCTCTACCTGATAAAATATATCCACCATCAGCAGTTTCTTTAACCGAAAAAGCACAAGAAATGGATGATGACAAGTTCAAGTCTTGCTCCCAGACAATGCTACCAGCAGCATTTAATTTAACCAAATAAGCCTTCGTCTCTACTATTGAGTTAATTTCAGAAAATCTAGTTGCAGCTATTACAAAACCACCATCTGAAGTTGGAGTAATTTCTCTCCCAGCATAATCTCTATGATAAGCCTCTATAAATGCTTTTGGGTGGTTTTGTGTCCATAAAATATTTCCTTCTGTATCTAATTTAAGAACAGATAAACTATCAACATAGTATGCCTGTAGATTACTAATCATTACGAAATTAGATCCAAAAGCCCCCATTACAACTAATTCATGGTTTGTTGTCTTTTTAAGTTTTCTAAGATTGACATTTAAATTACTATATACTTTAATATTAATCAAATTCCCTGCGGCATCTAATTTTATAAAAGCAGGGTCCCCCAAATAGGCACCTACTCCAACAATTGTATCATTATCAATTAACTCTATTTCTTCAATCCTAAAGCCTGTTACATACTGAGTCCAAAGCGTATCTCCATTAGGGCTCATTCTTACAAAATAAGCTGGCCCTAAAGATGACGATCCATTATTTTCAGCTGCCATGATGAAATCGCCATTCATGGCATTTTCTACATCATACATTGTACTAGAATAATGAGAGATCCATTCTCGTAGCCATCCTTGTCCGAAGGTTGGGGTATTCAATGCTGCTAATAACAGAACAATACCTATCACTCGAAATATACTTTTCATACTTTTCTTTTTTCTTTTATTAAGTAATTTTCTTAGTTACCATTCAAAAATCAGCTTTTAAATCAAACAAAACAAAAACATTATATTAGTTTTGTCAGATATTCGATGCACTTTTTTTCTATAAAAAGGAACCAACACAAAGCTTAAAACATCATTTAAAAGCAAAAAAAGCAACCATCCAATACCTTTAAGCATGCAATACAAAATAAACCTATCAGATACTGAAAGAGCTGAAAACATTTAAAAATGATGCTTGTAAAAAAGGATTCTTAAAAATTGTCGTTGAACAAATAAATTGTGTAAAATCTAGGTAAAGCAAAAAAAAAGGATAAGCCTTTCGACCTATCCTCTCTATTTAATTACAAAAAATATACTATCTTAAAAACTACTGTTTAGCGAGCAATCAACTTCCCTGTATTCAGCAATTTACCATCTGCAACAATACGGTACACATAAACCCCTTGGCTTAAGTCCGATTTGTAGAGGTCAAAACTAGTCTCGTTCGTTGTTTTTTGATACACAACTCGTCCAGTTAAATCGTACAACTCAAATTCAATTGTTGTAAAGTCTTTGCCTTCAATTTCGACTCTAGCGACTTCATTAAATGGATTTGGATAAACGTTCACCAACACCCCTGGTTCCATAATACGTTCTGTACCGACTAGTTGAATCGTTACAAAATCACTTCCTATTTCATGGAAGGTTGTATTGGTTCGTACAGGCGCATTATAATCAAAGTAAATGTCTGCATTATTATTAATAATCGTTCCAATTGGATTGTTTGCTCGTTGCTCGATTCTATACTTAACAAAACCCTGAGAAGCACTGTTATTGGTCGTACTATCGGGTAATAAGATATTATCAAAGGTAAACTTAACGACTCCGTTGCCGTAGATTTCATACGTATAATCATGGCTAGACGCTCCTACTCTCAAACTTCCTATATCTAAATGAGAAGAAATGCTATCTATAAGAACCACTTTAAAGGCCGTGTCTGTTCCTGTGTTTTGGAATCGTATGTAGTATTCTAAATCCGTATGATCATAAATGTAATGTTCGGCACCGTAACCTACAGGATAAGCTAGTTTGTCATTTGGATCATAAGAACCAATATTGGGTTGACAATCAACATCTGTAAATGGACTACCGTCGTAGTTTGAAAACTGTGTCACAAATCCAGTCACAATATTCCCTAAACTATCGACTCGACAACCCTCCAATGCTAAACCTGCTAAAGTATCTCCCAACAAAGGTGGAAAGGTTGGAACTTGCCGTGCTTCTAGTCTATAAGTACTTCCATTTTGAGTCGGTACATAAATCGTTTCAACTTGCCCTGTTCCCAATTGATAACCGCCAGTGCGCATCATTACATTGTCTTCAAATATATCATACCGCAAGCTCGACACCATGCTTCCGCCAGTATTCGCCACTTGGAACAAAATACTATCTCCGAGGCAGTGCCCATCAAGAACAATATTCGGTCCATTCCAAGAACTTTGGCAGTTCGTATCTGGATAAATACGGGCTTCTGAACAATGCGTTATTCCCGCAAGCGTTGTATCGCAAAGAATGTTAATATCAATATTAAACGTGCCACAATGCCCTGGAGAAACTGTTCCCAAATCAAATCGGTATAAATTCCCTCCTAAATGCGTTGCCGCTACAGAACTAGAATCATAAGACATAAAAGTATCTAACTCGACTTCTACATAAGCATTCTGTGCTGCTGCTGCCCCCCAATTGCAATACTGTACCACATAATAAGAAGGAAAACAGAGCCGTAAAAAAGGAGCCGAAATATCTACATTAAGTAAAGGGCAAGGGATTGACGCTTGAACAGGAAAATCAACTATTGACACCTGATTCACCGTGTTTAAAACAACCGTTCCTAGACCAACACAAACCGTATCCCAATAAGGATAAGGGATGCTTAAGGTCACATCATAGGTTCCCATTTCTGCTTCTATATTGTAATAACCAGCGGTATCTGTATTGGCATAGTAAACCTGACCATTATTCCCTGTTGCAGTTACGACCCAATTTGACAAGGGATACTCGCTAGCATCCCAGTTACAGTTATTATTCAAATCAGCATATACATTTCCTTCGATCTCGGTCGTTGTAATATTTCCAGCAGAATCAACCTTATAGACATATATAAAATCGGTCATAAGCGTATAGGCCTCTCCAATAAATATATAACCTCCATCAGAAGTTTCTTTTACCTTTTTAGTAAAAGCACCTTCAGACCAATTTACATAATTTTTACTCCATACAATAACTCCCTGTGAATTAATCTTATGCAACCAAATATCCGCTCCTACGGTTCCCCTAAGCCTTCCTACCACTAAAAAATTTCCATTACTATCCTGAATCACGTCTCTAGGATTCCAATGCTCTGGACTAGGTGCGGATTGCCCCACATAAAGCGTGGTTGTCCACTGAACGACTCCAGTACTGCTGGTTTTTACTAGAACACCGTCATCGCCTGCTCTAGCAGCTATAGCATAGCCCCCATCAAGCGTCTCCTTCACCGAAAAAGCATACGATGCTGGGCTCGCCAAATTCAACTGCTGTTCCCATACAACAGTACCTGTCGCATTCATCTTAATCAAGTAAGCCTTTAGTTCTACGGCTGAATTAATTTCAGAAAACTTCGTTCCTACAGCAATAAAACCACCATCTGAGGTTGGCGTAATTTCGACAGCTCCTTGTGTATACGATGAATAGGAAAAGAAGGTATCGACCCTACTTTGAGTCCACAAAACATCTCCTGCGGCATCTAGTTTTACAAAAGATAAGTTATAGCTACCATAAGCTACTCCATTAATCGTTCTCACTGGATAACCAGAAAATCCCTCAACGATAAATTCGCCATTCGCAGTTTTCTTAATTCCCGATAAGCTCATCCCTAAATTAGGATAGGTTCTAATACTGATTACATTGCCTGCGGCATCTAACTTTATCAGAGCAGGATCCGAAAAGTAAGTTCCTGTTCCTACAATTGTATCATTCTGAATTAACTCTATTTCATTTAGATTAAAATCTGGTACAAATTTCGTCCAAAGAATAGCTCCACTAGGAGACATTCTTGCTAAATAACCAGGACCATTTGCACTTAAACTAGCATAACCAGATATTATAAAATCACCATTACTCGCCTCTGCTATATCCTTTGCACGACTATACAGACTATGCCATTGTCGCACCCAACCTTGCCCATAGGTTTCCCCATTAACTACAATCAACAATAGGACAATACTTAGTAGCCGAAATATACTCTTCATACTTTTCTTTTTTCTTTTATTAAACAATTCTTATAGCAACACCTCAAAAATCTTATTTAAAATCAAACAAAACAAAAACATTATATTAGTTTTGTCAGACACTCAATGCACCAAATCGTTCCATTTATGTACAAAAGTAAATTGATTACTATTTTTAAGGCACTCCCTACCACACAAAAAAGGCAGTTCCGAAAATGGCTAATTTCTCCTATACACAATCAACATCAAGATGTTGTCAAGCTTTTTGATTTCATTTACACTAAGCGTAATTTAAGCCCTAAATCCATTTCAAAAGAACAGGCGTATCAGTATCTATATGGCACGACTACTTATAAAGACAGTAGAATGCGGCATGTGATGTCTTTTGCTTTAGAGACGCTAAATCGTTTTGTCAGCTATTCGCAGATACAGAAAGATTCTTTTTTAAACGATTTTTCTTTAATAAAAGGCTACAGAGAGTTGCAGCTGGATAAATACGCTGCGCAAAGTCTAGATAAAATCAAAAAGCAACAGAAAAATAAATCAATAAAAAACAGTACTTTTTTTCTTCAAAATTACCAATTAGAACAAGAGTTTTTTGAACAAAAAAGCAAACAACAAAGAACCAATCGCATTAATCTAAAAGAAGTCACAAGGCCTTTTACCACGTTATTCATCATTCACACGCTCAAATACGCTTGCATTAGCCAAACGCATAGCAATCTAAGGAAAGAAGCCTATCAAATTCCTTTGCTAGAAGCTGTTTTAGAAGAAATAAAAGGAGGTTATTATACAGAAATCGATGCCATTATGATTTACTATCACAGTTATTGGGCATTGACTTTGACTGATGCTGAGAAGCATTTTGTAAAGTTAAAAGAATACTTATTAAGAGATCAGCCTGTTTTAAACTTGATCGACCTCAAAGATTTGTATTTAGCTGCGCTGAATTATTGTATTAAAAAGCTAAACATTGGAGAGGAGGAATATGTGATAGAAGCGTTGGAAATTTATAAAATGGGCTTAAGAACTAAGATTCTATTAGAGGAGAATAAATTAAGCCGTTTTGCCTATAAAAACATCACCGCATTAGGACTTAGAGCCAAGGATTTTGATTGGATTCGAGATTTTATTGAGACCTATGCTGCTTTTGTAGAACCTAAATATCGGACGAGTTACAAACATTACAATACCGCAAAACTTCATTTTGAACAAGGCAACCAGTCCAAGGCAATGGAGCTATTGCTTCAAGTAGAATACGATGATATTTTCTTAAATCTGGACGCTAAAATTATATTGCTAAAGATCTATTTTGCCAATAAAGATTACGAAGCGATGACCTCTTTATTAGATAGTACAAGGGTTTATCTTGGACGAAAAAGCAAATCCGTCATGAGTTATCATCAAGAGAATTACAAAAACATCTTGCGCTTCACACAAAAAATCAGTAGTCTTTCTCCTTATAATAAAAAAGCAAAAAGTGCTTTGATTGAAGAAATTAAAACCATTCGTCCACTGACCGAACGGCAATGGCTACTCAGTGCCTTATCGCAGCATTGATAAGGGACGAATCCACTAAGTACTATACCCAATAAAAAGGGGATAAGTCTTTCAACCGATCCCCTTCCCTTCATTTATTTAACTATTAAAAGCACGTTATTGTAACAATTGCTTTTCAAAAAAAACAAGACTAAGTAGATGGACAAAAATAATTAACACTAAAATAGGGCATCTTTTGTCCATCTACTTATATTTTATAAATTATCAATTGCTGTTTGCAACTGTGCTTGCGTAACTGGATTCATAGTAACTTGTAGTGGGCTTGTAACCGCCGTAATACTGGTACTAAGCGTTCCTAAATACAGTTGAGAAATATCCATTCCTACAATAACTACTGTTACAGGCTCTCCTATTGGCAAGTTATAAGAACATTCAAATGCATTGGTTGCTGAATTGTAGTACAAAGAAGCGATTGAATTGATGTTATCAAAAACAACATAAGCTCTTACGTCTGTCAAGTTTACCCCTGAAGAAAGAGCAGGTGCAACGCTGAATCCTCTTGTTGTATTCGTAGCACTAGAGAAGTAATCACAGTTAATCCAAGTCAAACTATCATAATTAAACTGGTAACTATTTGTCAAGGAATCTATTCCAACAAAAGTAGAATCGGCTGGCGTCCAAGTAGAATCCGATTCTGTAGAAGTAAACAACTCCATTGCAAAAGGATCCGAAGTAGCGCTACTAATTGGCACTTCCATAAAGAAATCTCGATTCAAAAAGACCTCCTGTCCTGCCGAAGTTGCTTTCAAAGAAAACTCTCCTCCAGATTCTAGCAATTCACTATTAGAGGCAACGGTCATACGATCACTCCAAAGCATATCTCCCTTTGCATAAATTTCTTTTAATTCAAAATCTACTTGCCCAGTAACGATATTCCCTTGTCCATCTACAAAACTGTTGGCGTAGAACGTAATTTTAGTCCCCTCTGCACCTGTAATAGTTTGAGTGGTATTGGTTGTAATACTAAAGCTTTGTGCCGCTGGTGCTTGTGTCTCAAAAAGTTCACTAATGTCATCAAAAGGCAATGGATCAACAACAGGATCTGGAATAACTTCTTCTTTACATCCAACAAAAAGTAGAGAAGAAAATACAACTAAAACGAGCAGGGACTTAATAGCATTGATTGTCATAAATGATTGTGTTAATTTGTGTTTAGGTAATTATTATTTACCCTACAAATGTCTAACATTCTTTTAGCCGATCAAAGAACATATTAAGCATAGAATTACAAACATTATTAATTAAAAAATACAAAATCTATTAAATTACAATATTTTAAAAACAAAAAAATCAATATAAACTTTCAAAAACCCTTTAAATTTTTTATAATTTTAGTTCTTTGACTCCCCGCCCAATTCATAGCTGCTAAAAGGTAGCCTATGTTTTAAACGCCACACGATTGGCAAAAGAACCCTTAGGAACAGTAAAAAAATAAGATGAACATTCCTTAATTTTATTGTAGCGTCCTACTATTTTCCTTTTGTTACCTTGGGCGTCCCTTCCTCTGGGTAAACAATTCGAACATGGTTCATGCTTTTAAGTAATTTCTTAAACGCTTTTTTCACCTCCTCTAATTCTTTAAAAGACAAATTTGTATTGTCCAACTGCCCCAAGGTTATTTTTCCTTGAATAATCTTATCGACTAGATTATTAATGTCCGCTTCTGTTGGCATTTTCAAAGATTTTGAAGCCGCCTCCAAAGAGTCTGCCATCATCATGATCGCTTGCTCTTTCGTTTGTGGTTTTGGGCCAGGATACGTAAAGTCAGCAGGATCTACCACCAAATCAGGGTTTTCTTTTTGGTATGTTCGGTAAAAATACTCGACCCTAGTTGTTCCATGATGGGTTAAAATAAAATCAATCAAAACTGCTGGCAGCCGAGACTTCTTCGCCAATCGAACGCCTTCCGTTACATGTCCGATAATCAGTTGAGCACTTTCTAAGTGCGTCAGTTTAAGATGTGGATTTTCATCATTTTGGTTTTCAATATAGTATTCGGGGCTAGACATTTTACCAATATCATGATACAATGCCGCCACCTTCACCAGCAAATAATTGGCTCCAATCACTTTGGCTGCCGCTTCTGATAGATTCGCAACTTGCAAAGAATGTTGCAAAGTTCCTGGGGCTTTAATGGACAATTCTTTCAACAAATGATTGTCCATATCAGCCAATTCGACTAAGGTAATATCCGAAGTTAAGCCAAATAGTTTTTCAAAAAGTGGAATCAATGGATAAGACAATAAGGTAAGGAATACATTAAACAACACCCAACCCAACATATGCCAACGAACCCCTTCTTCTATAACCGTTCCGTTCGCAGAAACGATTGGCAAAATAGTTCCAGCATGAATAATTTCCAAACTAATAAACCCAGCAGCATATGCGATTCCGATATACAACAAGGAGACAAAAAAGTCTGACAAATGCCTAGTTTTTAGCTTATTAATCACGGCGACCATTCCTACTAGTATCTGAATAAGTATAAAATGATAATCCATTGACAACAACATGCTAATCAATAAGATAATAATCACATGCGTAAACAAAGCCAGTTGGGCATTAAAGAAATTAATGATAATAATTGGAATGATGCAAAAAGGAATCACATACAGATCCAAAATATAAATATCATGTACCACATGCGCTAAATAAGCATAACCTGCTACCATGAGCAAAATCAAAGAAAAATGCCGCAAATTATTAAAAACTTCTGGTGCATAAAACTGTACAAACAAAGCAAATATGGCAATCAAAGCCATTGTTAAGGCTAAGTACCCACAGAAAATCAACCAACTATTTTTGTGCTGATTGATCTCTTGATTGTATTTTGTTTGATATGAAATAAGCTTCGAGTACGCAACCGAGTCGATCAATCGATCTCTAGTAATAATAGGATCCCCCGCCTTGACCATTCCCCTATAAGGCGAAACACTATTAAAAGCATTTTCTAAGGATTTTCGAGTAACCACACTGTCAAAAGTAACATTTGGAACCATTAGAATTTGCTCTAACATGTCCGATAAGAACTTAGATTCCGTGAGCTCTTCTTCGACACTATACAAGGTATCGACAAGAAACTGGATCGCAGCTTTATTCGTAAAAACATCCTGAACAGCATATTCCCCCAAATCGACATTGGCATCTAACAATTCAAAAACAAAATTCCCTTCCTCCTCCAGATGTTCTGGCTCTAATACGATCAACCGCTTTGTATAGATTCGATCTAAAACGTCTAAACCAAATTGGACGTATTCCAAAGAATCCAAACGCTGTTTCGGTCCCTTAGTCGGTTCGTAGCGAGCCCAAGCGGTATGAAATGCTTTTTTGAACGCTTTCTTTTGAGTAACAATCACCTCTTTGTCCCATCGGTAGTAAGGGTCAATTTGTTTGGCGATTTGGTTGCGCTCCTCCCCCATTTCTTCTACCGTTTTCTTAATTGGAAAATCGAACGGTGCTTTTAAATCGTTGTGTTTCCAACGCTTCCCCTGCTCAAAATCATAATCAAAATTCAAATTTGTAGGAAAAAATAGGCTAATAAACAAGGCCAATAGTGCTAACAAAATGAATCGCACAATATGTGGTATCGTGCTAATTGAATTTTTTATTATTTTTAAACTCATAATTTTGGTATTATGGTTCTCTGCCAACCAAAGAACGCTCTTATTTGATTGGTAAAATAAGAGTTATTCGGATTTATTTATAAGGTTGGTTGACAATTTTTGCCAAAGCAGACTCTTTTTCTTTTTCATAGTAGTAAGATTTTGCTTCTGCCTTTTAAGTAGAAAGTCGTAAATTATTGGCTGTCAGAAAACTTACTTGCTACTTAAAACATAAAATTCGTTCTTTGACAAATCCTGTGATAGTAGTTTAAACCACTTTTTCTATTAGACGGTATGCCTCGTACCTTTTAAGTAGAAAGTCGTCTATTTTATTTTGATAATAAACGAATACGACTTTCTACTTATATCCCAATTCATAGCTGTTAAAAGTTAGCCTGTGGTTTCAACTCCACACGATTTGTCAAAGAACCATAAAATTTACTACTAAAACAGTAAAACCAAAGCCACAATAGTAGCAACAAGGTCTAATTTATTCGATTCATTTGAACAAAAATTCAATGGCTCTATTTATTTTTTTGTATCTTTACAACAGTAATAAACAGGATTACTTCGTGATTTTTAGCGACGTATCACACAACCACTAAAACAGATTTGCTCTGTACAAATTTTCTTTCCTTGCAAAACACCTTAATTTAATATGCAGTATTTAGGTAAGTTTTTTGTATTTCTTTGCTTAACTATATCTATATCCGCTTGTAACGTTCCTACCATTCAAGAAACAAATCGCACTCAAACCACTTTTTTTGATTTAAAGGGATTCTTTAAAGAAGAAGCGAAATACCTAAAAGCGCAAGGGGTTCAAATTCAAAAAACGATACAGCACAACCAAACAAAGGAGACTCAAACAATCCTCCCCAAAGATTGGGAGAAAGAATTGTTGCTCTTTTCTGATAGCGACCTCAACAAACCTTCTTGGAAAGATAAATACCTCTTGGATTCAACGGACAGAGGCAATGGTTTAACCTTATTACACTACAAAGCTATTGATGAAAAGTTAAGTGTACAAGTATTGGATGTAGAACTAAAAGGAACAGCCGTGCATTCTATTCTAATTGTAAAAAAAATAGCCAACCAAATCTACGAGTCTCAAGAACATTTAACCTATATTCCTCGTAAAAGTTACCATATTAAGAAAAGTCAGGAGGTTACCTCATTCGACAAAGACGATTACACTATAGAAGCCAAATACATTTACCATGAATAAGTTAAGCAAAATCGTACAAAATATATATAAACTCCCTGCCTTTATGCAGAAAACAGCCTTGTCTTATTCTATTGGCAATTTTGTTAAGTTTGTTGGAACGGCAGGTATTCGATTTGATAAAATGAGTGCGCATGAAGTTGTTTTATCCTTAGAGAACAAGAAAAAAGTACAAAATCATATTGGACAAGTCCATGCAGCTGCAACGGCTCTATTAGCAGAAACGGCAACGGGAATGATCGTCGGAATGAATCTACCAGATGACAAAATTCCTTTGATGAAAAACATGTCTATCAGTTACACCAAACGCAGCCAAGGGGCACAAACAGCCGTTGCGACCATCGCTCCAGAAATGATAGAGCAATTTAAAACAAAAGACAAAGGCGATATTTTAGTTCCTGTTACGATTAAGGATTCTGTGGGCACAGAAGTTATTCAAGCAGAAATGCTTTGGGCTTGGATTTCTAAAAAGAAGAAATAAGGGTTCTTTGACAACTCAAAGACTCAGCGCAGCTACTTTTTGCATTTAAACGCTTTCGATCACGCCATAAGATTCAATATTTGCCAATTCTAGGCTTTTATCCCAAATACGCTGTGCAGCCTCTTTGTTTTTAGCCAATCGGCTAATACCTGCTCTTTTACCATGTGCATAATAAGCGCCCGTAACCGTACTAAGGTCCGCTGCTGTTGCTAAGTAAACAGAGGTTTTAGCACCCGTTTTGGGCTTTGGCAAAAAACGCCCACCCACTTGCACCAACTTAGCAAAAGCCTTGCTTCCAGAAGTCCCAAAACCAGTATAAATAGACCCAGGATGCAAACAATTCACTGTAATCCCAGTCTTTTCATCCAGCATCTTTTGAGCCAGTATTTTTGTAAAATAAATATTGTACAATTTAGACAAAGCATAGGCTTGGAACTGGCGATAGCGTATATTTCTTAGCTGCAAATCGCCCCAAGGAATGCTAGAAGTCATTTTATGCGCAATAGACGCCACACTAATAATTCGTTTTCCACTCCCCGCTTTCACCAAATCTAACATATAATGTGTAAACAAAAAGTAGCCCATATGATTGAGACCAAAAGTCCTTTCTAAGCCATCTTCCGTTAACTGATGCGCTCCAAAAATACCGCCTGCATTATTAATCAATATATCAATGGATTTGTATTGTTGATGCAAAACAATACTGCAAGCTTTAATCGAAGCATGAGAAGCCAAGTCACACAACTCTAAGAATACTTGCTTATTTCCACTCTCTTCAACGATATCTTGTTGCGCTGCAAGCCCTCGCGCTTCACTTCGGCAAATCATTACAATTCTATTGCCTTTTTTTGCTAATGCCAAAGCCGTTGCTTTACCTATGCCTGAATTGGCTCCTGTGATAACGATTAATGGTGCAGTCATGCTTGATTTATTTTTGGTAATCAATTTTCGTTCTTCAGTACTCCGTTGAAAACCCAAAGGCTCAGCGCAGCTAAATCGTATTCGTTTTTGTAAAGTTAAAAATATTTTTGGATTTAGCCTTTTAAGGTAAAAACGCCCCTTGGGCAAAGTGTAAAAAGCTTATGGTACGATCCAAAACGCAATTTTTAAGGTCATTTTAAGTGCAGCAAAAAAAACTTTTTTTTTTAGTTTACCTATCTTTTTGATTCTTAATAAGATAGAAAACATGAATTAAAAAAAAGAATAAAAATTTTAGATGGAACTTTTTTATTCCAATTTTAGTTCATATCTTTACAACGCTTTAGGAAAGATGGTACTTATAGCTCAGCTGGTTAGAGCATCGGTTTGTGGTATCGAGGGTCGTGGGTTCGAACCCCACTAGGTACCCCATTATAAAAAGCATCAAAGTGTTCTCCTTTATTGGAGGACACTTTTTTTTTGTTTTTATAGATACCTTTTCCCCCTTTTCTGTATTAACACATAAAAGCTTATGAAAAACCAAACACGAAGGCTCCAATTTTGTTTCCAAACAACGCTTGCAATACTTTTTTTTGTCTTCCTATCAATCTTTTTCAGTTTTAATAAAAAACCACAACTCAGGCATACGCTTGACGAAAAAAGTACGTTCCCAATCATCCTCGACACCTTAAGTGTTCCTACTTCTTTCAGAACAAGAACTTGGGTCACGACAGCCAATTACAACATTCTATATTTAGGCTATGAAAAAGATAGCCTATTTTTGCAACACAACACATCAGTATATACTAAAAATATACAAGCCCACGATACTGCCCGTAGACACAAAATGTATCATGAAGCAAAAATACAGTTGGAAATAGATGTATCGCAAGAAGTAAAAGAAAATGCAGCAATAGATTTCGATGAGCTCATTTTGTTTATTCAAGACACATCAAACCTTATCAAGTACTACAAGGCTTATCCTGTTCTTATAAAAAATCAAGAAAAAAAACCAATTATTATTGGACACACAGGAGGTGAGGGAGAAATTCCGCTGCTGCTAGAAGCCAAAGATCAAGATGGTCTATGGAAACCGATAGAAGAAGCCTATACTTCTTATTGTGGTTTTGGAGTACACCCAATTATTCTAAAACCGCAAGAAATTATTGTGACTGCTGTCAAAATCTACCAAGGGACCTTCAAAACTCAATTGAGGCTTAAATATGGTACTATTTACTCTAAAATCATTCAAGGCTCCATCAATCCAAGCCAATTTAAACACCAGTACGAAGAAGCCTGTTTAAAAATAAATCAAAAAAATAACATAAAAAACTAAAAATAATTTGGTAATCTAATTTTAGTTCGTATCTTCGCCTCGCTTTAGGAAATATGGTACTTATAGCTCAGCTGGTTAGAGCATCGGTTTGTGGTATCGAGGGTCGTGGGTTCGAACCCCACTAGGTACCCCATTACAAATTAAGCATTAGAAGCGTTCTCCTTTATTGGTGGACGCTTTTTTAATTTATAAGACAGTAGGTTCTACGTTCTGGCAAAAAAAAAGCCGCTTCAAAAATAAATTTTGAAGCGGCTTTACTGTATACAATAGCTTACTTAATCTCTCAAATCAATTTCTCGAATACCAGGATATTGACTTTTGTCAAATTTAAAACTACCACTAGTTTCTTTTACATTCTTGATACTTTTCACAATAAAGGTCATTCGACTACCATCGTCAGAGAAAATTTTCACAGAACGAATCTCTGTTTGTGCTTTATTAACACGAATACGAATTTTCATAATTTCTGAGTTGCGATCCAATGGCTTGAACTCTATTTTGTACCCCTTGCTATCCTCGCCTGTGATGACATAGATAAACTCTTTGTCATTCTCATCTATATTCAGGATTTTAGCAGGTGTAAACGGCTGTTCTTCATCTGGAACAATGTCATTCACCTGAAGTTCATTTTGCTTTCTAATATACATCAAAACTTTCTCTCCATCATTAATGATAATATTCCCATTATTATCAATTCGATATTTCTCTCCTTTTTGATAAATATTTCCTTTTTGAATTTCTTTGTCCTCTCCATATTCCAGCTCTAATTCATAGTCGATAGATAAACCATCAAATTTACCATAAATTTGCTTTAAATTCTTAAGAATTTTTGTCGCTTCTGGATCAGACTTCTCTTTGTAAGTCTTGCCTTGCTGCCCATAAGCAGTAAGTACCATCAAAAGTAAGCCGCCAATCAAGGCGATATTTTTAAATAATGTCATAATGTGTGTTTAATATAGCCCTCAAGGGCTTTAAAGTTTGTTTTTTTTATAATCTATAAACTCCCAAATCCATAAAATTATTGTTAAAAAAGCAGGCTAAAAATAATAAATCAAAGAAGAATAATCTTATTATTTCAAATGCAATGCCAAACCTCGCCTTACATATAACCTTAACTTTTCATAATTTCCTCCGTTCCATCCGAGTATTTTGCAAAACGCCCTAAATCCCGATTGTATACTTGATCGTACTTAGGTGTAATAAGAACGAAAATTTCAATTTAAACAGTAGAACAAGTCAAACAGTTCATCTGTACTTCTACATTGCTCCCTCGTTTTTTTTTCTTACACAATTATGAATTCTAAAAATGTTGCCTTATATTTAATTTATTGAATACTCGTTTAGTTTATTTTTCCTATCATCGAATTGTGCCAATACCATGAAAATCATCTTGACGCTTCTCATTATACTGAGCTTGACCTTAAGCTCATTCAGTCCTTCTTCTCAAGATCTAAGGACAAACGCTCCAATGGCCAGTATTGAGTACCTAGACAAACAAACGCCTGTTAAAAAAAAGGCAAGCAAGCAAAAAAAACGGAGTCAAAAACGCATAAAAAAACAGCAAAATCAACATCAAAAACAACAACAAAACAAGAATAAAAAAGGAATTCCAACGACCTTCTTTATCATAGCAGCTGGCTTATTCATCGGCTTGGTAGCTTGGGCGCTGTACTTTTTCCCTTTATTGGCATCTGGTAGTTTGACGGCTTCTACAGGCTGCCTCGCTCCTTTTATTGCTTTAGTCTTGGGATTTCTTGGTATTTTTTTTAGTATAATCCTACTAGTTGGAGTCCTAATTTTTACTCTTTTTGCAATTATAATCATCCATCGAAATAAGCAAAAAAAAGAGCACACAGCGGCTAATCATACACAACAAATAGAAGCAGACGATTTCATAAAAATTCAAATACAAGACAAAGCCTCTAAAGACTTGCCCTACCTTGCTCCTGAAACCTTGGAAAAATATGTAAATATCAAAGACAGTATTGTAGAGTTGAAGTATGAACGCAGTAAATTAAACGCCACAAAAGCTAGAGGGCCTATAAAAGATAGCATTCAAAGAAAAATTCAGCATATTGAACGGAGTATCACTGCCAAAGAAGCGCTACTAGATACGATTGAAAAAATCCATGCAGATTTAGAACCAATCCCTGAACACAAACGCTTGGCGTACACGAACATTATTATGAAACTGGCTAAACTAAAATCAAAACAAAAAATATACTTACAAGAAACTGACCTTAGAGCTATAGGCAGGTTAAGAGCTGTAGAAGAGGCCATCAAAGAACAAGAGGACGAATTAAAACGGCTACTTGGTATGCACAAAGATTAGGGCGCAGCAAGAGCTAAACATTTCTAAAAAATTGAGCGCTTAACGAAAGCCTCGCTCTTTTTTTATATTGTCATAGGCTTCCTGCACTTTTAAAAATTTAGTCCCTGCCGCTTTCTTAACACCTTCTCCTAGATGTTCTAATTTATCAGGATGATATTTTTTGAGCATAAAACGATAGGCTTCTTTGACGTCTTCGTCTCTGGCAGAAGGTGAAATTTCTAAAATTTTATAATAAGCATCCATCGCTTGGTAAAACATCGCTTTGATGGACTCAAATTCGTCCGCTTCTACGCCTAAATGAATGCTAATGACCTTAATTGCCGCTATCTCATCGTCATCAATCGTATAATCTGCATTTGCAATTCCAAATAAGAAATGAATGAGCTGCAAACGAGTTTCGTAACTCGTTGTGCGTCGAATTTGCTGTGTCGTCTTTTTGAGATCAAAATCGTTGTTAATGGACTCCATTAAAATGTGCCAATAGTCGTCCATTTGCAGTGTTCCAAATTGTTCTACCAAAAAAGAACGGACATAACTTAATTCCAAATCATCTACTTCCCCATCTGCTTTAACAATAGCTCCTGCCAACAGAATCGAACCGACAATAAAATCGTTCGGGTCGGTGTCTTCTACCCTAGATGGCGCACTTTTGTTCAACCAAATCTCTCCACCATCTTGATGCAATTTGTCCAAAACAGCTCCTAGTAAAAGACCAATCAATCCTCCCCCAAAGCCACCGATAGCAGCTCCAGCAATAGAGCCAAGTATTTTCCCCAACCAAAATTTTAATCCTTTCATAAATACTCTTGGAATGTTTGTTTATCTATTTAATTCCATATTCGTGTACTACGTCCATGCTTTTAGACCTTAGCTCGCTTCGCTCATGA
>CACVAQ010000315.1 GCA_902727865.1 uncultured Aureispira sp. | reverse complement strand
CATCGCTCAAAGGATAAAAGGTACTCCGGGGATAACAGGCTGATCTCCCCCAAGAGCTCACATCGACGGGGAGGTTTGGCACCTCGATGTCGGCTCGTCACATCCTGGGGCTGGAGAAGGTCCCAAGGGTTGGGCTGTTCGCCCATTAAAGTGGCACGCGAGCTGGGTTCAGAACGTCGCAAGACAGTTCGGTCTCTATCTGTTGTGGGCGTAGGAATATTGAGAAGATTTGACTCTAGTACGAGAGGACCGAGTTGAACAAACCGCTAGTGTATCTGTTGTCCAGCCGTGGGCATTGCAGAGTAGCTACGTTTGGAATGGATAAGCGCTGAAAGCATCTAAGCGCGAAGCCAACTTCGAGATGAGTATTCCATGAAGGGACGTTAAAGATGATGACGTAGATAGGTTGTAGGTAGAAGCATAGCGATATGTTAGGGAGCCGAGCAATACTAATGACCCGAAAGCTTTCTATTTTTCTTTTATCTATGGATAAAAGAAGGAATAAGAAGATAGAATAAATTTTTATCGAAAATTGCTTAAGTTTTTTCTCCACTGTATGTTTATTATCGACATTCAAAAATGTTGATAAACAAAAAATAGAGGTTCTAACAAGAACAGAAGAAATGTTAATCCAGTTTACTGGAGACAAAGAATAGTAGGCGGCAATAGCGAGGGGGAGACACCTTTCACCATTCCGAACAAAGAAGTAAAGTCCTTCAGCGCCGATGGTACTGCCTTTTAGGTGGGAGAGTAGGTCACCGCCTTCTTTTTTTTTCTTAAACTAACGTAATGTTCTTCTAGAAAGTAAGAACCGAATGCCATAAAGCGGCGATAAAATCTATATGATTTTATCGCCGCTTTTTTTGTTTATATAAAGCCCATTACTAGTTTTTTCTAAGGAACTATTCTTAAATTTGTAGTAAATAATTACTGTTTTTTTATTAAAATAAAATCCAGATGAAAGTTTGTGTCTATTGTGCTTCGAGTACAAAAATCAATACCGCTTTTTTTAAAGCGACGGAAATATTAGCTAAAGACTTGGTTAAAGAGGATGCTGAAGTTGTTTATGGAGGGGGAGGTGTTGGCTTAATGGGGCAATTAGCGGATACCGTTTTGGCAGAAGGAGGAAAGATTAAGGGGATTATGCCTCAATTTATGAATGAGGTGGAATGGGGACATAAAGGAGTGGCCAATTTTGTGTACACTGAAACCATGCACGAACGAAAAGCTAAATTAATTGATGGAGTTGATGCGGTGATCGCTTTAGCAGGAGGAACAGGAACGTTGGAAGAGTTGTTAGAGGCAATTACACTAAAGAAGTTAGGACTATTTACAAAACCTATTATCATTCTTAATACAAATGGTTATTACGATCCTTTGAAAGAAATGCTGAAGCGTTGTGCCGAAGAACGTTTTATGCAAACGGAGCATTTGGAAATGTGGTCTTTTGTTGAAAACCCAGAAGATGTAATTCCTATAATTAAAAAGACAAAAGAATGGTCTAGTGCTGCGATTCAATTTGCTGCGGTTAATTAGTTGGAACGATTTGGTTTGTACAAAAAGAGATTATCATAATTTTTATGATAATCTCTTTTTGTTTTCAATAGAGGGCTTAAAAAAACGAAAATCAGTAAAACAAATAATTATCTAAAGAGGAATAACATAAAAAAAAAACTTAGATTTTATTTATTTAATCTGTACAGTTGACAACATCGACTTAAGTGATCGATTGTAATTTTCCTTGAAAATCTTTGATTGAAGTGTACTTTTTTTGAAGCATTAAATGTTTAAGCTCTGTTTCGATTCGTTCAAAGCAACCTGCTCCTTCACGCATGTACTGAGTTCCAATTTGAACTGCTGAAGCACCACAAAGAATATGTTCAAAAGCATCTGTTCCAGTCTTGATCCCACCAGCACCAATGATGTTAATATCGTCTCGAAGTAATAGATAAAACTGACGAACATTTGCCAAAGCAGTTGGTTTTATATAATCGCCACCAATTCCCCCAAATCCATCTTTAGGTTTAATGACAACTTGTTCTTGCTCAACGTCAATCACCAATCCATTGCCAATACTATTGACGCAAGTAACAAATTGAATGGGATATTGATTGATAATATCAGCCATTTGGTGAAAATGAATTAAATCAAAATAAGGGGGCAATTTTATCCCTAAGGTATGCTGATCAAATTGGCAAACTTTGTCTAAAACATGCTTGGTTCGCTCAAAGTCGTAGCCTGTTTGAGGTTTGCCAGGAACATTAGGACAAGATAAATTTAACTCAATAGCATCAATTTCTTCAACCGTACTTAAGTGTTGCAGCATGGTTAAGTTGTTCTCTAAAGACAGCCCAGCAACCGATACAAAATAAGGCTTATTGTACTGTTGTAGCTCTTTTGCCAAGTCGGCATAAAATTGATAGCCAGCATTAGGCAAGCCCATCGAATTAATACTTCCCAAATCATTTTCAAAGTATCTAGGGCTTGGATTCCCCGTTCTTAGCGTTAAGGTAGCACTCTTCGTTAAGATCGCTCCAGCAAAACTTTTTCCAATATTTTTAAGGGCTTCTTTTGTGGTGCATTTTGGGCCAGAAGCGTTATAAATACAGCTATTCAAGCGTATATTGCCTATGGTGGTACTTAAGTTAATTGACATAATACTTAAAAAGTTGAGATTGTTATTTTTTGATTTTAGTAAGATTAAATTACCTTTGCGCCGATAAAGGTACATATCCTAACCGAAATTCAATACTAATGAACAAAAAAGAGCTTGCACTTAAATTATTTGATTTAGGTGTTCTCCAGTTCGGAGAATTTACCCTAAAAAGCGGACTTCAGTCACCGTTTTACCTAGATTTTCGTAGAATTGTTGCGTATCCTGACATACTAAGAAGCATTAGTGAGTTACTTTGGGATTTGGTCGCCGAATCAGAATTTGATCACCTATGTGGTGTTCCTTATGCGGCATTATCCATCAGCTCGACGATGGCTGTTCTGCATTCTAAATCTATGATTGTGAAGCGCAAAGAACAGAAAAAGCACGGAACCAAAAAGATGGTAGAAGGTATTTTCAAAGAGGAAGATACTTGTGTGGTTATTGACGATGTAATTAGCAGTGGAATTTCAATGATAGAAACATTGGAAGCGCTAGAAGGAGAGGGGCTAAAGATGAAACACGTTTTGTCTATCGTCGACCGAATGCAAGGCGGAGCTGTAATGCTGAGTGATTATGGATACGATGTACAAACGGTGTATACCATTCGAGAAATCTTGGAAATACTTAAAGAGGGGGGCAAAGTCAACCAAAAACAGTACACAGATACCTTGGTGTTTATTGAGACAAATAGGATTGATTTTGAACAAGTTAGAGCCCGTCGGAAACAAAAGAAATCGTATAGTTATAAGAAAATTGGCAAGGAGGCCAAGCATCCTATAGCGAAACGTTTGACAGAGATTGTTTTGAAGAAAAAGACGAATTTATGTTGTTCGGCAGATGTTACAAATTCAGAAGAGTTGTTACATTTGGCGAATGCAGTAGGGCCTAATATTTGTATGCTAAAAACGCATACGGATAATTTGAGTGACTTTAGTCCTGCAATAATAGACGCCTTAAAAGAATTGGCCGAAAAGCATAATTTCTTAATTTTTGAAGATCGAAAATTTGCAGATATTGGGCATATTGTGATGCAACAGTTTACAGCAGCGCCACTTTGTATCGCAGACTGGGCGGATGTTGTGACGGTACACGTGGTTGCGGGCTCTTCAAGTATAGAAGCTTTAAAAGCAACAGAAAAGTTAAACACAACGGCTTTGATTGTGGTTGCAGAGATGTCAACTACGGATACGTTGACCGATAAGAAATACACAAGCAAAGCAATTGAAATAGCAGAGCAACACAGTGATATTGTCTTGGGAACGGTGTCTCAAAATTACCGTTCGGATAAGCCCGGTATTATGATGTTAACGCCTGGTATTAATACGGATCGTAAGAAAGATGGTTTGGGACAAACTTACAACCATCCAGATGAAGCTTTTTCTAAGCGTGGTGTGGATATTATGATTGTAGGAAGGGGGATTTATCAATCGAATAATCCAGCTTTACAATCAGAAATTTATAAAAAAATTGGTTGGGAGAGCTATTTAAAGCGTGATAATGAGTAAGGACAAAGGAAGGCTGTTTGATAAAGAATCAAACAGCCTTTTTTTTGGTACTTTGTCTTGGCTTAGTAAGATATAGACTAAAAATGCGAAGACTAAAAAGCTATTTGTTATCTTTTAAATCTAGTTAAACATGAATTACAAGCATACTTGTTTAATAGGCTATATGAACTGA
>CACVAQ010000314.1 GCA_902727865.1 uncultured Aureispira sp. | reverse complement strand
CAACGGAGTAATGCTAAGTACTAATATTTCACATTACTTAGCCCTGCTAGTTCTTTTACTTCTCGAACCGTTTGTTGTGCCCGTTTGCGAATTTCGGCAGAAGAGGCTTTAATTTGTCCTTTGATTTCTTTCTTACGCGTCAAAAGATCGGCTTTACGTTCTTTAAAACTAGTACTCAAAGCGACCAAGCCTTCCGCTACTTCTCCTTTTAGGTCAGAATATTTTAGATTTCCAGCATGATAATCTTCCATCAAGCCCGTATGTGCTTCTATTTTCCCAGCTGCTTTTAACAAGCTGAATAGATTTTCAACACCTGCACTCATCTCCCCTTCTGCGGTATCACCAGTATCCGTTACGGCAGATTTTATTTGCTTTCGAATTCTAGCTTCGTCTGCAAAGACAGAAATATAATGCTTTTCGCCAGCACTCTTACTCATCTTACGTTTAGGATCGGCCGTAGACATGACCTTGGGAATTTCTGCATGCAAGGTTTCTGGCAAGACAAAGTATTCTTTTCCAACTTGCTTGTTAAATCTATCTGCAATTTCTCTAGTCAATTCCAAATGTTGGTCTTGATCTTTCCCGACAGGCACATAATCTGCATTATAAATTAAGATATCTGCGGCTTGCAACACAGGGTAACCAAACAATCCTGCGGAGATAAAATCATCGCTGGCTTTTTCTTTCGATTGTATACTTTTATCTTTAAACTGTGTCATGCGGCTCAAGCGTCCATGAGAGCAAAAACAGTTAAAAATCCAACCTAATTCCGTGTGTTCTGGAACTAAAGACTGAATGAATAAATTATTAGGCTCAACCCCTACTGCCATTAAATTAAACAGTATTTCCCAAGTATTTTGACGCAATTTTTTAGGATCATAGGGCATTGTCATTGCATGGTAATCTACCACACCATAGACACAATCATATTCTTCCTGCAAGCGCACCCAATTTTGTACAGCTCCAAAATAATTGCCAAAATGCATATTTCCCGTAGGTTGGATTGCTGATAAAATTCGTTTCCTGGTACTCATTCTTTCTAATTTTTTGTAAGTTTAATTTTGTGGTTGTAAAAAAACAGCCAACTTTCTATTTCAAATATACTTTGTTTAATCCTACAAGTATACTAAAAGTTCCAATGATGCTCGAAAAAATCATCACTTTATTAAAAACAGGGCAGCCAAATAATATAGAATTGGCCTATCAACTCCGTTCTGCTGCCCAAATTAGCCTTTGGCCTTTGGAGCGTGGCATTAAAGACTTGTTGTATTTGGCGAAAACGCAGCCTGTGATTGACTTTGATGATTTATATTTGGGACAATTGTGTCACATTTTACCCGAAGTAATTGCGCTGTCTGTGTACAACCCTAATTTGAAGGAATTACCTAAAGAGCTTTCCTTTATGCCCAATTTACGCATTTTGGAATTGGGCAATCTTCCTATTCAGCGATTGCCTGATACCTTAAACGATTTAAAGCATTTAAAAAGTTTGAGTATTAAAAATACCTCGATCGCAGTTCTTCCTGCTGGTTTATCTCAATTAAAGCACTTAACCTCTTTAATTCTTCTTGATAATCCCCATTTAACGCAGCTCCCCGATTTCCTTGCTGACTTGCCGAATTTAAAGACCTTGCGAATTTCTAAGAATTTAGTTGGAACTGTTCCTAAGGGAAATTTTGAAGTGTTTGTTTTATAAGTCCTTTCGTTTTTTCTCCACTATTTTTCATGCCCATTAATTCAATTTTTTTTATAAAAAATTGCTACGTACAAGACAACTAAAGTCCAACGCTCATGAGCGTTGTTCTATACACAGATATTAATTAGAACTACCTAAAATATCGGGAGTTTATATCCTTGAAATTAAGACCAACAAAGGGCTTAGTTATTATAAAGTGATCAAAAAATAGGTTCTAAATTAAGTGGAATTAAAAGTAAGAAGGGTTTCTAACATTCGATTAGAAACCCTTTTTTCTAATCTAAAAACATGAAATTCTAGCCTAAAAAAAAAGTACAACAAAGCTTATCTAAGTGAAAATCAAGACAAGAGACACTTTTTAATAAAAAAATTTCATGTTTTAATACTTTTTAAGTTAAAAAAAACTAAACTTGCATCCTTAAAAAAACATATCATTTTTACCGTAATACTTAAAAAAATAAAATGAAAATATTTCACTTAGTACTACTCCTACTTTCAACAGGAATACTACACGCACAAAATACGGCTAATTTAGCCCAAGCAAGCTCCTTTGCGGCCCAACACAAAACCGCCTTTGAAGAGAACAAAGGACAGGTTTGGAATACCGAAGGAAAAACGGCTACGAATGTCAAATATCATTTTCAAGAAAAAGGAATTGATATTTTCATGCTGCCGACTGGCTTAGCGTACCAATTTACAAAAATTCATTATCCAGCAGGTTACGAAGCCAACTCTAAGGGAATTTTAAGTCAAGAAGAAGAGGCTGCCCAAGAAGCTTTAAGAGCGCAAATTCGTACCGAAACTTATCGTATGGACATGGAATTAGTCGATGCGAATCCTAATGCAACGATTATCGCAGATGGGGAAAGCAAAGATTATGTCCAATATTATAATAGAAACGCACTGGACGTACACAGTTTCAAAAAATTAACTTATCAAGGAGTTTATCCAGGAATTGACTGGGTCATTTACACCACAGATAAAGGCTTAAAGTACGATTTCATCGTACAACCAGGAGCCGATCCTAGCCAAATTCAAGTGCAATTTAAGCATCACGAGGACTTAAAAATCAATGCCGATGGTAGCTTTACGCTGTCAAACTCGATGGGAAGCATTACAGAACAAGCACCGATTTCTTTTCAAGGTAAGCAAGCGGTTTCCACTGCGTTTAAGTTAGAGGGAGATCTACTTTCTTTTGATCTATCTAATTATGACAAAACTAAAGTATTGACGATAGACCCTAGCCTTGTTTGGGCAACCTATTATGGAGGACTAGATGCAGACGCCATCACGACTTGTTTAGTAGATGGAGCAGGAAATCTATACCTGGCAGGGCAAACCGCCTCTACCTCTAATATTGCCTTAGGTGGGCATCAAAATACTTCTGGAGGTGCTACGGATGCTTTTCTAGTAAAATTTAATGCTGCTGGAGTCCGTCAATTTGCAACTTATTATGGTGGAACTTCTAACGAAAATACAATCCGTGCAGCAATAGATTTAATGGGAAATTTTTATTTATCAGGAAGCACTACTTCGACTACTAATATCGCTTCAAATGGTCATTTAAATACCTACGCAGGGAGTGGCGATGCATTTCTTGTGAAATTTAATTCTACAGGCATTCGCCAATGGGCAACTTATTATGGTGGATCGTATAATGAATTAGGAATGGGTTGTGCCGTAGACAATGCTGGAAATGTCTATCTAGCAGGAAGGACGGCTTCTCATTCTGGTATCTTTATGAATGGGCATCAAAGTAATGTTACTCCTTTGGGGTATTATAGTGCTTTCTTAGTGAAATTTAATACTGCGGGGGTTCGCCAATGGGGAACTTACTATGGATTGGATGATTGGACTGAAGCAGCAAACTGTGCTGTAGATGGAGCTGGAAATGTTTATTTAGCAGGAAGGTCATCTTATGCTGGTTATGATTTTGAAGCGCTCTTAGTAAAATTTAATGCTGCGGGGGTTCGCCAATGGGTCAAACATTATCCTGGAGACTATTTTCCTACTGCCGCAACAGATTGTGCCATAGACAATACTGGAAATGTCTATTTAGTAGGTTATTTTGAAACGTTCAATGGGGATAATAATGCGTTCTTATTAAAATATAATAGTACAGGGACTCGCCAATGGGCTGTTTCTTATGGAGGTTCCAATTTTGATGAAGGATATGGTTGTGCATTAGATCAGGCTGGAAATGTCTATTTAGCAGGATCGGCTAGCTCCTCTTCTGGAATTGCTTCAAATGGGTATCAAAACACCACTGGAGGCAGTTACGATGCTTTTTTAGCTAAATTTAATGCTGCTGGAGTGCGTGAATGGGCGACCTATTATGGTGGAACTGCTATTGATAGAGGAAATGCTTGTGCCACAGACGGTATGGGAAATATCTATTTAGCAGGATCAACCTCTTCTACGTCTAATATTGCCTCAAATGGGCATCAAAATACTTTAACTGGAGGTGCTGAAGGCTTTGTCGTGAAATTTAATGATCCTATAGGTTGTTTAACAAACACTGGAACGGACACACTAGTCGCTTGTAATGCTTATACTTGGATCGATGGAGTTACCTATACCGCTAGTAATAATACGGCAACGGATACTTTGGTCAATATGGCGGGTTGTGATTCTGTCGTGAC
>CACVAQ010000313.1 GCA_902727865.1 uncultured Aureispira sp. | reverse complement strand
GACATTGGAATAAATAGATGTTTATCCGTCAAGGCTTCTGTTTGAGGAGAAACGCCTTCTGTTTCATTGCCCATGATAAAAAGGCTCTTTGCGGCAAAGCTTTCTGTATAAATATTTTCGCCCTGCTCACCAGACAATCCATAAACGTCAAAGCCAATTTCTTTCGCTTTTTTGAGAACAGGTGTCAAGCGTTCGCATTTGAGAATGCGACTTTTAAACACCACCCCTGCCGATGCTTTTATAACAAAAGAATTTAATTTGGTACTCCCTTTTCTAGGTAAAATAATTCCATCAATTCCCAAAGCCGTGCAAGAGCGAATAATCATGCCGACATTGGCGGGGGTTGTGATGCCATCCAAAGCAATCAATTGTAAATTTTTGCCCTTATTCTGCTCCAAAAATTGAAGCGCATCGTCCATATGAGGCGTATGAATATCTGCTGCAACCCCTTGATCTTGTTTGGGATGCTTTGACATTCTAGAAACTTGATCGGCTTCCATTCTCAACACTTCTATCCCCCGACGTTCACAAGCAGCGATGATGTTCTTAATAATGTCTGCCTTTGCCTTTCTAGCAATAAAAACCTTTGCAATATTTAGAGATTCATTCTCTAAAATTTCTAAAACAGGTTTGCGACCATAAATGGTTAAAAATTGATCTCTTGGATGTTTCATGATTTTTTATTGGCTTATGCTTTACAAGGTCTATGATTTCAGTTGTTTGACGCTTATTTTAAAACAAAAAAAGGAGCAACAAATGTCGCTCCTTTTTTTTCTAGTGAAAAGAATTCTTATTTCACCATAATTTTCTTAGCCTTTGTTTCATACTCTTCCATGATTTTTTCAGTTGTACTCTCTGAAGTAACAGAAGTTGTATTATCAAATCTCTTGTTTTCACCTAAAGCAATTTGACCAATGTATCTCTTTCTCTCTACAGAGTTGATATTTTTGTGACAAATGATTTGGTAAGCAGAAGATCCACCAATAGCAGCGATTCTTACAGACCAACCCAAGAATACTTGATACATTCTAAATTGCATTTTTCCGTATTTCTCGATTACTTTGTCTTTGTTAGACATCCAGTTGTCATACCAAGCTTTGATGGTTTTGCTGTAATGGATACCAACATTTTCTACTGTGTTAATCTCAAATCCAGCTTTTTCTATTTTTCTAAGATCCCAACTTACAGGCATACTTGCATCAGCACCAGGGAAAATATATTCGTTCATGAACAATCCCCAAACAATTGTTTCTTGGTCAGGTCCACGTAACAAAGATTTTCTTTCTCTCAATGCAGCAATTTGCAAATAGAAAATTCCATCATCTTCTAACAAATCATAAATTTGCTCCATGAATTTTTGGAAGTATTTGATACCTACATGCTCAGCCATTTCCAAACAAGTAATTTTATCGTATTTTCTTTGAGGAATATCTCTATAATCTATTGTAAGGATTCTAGACTGGTCTTCCATTCCGTTCTCCTTGATCAATTTTGTTCCCCATTCAGCTTGCTCTGGAGTAATTGTTACACCAGTAGTGTCCATGTTGTAGTTCTTAGCCATATGTGCTACCAACGTTCCCCAACCACATCCAATATCAAGAAGAGACTCGCCTTCTTTCAATTGCATTTTTTGAGCAATCAAGTCCAATTTGTTGTCTTGAGCTTCTTCTAATGTTTCATCTCCCGTCTTGTAGTATCCAGAAGTATAAACCATTCTTGGTCCTAAAAACCATCTGAAGATGTCATTTTGATCATCGTAGTGACTCTTAATCGTAGCTTCATCCATTTTTTGTGAATGACTCATGATTTCTGGTAAGAATTCTGTAATGAAAAACTTGAAGTGATGACCTACAAAACTAAAGTCACATACGTCCTTAATATTGTCAATGAAGTCCATGAAATCACCTTTGATATCGATATCACCACCCATGTAATCTTCGATCAAATGCCCAGCTTCAACTTTTCTGCCAGAATATCTCTTATTCAGTTGTCCATTTTTTACTTCTACGTACTTTGAAATTGCCATGCTAACTTTTGAATTTTTTAAATTAGTTAAATGTAGGTTACGTTTTCAAACCACTACTTTTGGTTCTCAACAATTTAGTCATTATATACTGTAACACCACCAACTTGTCTTAATACTTAAAATCAATGCTTTGTCTCTAAATAACTGCTTATTTACAGACATTCTTTTTTATTCTCTTTTTATTTAATTAATAACCAACTGGTTAAAATTTTTCATCTTAAAAAATTTGTCTCTAAATCAATATTTCAATTTTATCTTTAAAACAAATTTCGTCTACGTCTTAGGTTGTCTAGTCTAATTTTGCACAAATTTATGTCAATAATTCTTATTATTGTAATAATTCTTAAAATTTATTCATTCTTAGTAGTTGATAATCTAATAAATGAACCACCTATTCAATTAATTTATGTCCTTAATCGCTGCACAAAATAGTATAAAAAGAAGCTATGAATTCATCTCGAACCGAGTTGTTTATCATAGTCTTATTTGGTTTTGCTATATGCTGACGCTCCTATTTTTGGATAGTGGAGATGAAGGCTTTATTACGATCTTAAGAAATACCTTAATCCATGTTTTTTTTCTAATGCTGATCGTTTATGTCAACTATCTTTATTTAATTCCGAACTATCTTTCAAAAAAACGGTTCATTTCTTACCTGCTCCTTTTACTTTTCACAGCCGCCGTCGTCATGCCAATTGAAATGGTTTGTTTGTATTGGAATATTGGAGGGAAGGACAATATAGATGCTCAAGTTGAACTATTAAAAAAACAATACGGGCATTTTATTTTCTTATTTTTCACTTTGATTATTAGTACGATTCTAAAAATCACAAAAGAATGGTTTTTGCAACAATCCGTGCAAAAAGAGTTAGAAAACAAGAATTTGCAATCAGAATTGAGTTTTCTTAAGTCTCAAATCAACCCGCACTTCCTATTTAACACGCTAAATAGCCTGTATGCATTGACACTAAAAAAATCAGACAAAGCGCCAGAAATTGTCCTTCGGCTTTCGGAAATGATGCGCTATATGCTGTATAAAAGTAATGAAAAAGAAGTACCTTTGGAGCAAGAAATTAACTACATACAAAATTACCTTGCCTTGGAGCGGACACGTTATGGAGACAAGGCGAGTATTGAATTTGAATGTGCTGGAGAATCACCTAGCAACTACAGCATTGCTCCACTTCTATTTATTACCTTCTTTGAAAATAGCTTTAAACACGGTTTGAGCCAAAGTATTACCGAAGGTTTTGTAGAATGTTTGCTCTACATTGAAGACAACAACATTGATTTTACAATTCAGAATAGTAAAACGCAAGAAAAAGACGAACGTTATTTTCAAGGTGGAATTGGTTTGGTCAACGTAAAACGTCGATTAGAACTCATTTATCCCGATAAATATATTTTGGATATTCATGAAACAGATGAAATCTATTTGGTTAATTTAAAAATTGACCTAAACTCACTGTAATTTAACTTTTTAGCCAGTACACTTCACTAATTTTCTAACGCTATAATTTTTTGTTTTTTGAGTCCGAATCACTGATATTGGTCTATATGATGAAACAAAAAATTCTAACAATCTCATAAAAATGAATGTTATAATTGTTGACGATGAACCATTAGCACAAGAAGTACTTGAAACCTATGTAAGTAAGTTTCCTGCCTTGAACTTGATCGCCAAATGCAGCAATGCTGTTGAAGCCTTTGATGTTCTGAATAAGAACAACATAGATCTAATGTTTTTGGACATTCAGATGCCTCAAATATCAGGGATTGACTTTCTCAAAACCCTGCCCAATCCTCCGCAAGTAATTTTGACAACGGCTTATTCTGAATATGCGATGGATGGCTATGAGCTAAATGTAGTCGATTACTTACTAAAGCCTATTTCTTTAGATCGTTTCGCCAAAGCGGTGAACAAAGCTGTTGCGAAAGAATTACAGGAAAATGAACCTAGTCTTCCTGCTAGTACCGAAACGGCCGATTACATTTTTGTGAAAGCGGATAAAAAATTAATAAAAATCCGTTTTGACCAAATCAATTATATTGAAGGTCTAAAAGATTATGTTATCTTACATACTCCAAATGGTCGTGTTGTAACCTTGCAGACCATGAAAAGCTTAGAAATTAAATTACCTTCTGATATTTTCATGCGAGTTCATCGGTCTTTTATTGTTAATTTGGCAAATATTTCTATTATCGAAGGAAATACCGTTCAGATTGAGAAGAAAATTATCCCTATTGGAAAGAACTACAAAGACGTTTTGTTGACTATTATTAATAAAAATAGGTTATAAATTCGAATCAAGTGCTACAATC
>CACVAQ010000312.1:2057-4357 GCA_902727865.1 uncultured Aureispira sp. | reverse complement strand
ACTAAAAAAAAAACGCTAAAATCAAAGTTGATTTTAGCGTTTTTTGTATACTTTATAGAACTATAAATAGTAAGAATTTCAACCTAACGTCCAGGGAAATTAGGCATACTCATTCCGCCACCTTGTCCTTGCATTTTGCTCATTTGGTGCATCATCTTACGCATTTGCTCAAACTGACGCATGAACTGATTCACTTCTTCTAGTTTGTTTCCAGAACCACGAGCGATACGCTTTTTACGGCTACCGTTAATGATGTTCGGATTTTTGCGTTCCTCAGGAGTCATAGAATTGATAATTGCCTCAATTTTACTAAAGGCATTGTCATCAATATCCAAGTTTTTAGCAATTTTCCCCATACCAGGAATCATGCTAATCAAGTTCTTAAGGTTACCCATTTTACGAATATGGTTCAATTGCGTTTTGAAATCATCAAAATCAAATTTGTTCTTTTTGATTTTGCTTTCCAAACGTTTCGCTTCTTTTTCGTCGAATTGCTCTTGCGCTTTTTCAACCAAAGAAACAATATCTCCCATACCTAAAATACGTTGCGCCATACGATCAGGGTGGAAGACATCAAGCTCCTCCATTTTTTCCCCTCTACTCACAAATTTAATTGGTTTCCCAACGGTATATTTGATAGAAAGTGCCGCACCACCACGAGTATCACCATCCATTTTAGTTAAAACAACACCATCATAGTTGATCCGCTCGTTAAATGTTTTGGCTGTATTGACAGCATCTTGACCAGTCATCGCATCGACAACAAACAAAGATTCTGTAGGAGTGATGGCATTTTTAACCGCCTCAATCTCATCCATCATCGCTGCATCCACAGCTAAACGACCCGCTGTATCGACGATAACAACGTCAAAGCCCATTTTAGCAGCATGCGCAACGGCATTTTTAGCAATTTCTACAGGATTTTTGTTTTCTAATTCTTTGTAGACTTCAACACCTACTTGCTCTCCCAAAACAGTCAACTGAGTGATTGCCGCAGGACGATACACATCACAAGCAGAAAGCAAGACACGTTTGCCTTTTTTTATTTTTAAGAATTTAGCCAACTTACCAGTAAACGTTGTTTTACCCGAACCTTGCAGACCTGCAATTAAGATAATACCAGGTTTTCCTTTGATGTTGATACCAGCAGCTTGCCCACCCATCAATTCTACCAATTCATCGTTAACGATTTTGGTCATCAATTCACCAGGACGAACAGAAGCCAAGACATTTTTTGTCCCTAAGGCTTGTACTTTAATTTTGTCGGTAAATTCTTTGGCAATCTTATAGTTTACATCGGCACCAACTAGGGCACGACGAATTTCTTTGATAGAGGTAGCAACGTTAATTTCCGTTAGTTTACCGTCTCCTGTCAACGACTTAAAGGCTCCTTCTAAACGTTCTGATAAACTGTCAAACATATTATATTTTTATTTGATTGGTTTGATTATATTCTATTGATCGTACTTCCTTCGTATTTTTTTTCTTTCACAAAAATAGCTTACAAACGAAGGGTATACTTAGTGAAATTGAGACCTAAAAATTGAAAAGGAATCAGCTTCGACTTGCGAATATACTAAAATTATGAAAAATTAACTTTATCTGATTGCACTTTTTTATCTTTGAATGAAGACTTTTATCGAATACTTTCCAAAAAAAAGAAAATAAGCTAAAAAAAAGGACATGAACTTTGAAAAAATAAAGCTTTATAGTACAAATTTAGCGGCTCAAAAAGAGTTCTACACAGAAACATTAGGCTTCGAATTATTGGAGGATACCGCTCATTTTTTTACCTTAAAAATAGGCAAAACAGCCTTGCAGTTTGTTGAAAAACAGGAAGCAACGAATTATCATTATGCCTTTAATATTCCATCCAATCAAGGAGCAGAAGCCTTGCTTTGGCTCAAAGAGCGTGTGGCGGTTTTAGATTGGAAGGGGACAGACTTGGTTGATTTCTCAGATTGGAACGCTGAGGCAATCTATTTTTATGATAAGGATGATAATATTGTAGAATTTATTGCCAGAAAGAACCTAAACAGTCCAACTACAGCCACATTTGATGCCAGTCAAGTGTTAGAAGTTAGCGAAATGGGTGCGCCAACAAATGATGTTCAAGGAGTTTACAATCGCATACAGCAATATTTCCCAATTGAAAAATATAGCGGAGATTTAACTCGTTTTGCAGCGCTAGGAGATGAGCATGGATTGTTTATTGTCATTGATCGGCAACAAAAAAAATGGATTCCTAGAGAAGATGTCGCTTATTTTTCACCCTTCGAAGTTCGGTTAAAACATCAAAG
>CACVAQ010000312.1:0-1957 GCA_902727865.1 uncultured Aureispira sp. | reverse complement strand
GCTGTGCTAAATACTAATTCAAAGAACCAAAAACTATTGTTTTCAACCAAATACTAATTATTATATAAACTAATTGAAAATGACTTAAAACAGACTTAATTTGTGTTTTGAATACAGTAGAAAAGAACACAAAAACATAGACCACCAAATGAGATTAAGTTACGTGCTTTTTATAGCACTTTTTATCGTTGCCTGCCAAGAAAAAAACACCAATGAAGCGACTACTTTTATTGATGAATTCCCAAAAGAAAAAAAGGATACAATTGCAATTCCCAAAGAAGTATTCATAGAAGAATACGAAAGAGGAAAGCCAATTTGGGGCTATCGATTTGTTTTGATTGGCGATTTTGATGGCGATCAAATTCAAGATACTCTGACGGAACGTTATGTTGATGGGAAGACAAAGCAAGAGACCAATAAGTTTTTTGAGGGCGCAGACATCTTGGCTTATCAAAGCGGGGAACTGGTGGAGCAGCCGCCCTTTTCTTATCTGCTGAGTAATAATCTCCATATAGATACCTTTTTACATACGTCTCATTTAGGCGTTTTTTATGCTGAAACGATTGGAGATTTGGACAGCAACGGAACCGATGAAATTGGTGTGGTGGAGTATCATGCGGATTATTCTAGTATGAATGCGTATCATATCTATACCTATAATAATGGTTGGAAACGGTATCACTCTTTTGAAGTGCGAGAATGGGAGTTTCCCGATTTGCCAGCGTATAACACGGTGTATGGTTTGTTTGGGGCGGCTGAGAATGTGCTTGTAACGGATTCTGTCCAGAACGAACAACTAAAAGAAGCCTTAAACAGGTATCAACGAGTCGAAATCATAGCTCCTAATACCATTGAATATAGCGCGTTTAGTGTCGGGAATTGTGCCCTTGAGTATGTTTATCAGACTTATGAAGATAGTATTCTATGGGTCGTGCCGAAGTTTCCAATCCAAGATGAAAATATTGTTTCTGTTTGGACGTCTTATGAGTTGTACGAGGGGGATCAGGTGAAGGATATTATACAAACAGAACCGCTTGAAATTTGTGATCCTGCTATGCAAGGGTACCAACGGGTACAATTTAGGAAAGCTGCTTCAAAAATCCATTTGATAGAATAGTGGCAGACCCGTTTTTATAATCTTTGATTGCTCTAGGTCAAATTGATCCATCTTGACTCAAAAATTTCATTTATTCTTGTTGAAAAAGAATATTTTTTCCCGCATTTTTCTTATACTTATTCTTAGGAATAATTTCTCTGCTCGCAGTTGAAGAATAGTGTTTACTATTTGGGTTTAGCATATATTCGAGTTGATACCCAATCATTTTTTCAAAAGGAATAAGAAAATCCTTCGTGTCGCATTGTTCTAAATTAGCTTCCTTAAGCAAGTTTAAGACCGTATAGACGGACTCAATAGTACTCAAACAAAGAGCTGCTGGCTGCTGCTTGATGATGAATTTTGATTCTATCTTATTATCAAAACTCACTCTTTTTAGTGCTTGCAAATTTTTACTTCGTTTAAGCATTTTACGAGCGCAAGGCCAGGTACCATCGAGCAAGAAGAGGTATGGATTATTCCCCATAAATGAATTTACTTCTGAACCTTCTCTGACCGACAAGTTGAAACTATTTTTTCCTGGATAAAGTAAAAAAGAAGAACAGTTTTCTTTAGCCAGTATTTCATTTACACGATTGTTATTGGTAAAATCGATCCCAACTATAATTTCTGAATTTTCCAATTGAAGCTTCGTCATACGTCCCGTTCCGACTTTTTCTTTTCTGTACTCCATCGGGTGCATCAGAATAATAAAACGAGTCTTCGTTTGTAAAGGACGGATGTGTTTACAAATACAGGTGCTGGAAGGCCTCATGCATTGGTAACATTTGCTTCTTGGGTCTTTCATTTTTATTGGCAAGGTGAATCTATTTTTATTTTTCTTATTAGGTTTTTAATTCATTA
>CACVAQ010000311.1 GCA_902727865.1 uncultured Aureispira sp. | reverse complement strand
AAAAGATACGACTAAAAATGAACATTACGACCTTTGATTTTAAGGACATACCTCAATTCTCGGATACCGATAAAGCTTATACTTTAGGGGACAAAAGTCTTCGGCCATTTTATGAGCATGAGGTAAGCTTAGAAGCCTTTGAAAGGGTGATTGCTCAAAAGAATTTTGAGGGAACAAAGCGACAAATTTTAGTAGAAGAATTAGAACGACAATATAAAGGTGTTGCTGCTAGTCAGGCAACTTTAGACAATATACAGCAGCTAAAAGAGGCAAATTGTTATACGATTATAACCGCACATCAGCCCAATCTATTTACGGGACCTTTGTATAGTATTTATAAAATTATCAGTACGATTAATTTGGTCGAAAAGTTACGGAAGCATTATCCCGAACAAGCTTTTGTGCCTATTTTCTGGACAGGGGGGGAGGACCATGATTTTGAAGAGGTCAACCACTTGAATTTATTTGGAAAACGAATCACTTGGGAAGACCAACAAGGTGGTTCTGTTGGAGCGTATTCGGTGGATTCTTTGCGGTCGGTTTTGGATCAGACCAAAGCTGTTTTGGGAAATGGAGAACACGGGAAGCTAGCCGCAGAAAAATTAGAAGCATTTTATGGCAATGCAAGCACTTATAGTGAGGCCGTGAAACACTTTTTGAATTGGATTTTTGGGCGCTATGGTTTGGTCATTGCCAATGCGGGGACGGCTGGGTTCAAACGTCAAATGATTCCTTTGTTTAAGGATGAATTATTGAACCAATCTTCTAAAAAAATTATAGCGCAAACGATTCAAGATTTAGAAGCCGCAGGCTATCAACAACAAGCCCATGCGAGGGACATTAATCTATTTTACCTTTCTCCGAACAAGCGTAGTCGAATTGTGAAAGAAGGCAATCAATACGAAGTGTTGGATACGAACCTTCGCTTTTCGGAAGCCGAAATATTGGAAGACTTAGCAACCAATCCTCAAAATTTCAGCCCAAATGTCGTCTTACGTCCTTTGTTTCAAGAAACAATTTTTCCCAATTTAGGGTATATTGGTGGCGGTGGTGAAATTGCGTATTGGTTGGAACGAAAAACACAATTTGAACATTATCAAGTGCCTTTTCCGATGCTAATTCGACGCTGTTCGGTGTTGTGGATTCCTAAAGGCATGACAAAATTGATGGCAAAGTTGAATCTTCGGGCGAAGCAATTGTTTGAAGATCCCCACCAATTATCAAAACAATATGTGCTAGATAATACAGAAGAAGCGCTATCTTTGCAGGATGAGTTGACGGCTTTAAATACCGTTTTTGAGCAAATTATGACAAAAGCAAAGCGAGTAGACCCTGCTTTGGAACCTGGCGTATTGGGGCAGCAAAAACAAATGCAAAAAGCAGTCGAAAAGGTAGAACAGCGTTTGCTTCGTTCTGAAAAGAAAAAGAATGAAACGAGTCTACAGCAAATTCAAAAATTGAAAGATACGTTGTTTCCTAAGAATGGTTTACAAGAACGATCGGATAATTTTTTGGGTTTCTATAGTAGGTATGGAAACGTGTTTTTGGATACCTTGAAGGCAAATTTGGATGTGTTGGACAAAAAAATGCTGGTAATTGAAGACGAATAAGTAGCTGTTTTTGCAATGCTCGAAATATTAACGTTATTTATGGCACAGTTTTCTTAGTAATTAAGAAAGGAATGCGAATGCATTATTTTAGAGCAGATTGCTAGGTAAGTAGATGGACAAAAGATGCCCTATTTTAGTGTTAATTATTTTTGTCCATCTATTTATATTTATAGTACTCTACTTTCTTAGTTTTAAAAATAAGTAAGTAGTCAAATTAAACGTATCCTAAAAATGTTCTAGCTTTATGGTTTTTAAACACTCAGATAGTGAGCGGATTTATTTTGTACGTTGTACAGAACAATCAGGCTAAAGCCTAGTAAAATAGCCATTTTTTTGCGATAAATTTTAGACGATTATTTAATAACCCTGAACGGAATATGATGATAGGCTCGAATAAATATTACGGTATTTTTTTTAGTATTTTAATAATGACTATTGGAATGCAAGTGCAAGCACAAAAATTGCGCTTTGATGGACACTACCCTTTGGCAACGCCCAGAATGGGATCGGAAACTCAGATGAAGGCAGAGTATGAAAAGACGGTGACCGCCATGTTGGGAGGCGTTCGTCTAATGGCATTAAAAACAACGCTAACCAAAAATGAAGACCCCGAAGCATTTACAAAAGACGATTACAAAGTAGTCGTTGCTGAAATGAGTGTGTATGCAGCAGAGTTGTGTGCGGCCTTGAAAACAGATTATGCAAACGATCTGAAAAAAATCGAAAAATCAATTAAGTCGAACAAATTTTCTAGTGCCCTTACGACCTTAAAGAACGTGGGCGCTCAACCCTCAGAGGATGCTGAAAAAATATTTTTTATTTGGAAAGAATATTTACGAGATAAGAAAAATAAGGCGCCTTGGACAGATCCTGAAAATATACAAACCACTCGTATGTATCGAGCGATGTTGACCTATGTGGGCAAAAACTATGAGCGTCCTTTTGGTACACAAGCCGAGCAAGGTGCAATCATTGCAGATGCCGCACAAGCCTTGAGTAATTGCATGGACAATCCTACTCAATTGGATTGGAAAGGGGATTCTGAAATGAACATGGCTAAAGGAGATGAATTAAGACGGTTGGCGAGTAATGTTTCGTATTATAATTGGCGTATGCACAGTCCTACTAGTGGGCAACGGTCGGCTCGAATTAACCAAGATCTTGTCAATCATTTGCAGCAAGCACTTTATGATGTTGTGCGCACAACGATGAAGGAAAAAGAGCGTTGGCACAATGATCCTGTACATGGAGCTAATTTGTTGCGCTTGTTTGAAGATACGAAGCATAGTGGCTGGACGGTCAACGGAGATAAGGCGAATAAAAATAAATAAATATGGTTCTTTAAATACGAAGTATTTTGCCTGCCTGATGTTCTTTATGAAGGTCAGGCAGGTGTTTTTTGTGCTTGGGCCTACTGAAGTATAAAATTTATTCAAATGAAAAAAGTATATTTTATTAGTGGTTTGGGAGCAGACCAACGGGTGTTTTCTAATTTAGAATTGCCCAATGTCGAAGCCATTTATATTGATTGGGTCAAGCCATCGGAAGACGACACGATGACGACTTATGCGACTAAATTGTTGCCTCAAATTGATACGACTGTTCCTGTGACGATTCTGGGGCTTTCTTTTGGAGGGATGTTGGCGGTAGAGCTAAGTCATTTAATTGAAGGCAGCCAAACCATTTTATTGTCTACGGCAGTTACAGCTTCTGCCATTCCATTGCGGTACAAATTATTGGGAAAATGGAAGGTCCCCGACAAAGTTCCCTTTTCGCTCATTCGCAAAGCGAATGCTTTGACCTACCACTTTTTTGGCATTAAAACAGCAAGACACCAGGCCTTGCTAAAAGATGTTTTGTTGGACACCGACGAGTTCTTTTTTAGATGGGCGATTGAAGCTATTTTAAATTGGGAAAATGAAATAGTACCGCTTCATGTGACGCAGATTCATGGGACGAAGGATCATATTTTACCTTTGGTCGAAACCCCAAATCTTATTCAAGTGGAAGGCGGTGGGCATTTTATGGTCTTGGAACAAGCGGACTTGGTGACGGAGGTTTTGAAGCGGATTTTGTCTTAGGTAAGAACTTTTTTTACTTCCATTTGATATTCAACGTCAGTACCCAGTAGAGAGCAACCCACCATTTTTTTAAGCTCTAAATTTTATGGCATTGCTGACTCTAGAAGCTTCTTTTTCTCTAGTTTTTTTATCTTTTTTAATAGAATCTGCCTGTTTTTTAATCATCAATTTCCACCAATAAATAGCAGGAATTAGATTACCTGAATGTATATCTAAACGATACGTTAATTCAATATTTGGTTCTTCTCTATCATTTATAATACGGCTTAAACGAGTATAATGCACATCTAAATCTTCAGAAAGTTTCTTTTTAGTTCTTTTGAGAATACGAGCATATTCTTCTAAATGTTTTCCGAAACTTTTTTCATCCGTATAGAAGCCTTTTTTTAAGTAATCTTCCATTTGATATTTAAAGCGTAATAGATCAGAATAGACTCTTTCTTCCTCTGTTTGTTCTTGTAATAACTTAAAGCGGAAAGCAAGTAATTCTTCATCCGCTGCTGCTCTTTCTTCGGCTGTTAAATCCTCTGGAATGAGCATCGCTTCACCAATTTCTTCATCAGTATATTTCTTGCTAAGCTCCTTGTATATTTTTTCATATTTCTTCATTGTCACCAAGATATTTAGATATTAAATTTTTAGACGCTGTCATGAAAATGGCTAAGTT
>CACVAQ010000310.1:1813-4390 GCA_902727865.1 uncultured Aureispira sp. | reverse complement strand
AATCCCACGAAGTATTATCATTATAAATAAATAAATATCAAATATACTGCCAGTGTTTAAGTAGGATTATATATTTTTAGTTACCGCAATTACATTATGAAGAATAAAGATGAATTTTTAAACAGAATGCCCTTAAGTGGCTGTAAATTTGAGGAACTAGCCTTTGAAATACTTAGATTTTCTGATTTCAATCAAGAAAACTTACCCGATGAAATTAAAATGAGTGAGCATCATTTTATAGACTTTCATTTGATTCTTTTTTGCACCAAAGGAGCGCACCAAAACATAAACCTTACCGTCAATTATATTGACTTATGTTTGGGGGAATATGATCTACTAATCATACCCAAAGGTAGTGTTATCACCATTAATGTGTCTACGAATCACCAAGGTTATTCGATCTTATTTGACGATAGTTTTCTTAAGCAAAATTTTATTGAACTCTCTTTTTTGTCTACGTTTTGGCATTTGTCCAACAACGAAAAATTGACCTTAAACAAAACGGATAGTTTAAATTTACGCCAGTTTTATGATTTGATTTATACTGAATATCATAACGAAGCGAATAGCAATACAACGATCATTTTGCAATCTTTAGTAAAAAGTTTGTTTCTAAAGCTCCAGGATCATATCATCCAAAGCAATCAAACGAATCAGATCAGCTATATTACGTACAAGAAATTTGAAAAACTCTTGGTTTCCAGTCACAACATTAACAAAACAACCGATTTTTATTGTACAGCGCTACATCTTACTTCCTTTAAATTAAATGAAATTTGCAAGTTGTATTGTAATCAATCTGCCAAAAAAGTATTGAATTTACAAATCGTATTTGAAGCAAAAAAATTATTGTTGTTTAGCCAACTCAACATTCAAGAAATAGCCTTTGAATTAGGCTTTAGTGAGGCCACCAATTTTTCTAAATTTTTCAAACGAAATGTAAAAAAAACACCGAAAGAATTTAGGGACAGTTAATACCTAGAGCTTTCCGAGATTTATAACAATCAATGGTCTAAGCTCAAAAAGTATCTTTATTCCTTACTTTTGTATCATCTAATAACGAGTTACAGGCTGTAGTTTTGTGTCATTATTTAACACACATAGAAGTTGTTATCCAAGATGGCACTTCCACAAAACAAATGCAATCATGTTTTTAAGTCTCAAAAAAACGACCGTCATTGCCCTAATGACACTTTTATTTTTTTCTTCTTGCCAAAAAGATCCTGTTGTCGAAAACAATAGCTCTAAGCAAATAACAGAAGGTTTTGTTTTGGATGCCGATACGCTAGGCATTCTTACAACAACAAAAGTAGCGGATACTTATGTCCACTTGTATCATAGTACTAGTGGTGCACAAGTCAATTCTTATGCCATTGAATCAAGGAATAAGGTTGTCATTGTAGATGCCTTGCATTTTCAAAGTAGAGGCGAAGAAATGAGAAATTTTGCTAATTTCTTAGAAAAAGACATCGAAAGAGTCCTTGTTTCACATGCGCATGCAGATCATTACATGGCTTTGGGCAATTTCAAAGATTTACCTACTTACGCTACTTCTGATGCCATTACCAACATTGCCAATGAGGGAGAAGCAACTCGATTATTTAGAATATCTCTAGGGGAGCCCTTCTTATCTGAATATCCTGACTCGGTGACGATTCCTGAAAATGTGGTCGAAACCAGCTTTACTGTAGATGACATTAAATACGAAACATTCAATTTTATCAATACAGAGGCAAAAGATCAGATGCTCTTGAAAATACCTTCTTTAAAAATGATTCATACGGCCGACTTGGTTACGATAGGAGGGCATCAAATATTGATCGATCCTGAACAAATAATCAATGCGATTCAATACATAAAAGCCCTAGAGGGTGAAGGCTATACGACTTTATTGACGGGGCATAATGGCATGGAAGACATGAGTGTTTTAGATCCTGTTTTACAATATTTATATACTGCCAAAAGCATCTTAGACACCAATCCAACGGCTGCTGATTACCAAACTCAAATCGAAGCGGCTTATCCAAGTTATGGAGATGCTTCTTTTGTTGTCCTATTGATGGATAATGCTGGAGCGTTCAATTAATAGTTTCGAAGGAAGTCTGTTCTATTTCCCCAATTATCACTACAAGAAGGAAATCTAAGACGACCTAATTTCAAACATGTTAGACAAATTCATCTAGTCTAGCATGTTTTTTTTGGTTGTTTAACAACTCAAAAAGCCTTCTTTTTTAAAGCGCCGCATCAATATCTTCTAAGACCCAAAAGCAGAGTTTTTTAAAGTCCTTGTTATCAATTTGATAATCCAACCAACCTAAGTAATTAAAATAAAGCAACAACTCTCGTTGCATCGAAGCTTCTTTTTTTAAGCAAGTCTGCCAGTTCATTCGAAAACTAATCAATTCTTTTTTGTGCTCTTTCTGCGGCAATGAAATCAACTTGTGCATTAGAGAAATAAAGCCTTTGTCAAAATCAAACAAAACTTCTTTCTTTTTAAAATTCCGTCGAACGTTATTTAGATAAGAATCCAATAACATTTTTTAAAACTTTCATCCTCAAAAATATTTAACAACACTT
>CACVAQ010000310.1:0-1713 GCA_902727865.1 uncultured Aureispira sp. | reverse complement strand
GACTTAAATTCCGTCTTTAAAGTTCATCTAAAATGCAAAAAATTCTTCTGCTTCGTTTTAGTTCTATTGGTGACATTGTACTCACTAGTCCTGTCGTCCGTTGTCTAAAAACACAGTTAGAGTCCATTGAAATTCACTACCTTACCAAAAAAACGTTTGCCTCTATACTGGAAGCCAATCCGTATATTGACAAGGTATATACCTTTGACAAAGTAAAAAACCCACTCAAAGGAGTAGTCAACGAATTAAAAAAAGAAGAATATGATCTTATTGTTGATTTGCACAAAAACATTCGTTCTTGGTATGTTTCTAAAAAATTGGGCATTCGTACCTTAACCTTCAAAAAACTAAATCCTCAAAAATGGCTCTTAACACAATTTAAAATCAATTGGATGCCTGAGGTACATATCGTCGATCGTTATTTGGATACGGTAAGTAGTTTAAACGTGACCAATGATGGACAGGGCTTAGATTATAATATTCCTTCAAGTGATTATATTGATCCATCAAGCATCGATCCTCGTTTAAAAAGCCAACAATACCTCGTTTTTGTTATTGGTGCAGCTCATGCAACCAAACGACTCCCTCCTAGCAAAATTAAGTCCATTTGTCGTTTATTAAAAGAAGCATTCATTGTTCTAATTGGTGGAAAAGGAGATATAGAAGCGGCTAAACATATTGAAAGTGCTGGAGCGCATGTTATGAATACTTGTGGGCAATTTAACTTGCATCAATCGGCTTCTATTGTAGACCAAGCTCGTTTGGTTATTGCACACGATACGGGTTTCATGCACATTGCAGCAGCTCTAAAACGGCCTATCGTTTCGATTTGGGGCAACACGGTTCCTCAATTTGGAATGTATCCTTATCTTCCTGCGGACGATGCCAACTTTCGTATGATTGAACACCCGAATCTCGCTTGTCGCCCTTGTTCTAAGATTGGCTATCCTAAATGTCCCAAAGGACATTTTAATTGTATGAACCAACTAGAAGAAGCTGCGATTGTGCAGACGATACAAGAGTTCTTTTAGGGCTAAAAATTAAAATCATTTTGCAGCAATGTCAAATAATTGTCTAGAATAGGTTTAATGTATCAACTTTCTTGCTTTTTGAGTGTTTTATACTTAGTTTTGCCTTTCAATTTTATCACTTACCCATAATATTTTAACAATGGCTATTTATATCACTGATGAATGCATCAACTGTGGTGCTTGTGAACCAGAATGTCCCAACACCGCAATCTATGATGGTGGCGTAGAATGGGCTTACGCAGATGGTACAGGTGCAGAAGGTCTATTCAACCTTGTTGATGGACAAGAAGTTGACGCACACAAAATGAATGCACCAGTTGAAGAGGACTTTTACTTTATCGCAACGGATAAGTGTACAGAGTGTGTTGGTTTTCATGATGAACCACAATGTGCTGCCGTTTGCCCTGTTGATTGTTGTGTTCCTGACGAAAACCATGTAGAATCAGAAGAAAGATTACTAAAGAAAAAAGCAATCTTACACGTTTAAGCTGTCATAAAACACCGAGCTTGTTTATAAAAAAAGTCATTCTGGATTCCTTCAGAATGACTTTTGTTTTGTCAAAAAAAAAGAATTTATTTTATCTCTGAAAATAAACGAAGCCTTTGTTGAATTTATATTGCCCTTCATTGAAAACTTGCCTTAGAGCAAACAATAAGTCTATTTTTTCGGCTATACTTGTGA
>CACVAQ010000309.1 GCA_902727865.1 uncultured Aureispira sp. | reverse complement strand
ATTAAAATAACAATCTATAAAATTTATTCTATTTTTATTTTTTTCGAAACACAAGAACTGGAAAAAGATGTTTGCAAAACGTTCATTTTATTTATGGAACGTTCTTTAAGAATATAAGATAAAAAAAAATTCATGCTAAACAATAGTATTCAATCAAAGAATAGGTTAAATTTTTTTTTATAAGATGAAAAGTAATTAACAAAACTAGATTTCATTTTTTATTGTTAATTTTGGCAACAATAAAATTTTTACGATCTATTAGATGGCGTGAAAATCACCTTATACAGATTTTGAGGAAGAAGAAATAATTTATTTTTACACCGTTCTATAGGTTGAAATTAAAACAAGAATTATGTACCCTAATTTAAGATATGCCTTTTATGATATATTTGGGCTAGACATTCCTGGACTAGCTTTAGTGCAAACCTACGGCTTTTTTCTTGCCCTTACTTTCTTAGCTTGCGGTGTTGCCTTGAGCTTAGATTTGAGACGTAGAGAAAAGTTGGGAGGCTTAGAGGGAGTCGAAGAATCTAAAGAGGTTGGAAAACCCTTGTCTCTGGTCGATATTTTTGTCAATGCGCTCTTAGGTTTTATATTTGGGTTCAAAGGACTTTATGCTGTTCAACACCCCGATTTATTTATTGGAGGAGATGCTAAAGAATATTTATTTTCCATGCAACACGGTTCTTGGATCGGAGGAATTGCTTTAGCAGCTTTGTTTGCCTTGTCTAAGTACAGAGAAAAGAAAAAAGAATTACAATTATATCCGACCCCTCAAACCATTCAAGAAACGATTATGCCACACCAACGGGTGAGCGATATTATCATTATTGCTGCCATTAGTGGAATAGTAGGCGCGAAACTCTTGTACATGACGGAAGTCAGTTATAGCTCTTGGGGCGCTGCGCTGCGTGATTTTTTTAGTGGAAGCGGTTTAAGTGTTTATGGTGGATTTATCCTCGCATTTTTTGTCGTTTCTTATTATATTCGAAGCAAAAAAATTCCTTTGAATCAAATGCTAGACGCTTGTGCGCCTGCCATGATTTTGGGAACAGGATTAGGGCGTTTGGGCTGTCATTTTTCTGGCGATGGAGACTGGGGCGATCCCAACCGATATGCAAAGCCTTTTACTTGGATTCCCGATTGGTTGTGGGGCTATCGTTATCCTAATAATGTAATCAATTCAGGAGGAGAAGGAATGCAGTTGGATGATTGTTATTATCCAGATTACTTTGGAGATTATTGTACGATTTTAAAAGAGCCCGTTTTCCCTACGCCTATCTACGAATTAATTATTTGTCTAGTCATTTTTGCTGTTTTGTGGATCATTCGCCACAAGGTAACATTTCATGGAATTGTCTTTACCGTGTATTTGATTCTGACAGGAATGGAGCGTTTTTTATTGGAAATGATTCGGGTAAACGACGATTATTCGGTTGCTGGATTCTCGCTTTCGCAAGCGCAATACATTGCCTTAATTTTGTTTGTGATTGGAGTCGTTATGACGATTGTTCTAGTAGGTAAACAGCGAAAAATGCAAGCAAACGATCATCCATAGAAAAGAACAGAAAGGGTTTAGGTAGAGAGAAAAAAAGGGCTGAAATTTACTAAATTTCAGCCCTTTTTTTGCCGCCTTATTGCTTGCCTTGAAGCTTATTTCGGCAAGGGTTTGTAAAATACATAAGGGTGTGTACTATCTTGAAAGTTAAAATAAGTCTTGGGTAAATCGCTCTGAAAACAGCCGCCCCATTCAAATAGAAAGACATTTTTTCCTCCCATTCGACCCGCTGTCATTGTCTTGGGATTAGTATAAATAATAATCGACCGAGTAACCCCCGTTTCTAAGGTAGACAACATCCAAAATTCATACGAACTTCCCCAAGTTAACATCAAGTTTTCTGGAGCATCTTTATAATAAATAGCGAGCTTTTTATTTTCTAAATGAGCCGTTTCCTTGATTAAGGCTTCTTTCCATTCAATTGGAGCGCTAAACTTTTCGTGTTGAAACCCAATGTGTAACAATCGACAAGAAACAATACAAAAAAGCAGCACGATGGCCTGTTTTTTTGCTAATAAAGGAAGGACATCATGGATGAACGCAAGCGAAATAAATAAACTCAAGGGCATATAAAAGGACTCCATATGAAAGATCATGTGCCCTTTAGGACGGGAAACATTAATCAGAAGAATATAGCCCAAGACAAAGCAGAATAACAAGGCAAATTTCATTGTATACCGCTGCTTCGCATAATAAGCTAGAACCGCTAACCATAGAAGGGGTAAGAAGTAATAGTCGGTCAAAAGGTGGTAGGCAAAGTATTTATTGCTTGGAATAGAAACATAATCAGGAAAGAACTTAATAAAGTTGTTTAACCCATTAGAGGCTGCGGTATCATAAGCTGTTTTAAAATACAAGGTCTTTAAAATTAAGAGCCCAATGAGGGCCGTAAAACCGACGAAAAGGTGTTTTTTTAAGCTTGTATTTTTTGTACTTAAGAATAAGAAGATAGAGAAAAAGGTGAGGTTGATGAACGATAAAGGATGAAAAAATACGGCCGTTACCAACATACCCAACAATAACAAAAGGCGTAAAATATGGACTTTTCGCTCTGCGGAATACTCCAAAAAAGCAAAATATAAAATTAAAAAACTTAAACTTTCGACCAACTCAGATTGAATCCAGTAGAAGGTCTCGGAGACCATTAAAACATCTACGAATAAGATGGTTAAGGCAAATTTAGGTTTCTTTAGCCCACTCAAACAGATAAAAAAGGCCAATGCTTTATAAACAATAAACCCCACCGAATAATTAAGCATCACATACTTCAAAGGCAAACCAATGCTTTGACTGAGGTATAAAAATGATTGCGTAAAGTAGGAGCCAAAACGATTGGCTTGTATGGCATAGTCGTCCGCCTCTATCATCGCATAAAAACGAAATGCAACATCACAAAAAATAGTCCGTTCTTTGTAAAAAACAATCGCTAATAAGGCTAAAATAGTATAACTGAAAACACCTAGCCAGAATATTTTTTTAGACGGACTGCTGTCAAGGCTACCTGTAATAGACATAAAAATAACTACTTATGGAGTGATTTAAAATGTAAATTGACCACTTTCATAAATCAATTCATTGTCTGCATAAATTTTTCCTCCATTTTTCATATCGGCAATCATATCCCAATGAATCGAAGACTTGTTTGTGCCGCCATTTTGAATGTATGCTTGACCAACAGCCATGTGTACCGTGCCACCAATTTTTTCATCAAAAAGGATGTTTTTAACAGGCGTTTGGATACGCATATTGGTTCCAATAGCCGCCTCCCCAAAACGTCTAGCGCCTTTATCAATGGCAAAAATTTTGTCCAATAAAGCTTTTCCTTTTTTTGCTTCCCATTTTTCTACCCAGCCATCTTTGACCCACAAGGTAATCCCTTCCACTTCTTCTCCCATAAACATAGACGGATAAGCAAAGTGAATCGTTCCGTTGACAGAATCATCGACAGGAGCCGTATACACTTCACCAGAAGGCATGTTGGTTTTTCCATCCGAATTGATCCAAGTACGTCCTTCGGTAGAAAAACTAATGTCAATGCCTTCTCCCAAATACCGCACCTTCGTTCTTCCGTTCAAGAGGTCAACCGCAGCTTGTTGATTGCGACTCACTTCTTCCCAACAAGCTTGAGGATTGTCATCAAACAAATGACAGGCATTATAAATAAACTCGGCATAGGCTTCGGGCGAAATTCCCGCATTTTGAGCATGGGCAACCGTTGGGTATTCACACAAGGTTCGTTTTAAATCTAAAGTAGCGGTACGTTCTGAATAACGTTTGCGATAAGGGGCTCTTGCCGCAGTACTCAATTTAGCATTGGCTGCATTGACATCTTGTGTCGCACGGCTGTAAAAAGGCGCACGGATATAGATATATGCATCAAATTCTTGCATGGCAGCCGCATAAGTAGGGTCCACATAGCTCAACTGACTCGGATTACTTTCGTTTAAACGAATGGTATTCTGGTCTCTAAATTCCATATTAATATGTGGCAAACCTCCTGCCCGCAAAATTTCTCGATAGACTTCTCGAACCAAAGGCTCGGCTAGTGTGGTGGATTGCACCAAAACACGCTCGCCTTCTTGGAGACTCACGCAATAGTTGACTAATAGTTGAGCGTATTTGTTTAATATGGATGGCATGTTGTTGTGTTTTAGATGTAAGTTTTTTTTTATAAAACCAATAAAATAGGTTCAAGCTTAGTTCCTTATTGACGGTTCCTTATAATTTATCCTTCAAGTATTCTCCCGTATAAGACTTTTCTACTTTTGTCAAACCTTCAGGCGTTCCTTGATATAAAAGTTCTCCCCCTTTGATCCCACCATCTCGACCCAAGTCAATGA
>CACVAQ010000308.1:1745-4400 GCA_902727865.1 uncultured Aureispira sp. | reverse complement strand
TTTTATATTATTTTTGATAATTTAGCTTTGGAAGTTGTCCTTTTTCCTTATTTGCTCGACTACATTTTATAAACACCAATCTAGAACCCACTAATAGACTATGCGTAGATTTTCAACTGTCATTTTATTTGTTTTTTGGAGCCTTTCTATTCATGCTCAATTTATAGTTGAAGGAAGTATCGTTGATGCAGAAACAAAAAAAGCGTTACCTTTTGTCAATATTACATTTAATAACGATCTTCAGCTGGGTACGACTTCTGATATCGACGGGCGTTTTAAATTAGAACACCACAGCAACCTAGTCAGTGTACAGCTTAGTTATGTTGGCTATTTAAATAAAAATATTGCGCTAGATATTTCTGACCAACCGCTTTTTTTAGAAATAAAAAAAACAGATTTGGCACTAGAGGAAATTGTGGTGCTTGCTGGCGAAAACCCTGCTTATAAAATTATAAGAAAGGCGGCAGAAAATAGAAATTCACACGATCCCGAACGCATTCCAGCTTATACCTATGATAGTTATAACAAAATGCGTGTTTTTGACCAACACAATGATCCTCGCAAAGCCGAAAGCGGACTTTCGCACAGCGCAACAACTGCTGACAGTATACCATCCATCGACTTTTATTATACCATGATGGAAGTTCTTTCTAAGATACAATACCTGGCGCCCGACAAACGTCAAGAAACCATTATTGCGAGTAAACTTTCTGGCTTTAAAGATCCGACTTTTGTGACTGCGATTGCAGAGATACAACCGACTAGTTTTCATAAGGATAATTTTCTCATTTTAGACAAAGAGTACCTCAATCCAATTAGTAAGGGTTGCATCAAAAAGTATGAATATCGTTTAGAAGATACGATTTATCAGGAAAAAGACACCGTTTATTTGATTCGCTTTTTCCCCAGAAAAAACAAAACCTTTGATGCTCTGAAAGGGGTTTTGTATATTAATACAAATGGTTATGCGATCCAAAATGTATTGGCAGAACCTGCCAACAGGCAAAAAATACACCTCAAAATTGAGCAACAATACCGTTTTATTGAGGACCAAAAATGGTTTCCAACACAACTTAGTTTTGAAATAGAGCTGGCCCCTAGAAAGGTCGATACCTTTACCTTAGAAGGCAAACGATACATAAGTAACGTCAATTTGACCCCTGACATTCAACCGAAAGACTTTGGAATCAACAAAATCACGATTACAGACGATGCACACCAAAAAGATAGCACCTTTTGGATCCAACATCGAATCCATCAACTTTCTGCAAAAGAAGAAAAAACCTATGAAGTTCTAGATAAAATGGGCCAAGCATTGCCCTTGGATTTAATCATGGCAGCGTTCAACGAACTCGAAGAAGAACGCATTCAATTGGATCAACTTTCTATTAATTATACTCAAATAATGGAATTTAATTTACACGAACAATTTCGCTTGGGTTTAGGCTTGTATAGTAGTTACAAATGGAATCCTTACTTTTCTGTCGGAGGCTATTTTGCTTATGGATTTAAAGATAAAACGTGGAAATACGGTGGAAGTATTACTTTTCGTCCTGCTCCTAAAAAAGATTTTGGTTTTCAGATCAGCTACGTGAATGACCTTCTAGAGCCTGCCGCCATTATTCAAAACACGCATTCTTTGTCCAAAAAAGTACTTCCCGTACAAAGCTTTACTCGACGCAATGTACTCGACCAAATGGATCGAACCTATGAGTTGGAAATTTCGGGCTATTTTCGTTCCTTCCGTTATCTTAGAACACGTGTTTTTGGAAATTGGAGTTATAAAATTCCTTTGTATGACTATCGCTTTGTTTCTAAGGGCGAATCCATGCAAACCTTTAAGATTGCCCGTTTGGGGGTACAGCTTCGCTTTGCCTACAAAGAAGACTTTGTAAAAATGGGTACTAGTAATATGAGTTTACGCAATCGTTATCCAGTGGTTTACCTCAGTTATACCAAAGGCATAAAAGGCTTCCTAGATGGTGGTTTTGATTATCATAAAATCGTCGGAGGTCTTGAGACGAGTTTCTTTGTCAAAGGGCTGGGTCGAACCTCTTGTTTTGCACAAGCAGGTTGGGTTGGAGGGGAAACGCCCTATTCTATTTTATTTAATGGTCGAGGCAGCTATGATCGTTGGCGAATATTTTTAGTTAAAAACACATTTCAAACCATGCGCCCAAATGAGTTTTTAGTCAATTCTTTTGCTTATTTATTTATAGAACACAACTTCGGAAGTCTATTGTTTAATACGGCGACATTCAAACCAGAAGTCAAAGTATATCAAGCGATTGGTTTTGGTTGGTTGGATCATCCAGCACAACATCAAGATATTGTGGTGCAAGATTTACGAAAGGGCTATTTTGAAAGCGGTATTATGTTGTCTAATTTGATTCGAGTTCCGATGTACAACTTTGGCTACTTTGGACTTGGAGCAGGTGCTTTTGTCCGTTATGGTCCTTATTATTTACCCAACCATATTTTGGATAATTTTGCGTTTAAAATTGACATGACAGCCACTTTTTAAGTTTTCAGACCTAAAAAACAGCAGGGATGAAACAGCCTTCCCTACCTTTCATTCCTGTCACAGCTAAAGAACGACGATTCTTATTACATTACTCCGTTGAAAAATCGTATTAGTTTATTGCATGAGTGCTT
>CACVAQ010000308.1:0-1645 GCA_902727865.1 uncultured Aureispira sp. | reverse complement strand
CTTAACTTTCATTCCCGATTTTAATTTTCGGGTAGTCATTTTTAGAATAAAAATGACTTACTGGATAACTCAACACAAAAATAACTAGTGCTAAGGTTTCTAAAACACTAAAATCTGTAATGTATGCAAATAGACAGATGTAAGTCGTCACTCCTATGCCGATAAAAATCTCTGCATATTCATGCACCTCTTTCATTTTTTCTCTTTCAAAGAAAACATTATACAGAAAAAACAAAACAGCAAACATAAAAAAACATCCCTCTAACTTTAAACTAGTAATCGGTATTTGTATGGAAAAGTAACATAAGACTATCGTTAATAATATTTTCATAATTTATGATTTGTGTTTGGATGTAATCCTATTTCTTAACAGAAAAGGTCTAAGGAACAGTAAAGAAATAAGATGAACGTTTGGCTATTTTCAAGCTTTATTTAGTGCTAAAAAAACAGTAGGAATCAAACCGTCTATTCTATTGTTCATTCCTGTTATTTCAAACTTACATTACTTCGTGGAGAACCCGAACTAAGCGTAGCGACCTCACGTAAGTAACAAAGGCTCAGCGTAGCTAAATTATATTAGTTTGATTATCAATAAGATAGATTTGAATCATTAGTTTAACTAAATCATTGATAATCAAACTAATATGAAATGGTTTTTATGTTTTTTGGTAAAAAAACTAAAAATCCCACGAAGTATTAAACTTAATAACACTTACCTTTCTAGTGCAGAGTGTCTAAATTTTTTTTTCAATTTTAAATTTCGGAACATTTAGCACAAAAACGGCTCTTACTATTAATTTCAAAAACACTTAGCCTTTCGAAATATAAAATGCCTCTACTGACTTGAATAAGAATTTTATATGCTTTAAAAGGTTCTTTCATTTTAATTCAGACGACCTCTAATTCTAAAACTTTATCTGTTGTTAATGTTATGGGTTTAATCAACTTCAGTTTTCATGTTAAGTACAAGTTAAAAAAACACATACAAAAAACAAAATATTTCATTAAAATCATATCATAAAAGAGCATATTATTTTGGACGGATACAGAAACCGATTACCGTAATTTAGTCTAGCTACAAAGCAACTATTACGACCCCAATTCTTTTTTACGTTTCTTTCTTTTCTCCAACATATTCATCTTACGAACTTTTTTCAATTCAGCTATTTCTGTCGAATCAAAACGCTGCGTTCTGGTACAAATATCTGTCCAATACGCCTTTTCTAATTTGGGGGGTGGAGTCTTTCTATTTCGCCAAAATGGCGACGCACTTTTATTAGCATACAAAACATATCGCTCACCAATAACAAACGAAAACCCGCAATCGCCTTGGCTCATTCCAGTATAAACAACTGCCCTTTGCCACTTTTTCTTTCCTTTGAACAAGCGCAACACTTGAAAAGTAATTTTTCGAAAATAAGCATGACTTCCATCTTTAAATACGGTAGATGAATCTAGCTCATCCATCGCTACACCTTCTACCGAAAGGACCTTTCCAACCAATACTAACGTTGATCTTTTGACTTCATATTTCACCAACCTGGCTCCTCTGGTACAAGAACAAGCTGTTGCCCTGTTATCAACCAACAACAAGAGTAAAATAAGGTAAACTAAGGTTTTAAAATACATATTTATAGTTTTAGTA
>CACVAQ010000307.1 GCA_902727865.1 uncultured Aureispira sp. | reverse complement strand
AATACAGACAAATATTAAAAAAATAATGAGCGAAAGAAAAAATGTAAGCCTAAGTTGGGCGATAAAAACAATTGTTTGGCCTCGTCGAAAAACGATTGGAATTGGTTTGGTTTTAATTGTTGTAAGCCGTTTGGCAAGCTTGGTCATGCCTTGGGCCAGTAAAGTTTTAATTGACGAAGTGATTGCAGAAAAAGACCTTGTGCGATTAAAAACACTTTTAGTCTGGGTGATCGCTGCTATTTTTGTACAGGCAGTTACTTCTTTTTTGTTAACTCGAATTTTGAGTGTCGAAGCACAACATTTGATTGCTAAATTTAGAGCCAGAGTACAGAAAAAAATATTGTCCCTTCCCATTAGCTTTTTTGACAACAACAAATCGGGTGCCTTGGTTTCTCGAATTATGAGAGATGTAGAAGGCGTTCGAAACCTAGTCGGAACGGGCTTGGTGCAGTTGGTTGGCGGAAGTTTTACGGCTGTTATTTCACTCTTTTTATTAATCCAAATCAATGCCACCATGACGGTATTTGTCTTGGTTCCCGTTTCTATTTTTGCCTTTATAGCCCTTAGAGCCTTTAGTTACATTCGCCCTATTTTTAGAGTGCGTGGAAAAATCAGTGCCGAAGTCACAGGGCGATTAACCGAAACCCTCAATGGCGTTCGGGTCATCAAGGGATTTAACGCAGAGGAACAAGAAAGTAAAACCTTTGAAGATGGAGTCGAAAAACTATTTCAAAACATCAAAAAAAGTATGACGTCTACCGCTTTAGTCACGAGTTCTGCGACCTTCTTATTGGGCTTAGCAACGGCTGGCATTATGGGTATTGGAGGTTATTTAATGATTCAAGATCAAATGACTTTTGGTGATTTCCTTTCCTTTACGCTTTATTTAGGTTTAATGATTTCGCCTATTGTACAAATGAGTAACATCGGGAGTCAACTCACCGAAGCGTTAGCGGGTTTGGATCGAACAGAAGACATTATGAAAATGGCAGAGGAAAATGACCCCGATGTGCGGACGATTCAGACCGATACGATTGAGGGCGAAATTATTTTTGACAACATCCATTTTGCATACGAAGAAAGCAAAGAAGTCTTGCATGGCATCCATTTCACGGCAGCAGCAGGCTCTGTCACAGCTTTGGTCGGCTCCTCTGGATCAGGAAAATCAACGATTGCCAGTTTAGCCGCCTCTTTTTTAACCCCTTCTTCTGGAACCATTACCATTGATGGAAAAGATTTGTCGCTCGTTGACCTTCAAAGTTATCGCCAACACTTGGGCGTGGTCTTACAAGACGATTTTTTATTTGAGGGAACGATTCGAGAAAACATCTTATTTCCTAGACCAAATGCAACAGAATCGGAGCTATTCGCTGCCGTAAAAAATGCTTATGTCAATGAGTTTACCGATCGTTTTGAAGATGGTTTAGAAACGGTTATTGGCGAGCGGGGCGTAAAACTTTCGGGGGGGCAAAAACAACGGATTTCTATTGCTAGGGCTTTATTAGCCAATCCAAAAATTATCATCCTAGACGAAGCGACTTCTAATCTAGATACAGAAAGCGAAGTGCTCATTCAAAAAAGTTTAGATGCCTTGATGAAAAACAGAACGACATTTGTCATTGCCCATCGTTTGAGTACGATTCGACAAGCAGATCAAATTTTAGTCGTTGAAAATGGTGAAATTAGAGAACGTGGTAATCACGATGCCTTAATTGAGAAAAAAGGTCGTTATTATGAATTGTTCACCTACCAAAGTCGGATATAGTCGATGAAAATAGACCGCTCTGTTAAAGTTGAGTGTTCCTTTCCCTAAACAGGTAAAAAAGATTTATCTTTGGGACTATTACTAGCACGAACACTTAATCAATTCAAAACAATGAAATTAAAATTCCTAGCTTCTATCTTTTTCCTATTTGCCCTAAACCATACTTATGCCCAAAATACGTGGCATAAATGCGGCTTCGATCATGCGATTCAGCAATTCGAACAACAACAGCCAGGCTACAAACAACACATTGATGCGGTCTTTGACGAGGCAACTCGCCTTGGCCTACAAAGTCAATACAACCGTGTCATCCATACGATTCCTGTTGCGGTACATGTCGTTTGGAAAACGCCCAACGAAAAACTTTCTGAATGTACTATTAGCGAACAGATAGAAATTTTAAACGAAGATTTTCGTCGTCAAAATACAGATGCAGGAAACTTGCGTCCAATCTTCAATAGTATCGCTGCGGATACAGAAATCGAATTCCGTTTGGATACAATTATTTGGACCCAATCCAATGTAGACTTTGCCACTTTAGGACCTTTCGGAGGTCTATTTCCAGACCCAACTTCTATTGATAGCGTCAAGGGAACTAGTCTACCTTTAGATCCCGATCAATATCTTAATATCTGGACGTTAAATTTAGGCTCAGGTGGTTTATTAGGCTATGCCTACCCTCCTGATAGCTTACCCAATTGGCCCGCAGGTGCTTCTGCCCCTAGCAAAAATAGAGAAGGAGTTGTCTTGCATTATGAGGTACTTGGTGGCCCAAAAACATTCACTTTAGCAGGTGCTTTGGGAGGTCCTCCAACCGTTCTCAATGTACAAGGAAGAACCGCCGTTCATGAAGTGGGGCATTACTTAGGTTTGCGTCATATCTGGGGCGATGGTACTACTGGAGGGCTTTTCCCTCAGCCAAGTTGCTCGGTTGATGATGGCATTGGAGACACGCCCAATTGTTTAGATCGTTCTAGTTTTGATTGTGATACGACTAAAAACAGTTGCGATACGACCTTATTGAATGACTTACCTGATATGGTAGAAAACTACATGGATTATTCTTCTGAATCTTGTATGAACAGTTTTACTACAGGGCAAAAAACGCTTATGAAAGGTGTTTTAAATGGTCCTCGTGCAGGTTTAGCAACGACACCGATCAAAGTACGTCCTGCTTATGATGCCGTTTACAATGCACAAGTATTGGCCGTCAGTACAGCAAATACTTGTACGAGTACCTTTGCGGCAAGCAACTTAAATGCCTCGATTTCTATTCCAGATGCTCCTTGTATGGGGACCGTAGCCAACGACGTTTGGTTTTCGTTCACGGCAACTAGTTCTGACTTAATTTTAGAAGTGACTAACATTACGAATATAGCAGGAGCGTCTACCGCAATGGCTTATGAATTATTTGGAGGAACTTGCGATAGTTTAAGTAGTTTAGGCTGTGGCAATGCAGGTAATAATCCTTTATCTGGTTTAAATGCAGGGGCGGTTTATTATCTTAGAGTCTACAGTATGAGTACAGCAGACGTTCATAATTTTGATATTTGTCTTCGTAATAACAACATCGTTTCAACGCATCAAATTGAGCAAATCCTTAGTCAAAGTGTTCACTTGGCGCCTAATCCAACTTCTGGAAACATTAACATTGAAATTGACAACAACATCAGTTTTGAAGGTTTCTTGACGGTTAAAAACCTGTTGGGTCAAACGATTACGCCTCCTATTGCCATTGATAACAACAACCGTCAATACACGCTTTCTTTAGCCAATGAAAGCAACGGCTTGTATTTGATGGAATTTAGAATGAACAATCATACGATTATTAAGAAGGTCTTATTGCAAAAATAAGCCTTACGAAAGGAGTTCATCCATCTATAAACCCATCTAAAAGTTTAAAAAAAGCTGTTATGCGGCTTCCTTTTCTACTTTTAGATGGGTTTCTTTTGTTCTATTAAATCCTATTTTTTTGTTTTGTTGCGCTTGTCTTTAGGAATTATTTGTACACATCTACAAGACATATAATGATTGTCCGTACCATGTACATCATAATAAACGCCTAAGCTATCATTATGAATGTAGCGAAATTTGGCAAATCCATCCAGCGATTGACCATTAACCAAATGGGGGCTAGAAGTCCAAAAAAAAGTCCCTGTTCCTAATTGATTAAAGCCTCCATAACCTGTAGCAATTCCTGCGGGTAAAATATTCAATTTTAAAGAATCGGTCCCTGGTGTTGCCCAATCTTTCCTAGATTTAAGAATTTTTACATTATTCCCTCGATATTTTTTCATTTCAATAATGTCCTTCGTTTTTTCAATAAAAAAATCTTCTAAGGACATCCAAGCATAAGTACTCGGTAATTTCCAACCTTTAGGACAGGCAATCATAGCTTGATCCCAAGTATACAAACGTCCATAAATAGTATCTGGGTTATTCGTATTATATCTTGACCCTTCTATATTATAGCGCATATTTTCGGTCATCCAATATCTTTCTTTAATAGCAACATATTTATACCGTTGCCCATCTCTCTCATCCACAAAAACATTGGTCGTGTTACAAGCACCAAGCACTATAATCATTAACAACAAAAGGAATAATTTCATTTCTATTATTTTCGTATTATCTTATGATT
>CACVAQ010000306.1 GCA_902727865.1 uncultured Aureispira sp. | reverse complement strand
ATAAGAATATCTACAAAAGCGCTGTTGTCTCTAAATTCAATGCGTACATCTGGAAATGGTATCTCTTCTTGTACCAAAATACTTAAATCAGGAAAATTATCGCAATTGTCTACTTTTACTGAGCGCTGGGCATCTGCTGCTCGTTTGGTAATAATATAATTTGCTTGATTTTTGAAGGGCGTAATTCCAACTGAAAAATCTTCAAATGGAATGTCTCGCCCCAAAACTACTTTGATGTCAGGAAAGGTGCTTTCATCTGCGATGTTGATGGTCATCGTTGCATCAGGGATATTGTCGTCGATAAAGACAAAATTTTGTGCTTGTGTGTTTTTTGAATGGCAAAGAAAAAGAAGGAAGGTGATGAGGAGGAGCGCTTGAAATTTCATAGAACTGAATTAAGTAATTGGTGATCTTTTTTGGCTTCAAATATCTATCCAAAGCTCTAAAAGAAGATTCTATTCGGCACTGGTTTCATAATTTAGATTATTTTTGTAACTAAGTGCAGGTTCTTTATTATAATAATAAAGCAATCGATCAAAACAATTCACAACAACTATAAATATACGATTATGAAAGCGATTAAAGTAATAGGAATCGGGCTCTTTTTGTCTTGCCTAGCAGCTTGTACCTCAGAAAGTACAAGCAATAATACAAATACCATAACTATTGAAAAGGAAGGGAAAGCAGTAGAGGTTCAATTAGTAGATAAAGTTGAATACAATGAAGATAGTACCTTCAAAATGAGCTACCAAGTAGAGGCAAATACCGACGTTAAATATGGCGTTTACAAAGAGTATGATGTTCCTACGTCTACTTTATTGTCCGAACGAAATTATAAGAATAATAAATTGGATGGAATCGAAAAAATCTACTTTTCAAATGGACAAGTGGATGGCGAGTTGAATTATAAAAATGGCGTACACGAAGGCATTTTTAAATATTATTATGAAGATGGAACCCTAAAGCAAGAGGGCGTTTATGTTAAGGGAACGATCGAAGGAATCCTTAAATCTTATTATCCAACAGGCGTACTTAAGGAAGAAGTCTTTCATGAGAAGGGGCTGACACAAGGCGCTTTTAAGGAATATAATGAGAACGGAACAATTAAAGCGGAAGGAGAGTATACGAGCAAACATGGTCGAGAAGATTTAGAACATGGTTTGTTCAAAGATTATGATAAAAATGGAAAGCTGCTTCGAAAAATGCGTTGTAAGGAAGGGCAATGTTGTACGACTTGGACGCTTGAAGCGGGGGACATCAAGCCGACCACAAAACTTTGTGCTGCTATTCTGGAGAGTGAAGCCTCTTAAGTTAAGGCCTGGATGCTGAATGCTATTTATTTAAAAAAATCGAATATTTGATTCCAAAATGGAGTTTAAATATTCGATTTTTATATTTAGGGCTTAAAATTTAGCAGTTTTGATGTTTAATAGAGGAGTTTTTGCTTGAAAAAGCAATTTTTTATGAATAGTTCCTTATTTTTAAAAAAATGAACATTCTTTTACAAGGTCTATTTCATTTAGTTGTTAAGACTTTGTGACAATACTTAACTTTGCTGCTGCTTCGAGGTTTTTTTTCTTTAAAAAAAAGATAAAAACCACTTTGTAATAAATTGATTATCAGGTTATTAGTATTCTGGCAACTTAAAAGCCATTTAGCTAAGAATCAACCTAATACGATTTAGCTACGGGGAGCCTTTGTTAATACGAAAGATCGCTTTGTTCCGTTCGGGGTCTCCACGACCACGGAGTGCAGCGTAGCTAAGTATAGTGTAAGAAACCAATTAACAAATTCCCAACCAACTCTAAGAGAAGCAATTTAAACTCAAAACCAACTTCCTACTTTTAGAGCAAAAAGTATTAGACGAATTATAATGAAACAATTAACAAAACTTCTCTTAGGCGTTTGGTTCGCTTTATGTTTGCATTCTTGTCACACCAAAGTAGTGACGGTTCGATATGAAAAACGTGTTGTCGAACGATACCAAGTACTCACCGAATCGAATGTTCGACATGGTTATTATAAAATATATCATAACAATGGCAATGTAGCTTTGGAGCATACGTATCATCACGGGGCTTTAAGTGGCTTAGAAAAAATTTTCCATGAAGACGGCTCTTTGTCTGGTAACTTAATGCTTAAAAATGGCAAATACGAGGGCTTTTTTACGTATTACCACCCAGAAGGAATGGTGAAGCAAAAAGGATATTACAAGAAAAACGTTATGGATGGCGAGCTCTGTTCTTACTATATGGATGGAACGCTTAAGGAGTGTGTTACGATGAAAAATAATGTGGAACAAGGTCCATTTAGAGAATATGCGTCGAATGGTGTTCTGGTTCGAAAAGGTAGTTATACCTCTATATTGGGCGACAAAGAAGGCTTGGAGGACGGTTTGATTTATGAATATGATTCAGAAACTAGAAAACTGCTGGCTAAGAAACGTTGCAAGGAAGGGTTCTGCTGTTCAATTTGGGAACTGGGCAAAGGGTATTTGAAAGCCAATACGAGTATTTGCGATGAAATAATGAATGGCACAACCGAGAAATCAAATATGTTAGGCAGCGAATAAGGCTATTTTACGTTCTTTAGAAAGACAAGCACCGAATGGTGGTTGTGATCTAAGAACCTAATAAATCGTATCTATAGCGCTAATATTTCTACATTATCAAGAAATCGTAATAAGTTGCTCTTTCTTAGGAATCCGTCAAGGAAAACTATTCTATTAGTCTGATTATTTTCCTATTTTGAGCTACTTATTGGATAAAATTTTTCACTTTGTCTATTTATTCTGAGTATAGGATAAAAGTATTGTTTAATAATTTTAATACTCCGTTGATTAGTTCACTTCCTTCGGGTTCTATGAAAAATATACAAAGCATCTTGCATTAGTTTATTGCATGAGTGCTTCGCTTTGATTATCAGTTTTTTAGTGTATTGACTAGTGGAGGTGTATTTTATTGGTAATCAAACTGATCCGATTTAGCTACGCTGAGCCTTCGGGTTTTAAACGGAGTAATGATAATTTAGAACGCTTAACTTTTGTCCTCTACCTAGTTACTTTTTAGTTGTTTTTTTTGTATTAAAATTAACAAATAAAAGACCAAACAACAGCTTGTTTATGAAATATTGGTTCACTACAATTTTAAGTGTTATTAGCCTAGTAACGTACGCCCAAATCGGAGGCAACAGTACGTATGAGTTTTTAAGAATTCCAAATTCTGCACGGATTACCTCTGTCGGAAGTAGCTTGATAACGGTTCGAGACGCAGATTTAAATTTAGCGTATCACAATCCCGCAGCTTTAAATCCAGCCATGCACCGTCGAGTCGCTTTCAACCAAAGTGTTTATATGGGCGGCCTTACGCATGGTTATTTGGCTTATGGACATTATATTGATAAAGGGAAAGTTCCTATTATGGTGCATGCAGGCTTGCAATACATCAGTTACGGAAAATTTCAAAACAGAGATGTCACAGGAGCTTATACTGGTGAAACAAGTGCGGCCGAATATGCGATTAACTTAGGGGCAGGCTATCAAGTGAGTAAGTTTCTATCGGTTGGAGCAAATGCTAAAACTATTTTGTCGTATCTAGGGAGTTCGAATTCTACAGGAATGGCTTTTGATGCTTCGGCAATGTATTCGGATACCGCCAAAAATATTAACTTGACGGTTGCGTTTAAAAACATGGGGACGCAATTTTCTACGTACGCTCGTAATGGAAATTTGGAGCCACTGCCATTTGATTTGCAAATTGGTTTTGCGCATAAATTAAAGTACATCCCTTTGCGTTTTTCTGTCATTATGCACAACCTACAACAGTGGGGAATTGTATACGATGATCCAAGCAATCAAGACAATCAAACTTTATTTATAGGAAACGGGGGGGACGAACCCGATAATTCTGCGGTCAAGGTGGTCGATGATATTTTTCGCCACTTTATTTTTAATGCCGAATTGTTGTTTGGTAAAAAAGGCAAGCCCGAAGTGTTTAGACTCGCAGCAGGCTATAATCATATGCGTAGGAGTGAGTTAGGAACAACAGGAGTGAGCGATTTGGCTGGTTTTTCTTTTGGTTGTGGGATTCGAATCAGACAGTTTCAACTTGATTATGGCTTTGGAGGCTACCATTTTGCGGGTTCTGGGCATCACTTTAGCTTGTCTATTAATTTAGATGAGATTCTGAATGGAGCTTGGAAGAAGGGCTAGAAGATAGCTCAATAGCATATTTTTTTGAAGATAATGAATTAACAAAAAAGCTCGTTTCAACAATTTGTTGAAACGAGCTTTTGTATTATGAAAAAGTAGACTAAACTTCTTCTTACCTGATGTTACGCAGAAAATTGATCTTGTCGATACAATACCAAAATTTGTGTCTCAACCTATTCTTAATTTTGAATGCTTAAT
>CACVAQ010000305.1 GCA_902727865.1 uncultured Aureispira sp. | reverse complement strand
TATCACTAGACTCCATTTTTTGAAAATAAAGTAACCTATTTATTTTTATACGTTCCTAATTATTCCAATCATGGGCAAAATCATAGCTGTTATCTACAGCATTGTTTCTTACGTTCTTTTTTTTGCTACAGCACTTTATTTGATCGGCTTTGTCGGTGATTTTATCGTCCCTAAAACCATCAATTCGGGCCTTGAACTTTCCTTTATTAAAGCGTTTCTTATTAACCTTTGTTTGCTAAGTACCTTTGCGGTACAACACAGCCTAATGGCAAGGAAATCATTCAAAAGTTGGTTAACGAGTTTTATGAATCCTGCGATAGAACGGAGTACCTATGTTTTATTGTCTAGTTTTGCTCTGATCTTATTATACTGGCAATGGTGTCCTATGAAAACGGTCGTTTGGGAAGTGAACAATGCCATTATTTATTGGATCATTATGAGCGTGTTTATACTAGGGTGGGGGCTTGTTTTTGCGGCTACGTTTATGATGAATCATTTCGAATTAACGGGTTTGCAACAGGTTTATAATCATTGGAGCGATAAGAAGACGACCCAGGGGATATTTAAAATGAGCTATATGTACAAATTTGTACGCCACCCTTTAATGTTAGGCTTTCTAATTGTTTTTTGGGCAACGCCTTACATGACGATGGGGCATTTTTTGTTTACGGTTATAATGACATTTTATATCTTGATCTCTGTGAAATATTTAGAAGAAAAAGACCTTCGGAAGGAGCTAGGAAAAGCATACGAAAGGTATCAAAAAGAGGTTCCAATGTTAATTCCATTTACAAAAAAAGGAGAACGTAATCGAGGAGAAAAAACGGATCAGTTGTAGAGTAGGAGGCACAAAGGCTTTTTCTTAAGCGAGATAAGTATAAAAGTACTATATTTGCAATATGATAACGGAAAAGGAATATGGTCAAACGAAATGGGGCAAAGCATGGTTGGAGGGCTTGTTGGAAGCGGTGCAATCCAACACCTTATCTTCAGGGCTATCTTATGCAACAAATGCTGGTGTGCTTGCTTTAGATATCAATGCAAGGTCGATGATCGAAGCCAGAGTAGCAGGCTTTGGAGCGACCAAGTACAAGCAACAAATTCAGTGGATTCCATTCACTTCCATTCAAAAAGAAGCTTGGCTCAATTATTTTAAATCCAATCCAAATAGCCTAAGCAGTTTACTCAATCAGCAGCTAACAGAAAGCGTAATCACCTTTGGAAATGCTACCCAAGCGAGGCTATTGCCCCAAAACTTAAAGGCTTGGAAAATGGCCTGTTCTTGTGCCGAAAAAAAACAGCCTTGCAAGCACTTAGTAGCTGTATTACTTGTATTAAGTACTCAAATAGAACAAAATCCACTGCTGTTATTTGAACTAAGTGGCTTGAACTTAACCAAAGAATTTAAGCAAGATCGCCCCAAAGAAACCGCTATACAAGTCTGGACCAATAGCCTAAGTACGACCTATGTTTCTAAGGCAAGTAATTTATCTATCGCCCAAAGTATTGATTATTCAGGCATTAAAAATACTTGGAAAAAACACCTTCAATTACTAGAGCTTCAAACTTTGTTTTATCAAGGCGATTTGAAAAAAAAGCTGACTCAAAAAACAAAAAAAGCCTACCGTTATTATCACAAAAAAACGTACCCAAAAGAAGACTATAGCCTCGCACACGAAGCGTTAAAACAAACAAAAGATTTAGCACTTATTATAGATGAAAATCATCAGCTAATTAATTTGTTTGCCATGCAAGAAAAAGGCAACAAACCCTTGTTTGCCAAGGACAATGCCTTGGAGCGGTGCATCGGTGTTTTGGAAACGGTCGAACGCTCCGAACTGCCTCAATATGCAGATGCTTTTATCGCCTTGCATACGCTGTATCGCTTCTGTCTAAAATTGTTAAAAGAACAAAGTTTTATCCCTAGAATCTTAGCAAGTGCTTCGGGCTATTTTGTGCAGTGGATTCCTGCGTATTCTATTAATAAACAGTTGGATAGTTTAGTGCAACAATTGGTTGAACTCTGTCCCTCTGATTTATTATTGGTCGAAGAGGAACGCTTAAAAATCTTAAAACCAAGGACGCAAATATTGAGTCTTTGCCATTTGTTTTTAGGCTACTTTATACAAGCGGCTACAGAGCTAATTCCAGAGTTTTCTAGTTTGGATGCTAAGGTCGAGTACTGTTTTTTTAGTGGAATGCCTGTTGCCTTTCAAGCCGCAGAAGAAAAAGCCGTTCCTTTAGGAATTCAAAACTGGTTACAGCCTTTTTACTTGGGGCAAGAGCAATATGCGCCCGTTTTAAAAATACGAGCATATAAAGAAGGGGAAGAACGCAGCTTTTTTGTGCAAATACAAGTAGAAAATCGAGGCGACAAAAATGCGTCGCTTTTAAATTTAGATCAATTCCTACAGCAACAACAATTTAAGACCTATCATTTTGTCGTCTTAAAATCCTTGCAGCGCTTGGCGCACTATTATCCTGATTTGGAACAGGTATTATCACAACAAAAAACACGCACGAACAACTATAGTGCTGCTGAATTTGAATTTGTGTTTTTTGAAATATTGCCGATTTTAAAAATGCTAAATATTTCGGTGATTCTACCCAAAGCATTGCAACAATTAACCCGCCCAAGATTGGGCATAAGCATTGGTACAAAACCTCAAAAAAAGACGAAGGGAAAGTCCTTTATGAACATCAAAACATTACTTGCGATAGAATGGAATGTTGTGGTAGGGGATGAGATCATGGATGCCTTGGAGTTTATTAAAAAAATGAAAGGGCAACAGGGCTTGGTGAAACACAAAGAGCAATACATCCATTTAGACAAGGCAGAATTGCAAAAGATTTTACAACAATTGGAACGCCCTCCAATAGCGACCGCCAATCAGATTGTACAAGCCGTTTTGAGCGAATCTTTGGGTGAATATCCTGCCAAGATTAGTGCTGAAGTAGGAGCCTTGTTTGAGGAGCTTCGAGCAAATCCAATCGTCGCCCCACCCAAGTCCTTAAAAGCAACCTTACGACCTTATCAAGCCGTAGGGTATTCTTGGATGTATAAAAATGCACAGCTTAATTTGGGCTCTTTAATAGCGGACGATATGGGGCTTGGAAAAACCTTGCAAGTCATTAGTTTGTTGTTGAAATTTAAGGAAGAAGGTTATTTGGACGAGCAACAGGTTTTGGTGATTGTCCCAACGTCTTTGTTGACGAATTGGAGGAAGGAAATTGCAAAATTTGCCCCTTTGTTAGAGGTGCTAATCTATCATGGTGCGAAGCGTAAATTATCTCGAAGGGCAGATGTTATTATCACTAGTTATGGAATTGCTCGGATAGATTTGAATGTCTTTAATCAGCTGAATTTGTATTGTACGGTGATTGATGAGGCGCAGAACATTAAGAATGTGAACACGGCACAAACGGAGGCGGTCAAGTCGATTAAAGCAAACTTAAATATTGCGATGAGTGGTACGCCTGTAGAGAATCGCTTGGCAGAATATTGGTCGATTATGGATTATGTAAACCCCAATTATTTAGGCTCTATCGTAGATTTTGCCGAGTCGTATAGCGATCCTATTGAGAAGGAGAATAATCAAACCCGTTTGGAGGCTTTTCGAAAAGTAACGGGGCCATTTATCTTGCGACGACTGAAGTCGGACAAGTCTATTATTCAGGATTTGCCCGATAAAATTGAACAGAATTACGAAGCAAAATTAAGCCCGATTCAATCCGAAATTTATCAAAAAATAGTACAAGATACCTTGCGTGATTTGGTGCAATTTAAAGACGATAAAAAGAAACGACAAGGCTTGATTTTAAAACTAATGGGCGGCTTGAAACAGGTTTGTAATCACCCTTATCAGTATATGAATACAGGAGGGCAGGGACCAGAACAGTCTGGGAAAGGGCAGATTTTGATGGACTTATTGTCTCGGATTCAGTATCAACAAGAAAAGACGCTTATTTTTACACAATATCGGAAAATGGGCAACTTGCTATTGGCTTGGATTAAGGCACGTTTTGGCATGGAACCGATGTATTTGCATGGTGGTTGTTCTAGAGCAAAACGAGATGAAATGGTCGAGGCGTTTCAGAACGATAAACAACAGACGATTTTTATTTTGTCTTTAAAAGCTGCTGGAACAGGCTTAAATTTGACGGCTGCCAATCATGTGGTGCATTATGATTTGTGGTGGAATCCTGCGGTGGAGGCGCAAGCGACGGATCGAGCGTATCGGATTGGTCAGAAGAAAAATGTGCAAGTCTATCGGTTGATTACCAAGGGAACGCTAGAGGAAAAAATTGATGCCATGATTCAAAGCAAAAAAGCTTTGGCGGATCGGTCGGTGTCTTTGGGGGAGCAGTGGTTGGGCGATTTGTCGGATGAAGCCTTGGGCGATTTATTG
>CACVAQ010000304.1 GCA_902727865.1 uncultured Aureispira sp. | reverse complement strand
TTGAAGTAGTTAATACTCCGTTGATTTTTTGTACTAGTAAAATAAAAAAAATAAATGCAAACTCTTTCTACTCATCAACGATTTACTTATCAGTATGAAGGTTTTTTAAAAGCGCAAGACATTCGGGCAATTCCTTCCCAAGGCATATTCCCGCCTCTTACAACCCATTCGAGCGCTTTACCAACCGAAACTAGACTCAATATTTGGCAAAACAGCATTTCACCTCGGTTGGTCTTAGGCAAACGGGTAGAACATTTCATGGCGTATTACCTAGAAAACCATTCGCCTTACAAGATTCTAACTCAAAACATTCAGGTTTTTAACGAAAAAACGACCATTGGTGAATTAGATTTTTTAATCCAAGAACGACGGACACAACAAGTTATTCATTTAGAACAAGTGTACAAATTTTATTTGTACGTTCCAAATGCAAGCCTACCGCCTGGCGATCCTTGGATTGGGCCTAATTACAAAGATAGTTTTCAGCAAAAGATGGACAAATTGACCCAAAAGCAATTCCCCTTATTAGACCAAACACAGACAAAAAAAGCCTTAGAATATTTACAGCTCGATTTATCTAGCATTCAACAACACTTAAGTTTTAAAGCAGCCTTGTTTTTGCCTTTTAATAAGGTCCTCGGTTCTTTTAAAACAATTAACAACAACTGTATTGAAGGGCATTGGATGCGTTTGGAGGATTTTGAACAAAATACCGCTTTTCATAAGGCACAATTTTTTCTTCCAGAAAAGCAAGATTGGGGCGTTGCTCCCAAATACAATCCGACTTGGTTTTCATACCCTTCTATACTCGCCAAAATTCAAGCCAGTCTAGCACAAAAAAGAGCCCCTCTGTGTTGGATAAAAACCGCTGAAAAAAAATATCAAAAGATTTTTGTGGTTTGGTGGTAAAGGTATTCCCTTTGTTTAGAAGCCTTCTACTTATAGCCTCAAAAAATGTACTTCAGCGCATTTATTTACACTCAAAAACAATCCACCCTTAGAATATTGAGTCATTTTTAGACATATTAATATATTCTTAGTAAATTTGCGCCAACATTTGATGCAGGATTTTGTTATAAAAGAGCAATCCCGCCCAAAGAACTAATTTAACCGTTGAAAATTTATTTTATGCAAGATTTAACTGTTGATAGCTCAACATTCAAAAGAGCAGCAAAAACCGATCGTTATGCTGGCCACGATTATTATGATTTGGATGGTTTACTAACAGAAGAGCAAAAAATTGCTCAAATGGCCACTCGTGAGTGGGTAAAAAAAGAAGTTAGTCCAATTATAGAAGACGCTTATGAGCGTGCCATTTATCCTAGACACTTGCTCAAAGGTTTGGGTGAATTAGGTGCACTAGGGCCAAGTCTTCCAGAAAAATATGGCTGTGCAGGTACGGATGAAGTAACCTATGGCTTGATGATGATGGAATTAGAACGTGGAGATTCAGGGATTCGCTCTGCTGCTTCTGTTCAAGGTTCTTTGGTCATGTACCCTATTTATAAATATGGTAGCGAAGAACATCGTGAGAAATACTTGCCAAAATTGGCTAGTGGTGACATGATTGGTTGCTTTGGCTTAACAGAACCTAACTCTGGCTCTGATCCTAGCTCCATGACGACTAACATCAAGAAAGATGGTGATTATTACATCTTGAATGGTGCTAAAATGTGGATCACCAACTCTCCTATTGCTGATGTAGCTGTTGTTTGGGCAAAAGATGAAGAAGGTATTATTCGTGGTATCATTGTTGACATGGATACGCCAGGTTGTTCTGCCCCAAAAATTGAAGGAAAATTATCTTTGCGTGCCTCTATTACTGGCGAACTCGTATTTGAAGATGCTCGCATCCATAAATCACAATTATTACCAAACATCAAAGGGCTAAAAGGTCCTTTATCTTGTTTGACAAAAGCACGTTATGGTATTGCCTGGGGTGCGATCGGTGCTGGACTAGATTGTTATGATTCTGCCTTGCGTTATTCCTTGGAGCGGGAGCAATTTGGGAAGCCAATCGCTGGATTCCAATTAACACAAAAGAAATTAGCAGAAATGATTACTGAAATCACAAAAGCACAATTGTTGGCTTGGAGATTAGGTACTTTGTTTGATGCTGGAAAAGTAACGCCTGCTCAAGTGTCTATGGCGAAACGTAATAATGTACACATGGCTTTGGAGATTGCTCGTGAAGCTCGCCAAATTCATGGTGGAATGGGGATCACGAACGAGTATCCTTGTATGCGTCACATGATGAACTTGGAAACGGTGCTAACCTATGAAGGAACGCATGATATTCACTTGTTAATTACGGGTATGGACGTAACGGGTTTGAATGCTTTTAAGTAAGCTCTAAACGCCTTTATAGATCAATACTGGTCATAGAAACGTATAAAATAGAAAAAAGCTCTTGTTTAACTTCCGTTAACAAGAGCTTTTTCTATATAAAGATAATTTAATTCAGCATTTTTCTATTCAAAAACGTTATTCAGAAACTTAAACTTCCTTGCGTTGCGCTTCCACTCCTTCCACAAAATCCACAATAATTCTAGCCGATTTTTCTGGATTCACCATATGATAAAGGTGTTCTCTAAACAAATCACTTTCTTTTTTATCCGTTATATCAACGACCGTTACATTCGGTGTTCGATGTAATCGAGGAGAAAATTTTGCAATCGCATCTTTTTCACTTTTTAGGATAAGAATAGGCACATTATATTTTGCCATATTCTCCATTGAAGTCTGTTTGTCGTGCGATTTTGATTCCAACAAAGCAGCATGTACCTGTATCGCAAATACTTTCGCAGGCAAACGATTCAAAGCTCGTTCTATTGGTATTCGATCCAAATGTGGTACAGACTCTAGATTCGTCATAATATACAAGATGCGCTCTTTGGAAGCTTGCCAAAGACGTTCTCGTATGGAAGAATCTTTTCGAATCAACCAATCGGTCAATTTGATCCCTCTACGTCGAACGCCTCTTCGAGTATCAAAGGGCACCAAACGACGCAAACTCATCAGCATTGCTTTTCCGCCTGTACTTTTGCGAAACGAAACCGCAGGCAACAAAACGTTGTCCAGAAAACCTAAAAAAGCATGCTTGGCGTGCTCCGCAAAAAATGGATTGGCTCCAATTCTACCGCACAAATATTTTTGAATCCCTGGCAAACTTTTGTAATCTCTATCCATTAACATAAAATAGGTATTGCCCATTGAATGGTCAAAGATATAGACCGAATGTCCTTTTTCTCCAAAGTAAGTAACGACTTCATTGATGTTTTTTACAACATGATCCGAATACAGTTTGGGAGGTAAATCGTAGGGAATAGAACCATAATGCATGGCCGCACCAATACATTGATGTGTCGGCATGGCTGCCAATACGCCATCAAAAGAATTTAAGCCCAAAAAACCGTGAATCAATAGTACAATCGGTAGTTTTTCTGCGGCATTTTCATCATAAGGTTTGGCAAAATCTAATCGAATCGTACTGTCGCCATAAGCCGTTTGACGCACAATTTTAGTTTGAGGCCAAGTCAAAGCTTGGTCATCAATAAACACCGTCATTCGCTCTTCCACATTGCTAATATGCCGCAAAAAACTAGGGCTTTCATTGGCTTTGCCCCAACGATAATACAACCAAGCTAAAGGGCGGCGCTTATCCGATTTGGTTGCCAAGAAAGCAATACGTTTTGCTCTTGCCAGAAACTTAGGCGTTCCTGTAATTTCTTTTTCTTCCAGATCATCTACAATCATGACCAGTTCATCCGAACCAAAGGCTTTTGATTTTCTAGAAATACCTGCTACTCGTCCTGTTGGATCAAAGCTTAAAAAGACATAATCAAAACCTGCTTTGTTATGCTCCTCTAAATAGCTTTTTAGTTTATCATTAAACCCTTGCGTGTATTCTTCTATATCATCTCTATTCAAGCCTCTTCCCAAGATTTGATCCTTTGTAATCAAACCTTTGCGTAGCATTTTTGTCAACAAGGCACGGGCATCTATTACACCTTCCAAACCCCGTTGACGTTTTAGTCTAGAATTGGTAAATGTAAATCGAATGAGCGAAGATCGTCTTATTTTGTGATAATGTTCTAAGATGTATTCGTACGCTCCTGCTGGAGATTGACCATGTGCCAAACCAACTAAAAACTTTTGCCCTCCTTCTGTTATTTTATTAGCATAATCAATAAAATCTTGTCCTACGGCTTCGTCAAACTCTTCTTTTGTTGTAAAATAAAGCGTTTCGGGAACTGCTAAATCTGAAGTATTCCGAATCTTTTGGGAATGAGGCAATGCACTAAACTCAAAAGATTTATTTTTTGTCATTGTCTTCTATCATTAAATTTTCTTAACGGATTGTTAATCGTCTGTTGAGAACTATGAAGTTGTTTAGAATTGCGTCTTTTTTAAATATGAGTACA
>CACVAQ010000303.1 GCA_902727865.1 uncultured Aureispira sp. | reverse complement strand
TTCCTTGTACCCTATGAATCTAAAATCTAATGAATGGCTCGATTTATAACTATGATTCATCAAAAACGCAAATACCTTATTCAAGGGCTCCAGGCTTTATTGTGCTCCACGCTCTTTTTGTCAACCGCAAAAAGTCAAGTTGTGAGTACCGATTTTGGACAAAATAAGCTTCAATACGAACAGAAGAAGTGGTTTCGATATGAATCGACCAATTTTCAAATATCGTATGCTGAAGCGGACAAGCAAATGGCACAATATGTCTTGCCCGTCATCGAGTTGGACTATATAGAGTTGTCTCGCCTCTTTGAACATCAGTTGAAAAAACGGATTGAAATTATTGTACACAGCGATTACAGTGATTATCTCCAAAGTAATATTGGGCTAAAACAATACCGTGTCAATCAAGGAGGAACGACTAAAATTATTACGCCTAAAATTCAGGTTTATTTTAATGGCAGCCACGCCAATTTGCGCAAACAAATTCGAAAAGGATTAGCCGAAGTTTTGTTGGGTAAAATATTGGTTGGAACGAATATTCAGGAGATGGTACAAAATTCTGTCTTGATGAATCTTCCTCAATGGTTTGTCAAAGGAGCAATTGCCCATGCTGCGGAGGATTGGAGTACTGAGATGGACAATAAGCTGCGAGATGTTTTGTTGAGTGGTCAATATGAAAATTTTGTAGAGCTGGCGGAGAAAGAGCCTTTGTTGGCTGGGCAGTCTCTCTTTCATTTTGTTACGCAAGAACATAGCAAATCAACGGTTTCTAATTTGTTGTATTTGACTCGAATTAACAGAAGTGTAGAAAATGGATTTTTGTATGTGTTTGGAAAAACTTACTATCAAGTAGTTGGAGCCGATTGGTTCAATTATTACAGCAAACGGTACAACACCGATAACAAACAACGTCGTTTTCCAAACAAAGGGCAAGTGGACCTAAGTATTCCGAAAAAAGCGCTGGTCAAAAATTTTAAAATGAGCCCGAACGGGAAGCACATCGCTTATACCGAACACAATCAAGGCGTCAGAAAAGTTATTGTTTATGATGTAGAGACAGAAGTACAAACCGTGCTGTACAAGCAGGGCGAACGAGATTATTCAGGCGATTATGAATCGAATTATCCTTTAATTGCTTGGACAAAAACCAGTGATAAAGTCATTATTATACATGAAAAAAGAGATAAGGTAAAAATTAGATACCAGCCTATTGATAAAAAATTGGTAAAGGATCGAGTCATAGAAGGCGTTGAGCGCATTACTAATTTTGATGTTTTGAGTAGTTCTACCTTAGTTTTTGTGGGGATTCAAGACGGACACTCTGACTTGTACCGTTATAGTGGAGGAGCACCGAAAGCGATTACCAATGACTTTTGGGATGAAAAAGACTTAGCAATTATCACTTTGAGAGGTCAAAAAGGAATTGTATTTTCTTCCAACCGAACCACGCCTAGTATTAATTCAATGCGGTTTACAAATGAATTGCCACCCAGTAACTTTGATTTGTATTTTTATAATTTAGAAACAAAATCTAAGCAATTAATACAATTAACACGCACCCCATTAGCCAATGAAACACATCCTATTGCGATGGGGAAAGGCGATCACTTTACCTATTTGAGTGATGAAAATGGGTTTTATAACCGTTATGTAGCAGCGATTGATACTGTGTTATTGCGTAGAGAGCGGGTCTTGATTTTGGAAGATGGAAGGCAACTGACCGTTGCTTTAGATTCAATTTACAGTCATTTGCCAGTAGATAGTACTTATGTTCGACCTGTTTACACTTTGACAGGTGTCGGACATGCGAATACCGATTACAGCCGAAATATCTTGGAACATGACGGTAGTTCAAACAAAATCTTGGATTTGATTTATAGAGATGGAGCGTATCAAGTTTTTATGCGAGATGCGAAGCCCGCACGTGCTATGGAAACGGTGAAAAAGACGGTCTATCGTCGTTTGTTAGAGAAAATGAATGGTTGGTCTAAAGGCGAAAAAAGCACGGAGGCATTTAAGAAGTCAACGAAAATGCCAAAAAAGAATACAAATTCTGTGTTTTTGCCTAAGGAATTAGATCTAGAAGAGCCGACCCCCATTACAAACGATACAACTCCGCCTGTTGATACAGGGAAAATTGATATTGATAATTACGAATTTCAAAGCGAATTTGAAGATGTTAAAGAACCGAGTGTAGAAACGGAGGAAGACCAAAACGTACGCCCTACGGTTTTGATTGAAGATGGCGAAAATATTAGGGCTACTGAAAACAATAAGAAAAAAGTAAAAAAAGTTTTAAGCGATCCAGAAACAAAAGTAGTGGCTTGGAATGAAACGCATGCCAATAAATATAAAAGCTTATTCAAAGTAGATAAGATAACGTTTCAGATGGATAATACCCCATTTTATAATGGAATGGATATGTATTTGGGGGGCTATTATCAATTTCAACCCTTGAGCTTTGCCCTCAAAACAGGCTTTGTAGATGTTTTTGAGAACTTCTATTTGGAACTGGGGCTTCGGGTGCCGTTTGATTTTAACGGAATGGAATATTTTGTTAATGTGGAGAATAAAAAAGGCTTAATTGATCAGCGGTATTCTTTTTATAGAAGAGGACGCATTCTTAATTATGTCGTTATTGATACCGTTACAAATACGTCGATAGAAGTGCGAGGGCGTACGGTGAAGCATTTGTTACAAACGGAGCTAAAATACCCTTTGACAAAGTTTCAAAGTATTCGAGGGACGCTTAGTTTACAACTAGATAAAGTAGCCATTCTAGCAGAAGAATTAAACAGCTTGCAAGTCCCTACTTATTATGAGAATAGGCTAGGGTTTCGGTTAGAATATGTTTTTGATAATACCATGGAATTGCATTTGAATGCTCGAAAAGGAACTAAATTTAAGGGCTATTTAGATTTGTACAAACCATTTTCTGTAGAAACAGAAGATGCATTTAAGGTAGGCTTTGAAGGCGGCTTGACTACTGCAATAGGCTTTGATGCTAGGCATTATTTGACTTTTGACGACAAAACAATCTTTGCGTTTCGTTTGGCCGCAGCCAGCTCATTTGGGCAAGAAAAAATCTTATACTCTTTGGGAGGTGTTGAGAATTGGATGTTTCCAACCACAAGTACTTCCGTGAGTTTGCCCGATGCTAGTAATTACGGCTTGCAAACTTTGGGAGCAAATATGAGAGGTTTTAATAATAATGCCCGAAACGGTAGTTCCTATGCTTTGGGAAATGTCGAAATGAGAATGCCAATTATAGATTATATGTCTAGAAACCCTCCTAGAAATGCAATGCTAAGAAGTTTACAGTTGGTGGCATTTATGGATATAGGAACGGCATGGCAAGGCGCTTCGCCATTTTCGACCAGCAATCCTTTAAACACAACGGTGATCGATAACAATGGGCCTGGATCAATTTCACCCGTAAAAGTTACGGTTAATTATTTCAGACGACCTATTTTATTTGGCTATGGATTTGGAATAAGAACGGTTTTGTTGGGGCACTATTTTCGCTTAGATTATGCTTGGGGCGTAGAAACAGGCCAGGTACAAGATCCTATTCTGTATCTGTCTATTGGGTCGGATTTCTAGCCGTTTTTTTATCCTTGCTTGTCGCTCGATTGTTAGATCTATGTGTAGGGAAAAGTTGTGCTGTACTCCATTTTAACAAAAAAAAAGGAAAATTACTCATGGAGTGATTTTCCCTTTTTTTTTGTACAGAAGGCTTATTTTTCTTTTATAAACACCTGAGGGCCTTCATCGACAGGAGCTGGAGCAGCCACCAATGGTTGTTCCCTTTTTTTGATTGAAATAGCACTTGTTTTACCTGTGCTGGTGTTTTCAAAGGCAGCTGAAGTAACGGTTTCAGGCACATAAATAACATAAGAGACTTCTTCCTTACATTTACCTTCTTTCAAAATCATGGCTTGTCTATATTTATCTTCTAAGCGTAAACCGTTAGAGCCATCAGAGGATAAAAATAATTTATAACGCCCTTTTTCAATCAAAGCATCCAAGAAAAAAACATTAGGAACCCCCAATAAAACTTTTCCTGTAACCATCATACGAGTTCCCTTCATTTGATGAACTTCGACCCTTGAGGTATGCAACTTGATATAAATAGAGGAAGGACGATTGTCTTCGTCTTCGTCAACACTGAGTATTTGATGTAGGTATTGAGAAACTTGACCTTGGGAGAATCCGTCTTGAAAGGTAACCAACAAAAATAAACAGGGTAATATAATTTTTTTTAGAATCATTTTTTCTCTTTTAATTTTTGAGACAAAATTATTGTAAGAACTTCGTTTCGTGATAAAGCTATTCAAGCATTAAAAACAGGCCATGTTTTTTAATAAATTGAAATGCTAGTTTTTATAAATGTTATTTTTTAACCGTTCCATATACATTACTTCGTGGA
>CACVAQ010000302.1 GCA_902727865.1 uncultured Aureispira sp. | reverse complement strand
ATATTCGGTCAACAGATTTCCATTGTTTGCGTTTGTATTCTTCGTAGTTATTCGTTGATATTAGCTGTTTCATATACTTTTCCTATTAAAATGAGACTTTGCCTAGAAACGTGTTCCGTTTTTAACACCTCGATAATGTTTTCTAGCGTACTCTTAATGATTTTTTGATCCTCCCAACTGATTCGGTCAGCGATTATTATAGTAGTCTGAGGAGGGTAATAAATGGACACATTCTTAATAATGGCTTCTATTGTATTGATGCCCATGAAAAAAACTAGAGAAGCCCCCAAGGAGGCCAGTTCTTTTAGGTTCGCTTTGGGTGACTTTATAGGAGCATTCACAACGATCGTTTGCGTCACGCCATCTAATACATTTTCAATGCCAAGTTGGTTGCAAATAACCGTCCAACTACTGATGCCAGGAATGAGCTCAAAAGGAATGTTTTCTTCTCTTAACCATTGGATATTTCCAGTCAAAGAGTCAAAAATTCCAGGCTCTCCCGAATAGAAAGAAACATCGCCTGGTTCCATCCATGCTATAGATTGCCCTTTTTGGTGGGCTTCTTTGATTAAATCTCTTAGAGACTCATTCGTGAAGTCATTCTGAACATACAATTTACCTGGAATTATTTTTTTTATAGCATCTCCAATCATTGTACCTGCATAAATAGCGACCTCAATATTTTGTAAAATTTGATACGCTTTTACAGACAAATAATCGCTTGATCCTCCTGGTCCTATGCTTGTAATATAAACCATCGTGTTTTTGTTTTTTAGTGTGTAGACATCGCATAATCAATCGCCTTAAATTGTCTTATTTCGTACAAATCGCCAAGATCTGGAAGGATGAATGTACTGATATGCTTTCCTGTAAAACGATCTAAGAGGTATATGGAAGGGCTATTAGAAAACCGTTTATAGTTGTCAAAACAAATATCACTTCCGCCAACAAAGATATATTTATCATTGATAGAAAGTCCCCTCAATAGCTTATCTCCCTCAAAGTAAACCGTTTCGTTTTTGAATAATTTTTTGTTGTTGCTGTCACAATAATAAAGGTCTCCTTGGAGTACACAGATATTATGAGCCGAATGCGCCTTTAGAGCTTTTATTTGTACGTCTGAAGTGTTTTTATCGTAGACAATTAAATCACTTAATCTCCCCGTTCTCATGGTGTAATTATGTGCGATAAGGTATATTTTTTCTTTATTAATGTAAATGGAATTTAGGTGGCTGGGGGCTTTTATGGATAATGGAATGGACCGATAGGCGTCAAACCAAAGGGGCTGTTCTGCCTTTAGAAGCGCTGCTGTCTCCATGCTGAGTATTTGATTATAGCCCGAATGGGGGAATATTAATTGGTCCTCAAAAATATCTATTTGATGCACTTCCCCAGGAATGCCAAATAGTTTAAGGCGATAATCTTCGACTTGATCGTTGGTGATTTTTGCAGTGGAAATATCTGAGATGCGGTCATTTTTGGTGTGATCTCGATCCCCTTGATTATTAGAACGACTAAAAAACCAAAGTGAATGTTGCTTTGTAATGCCATAATATTTCCCTTCAAGTATTTGCTGCTGAATGCCGTTTTTAGGGTCGAGTATAAAGACACCATTAGACGTAGAAAAAATGATGGAAAAATCTATGTTCTTGTCTCCTATGGTTTGGACCGAGAAGGGGCTAGGGACAAAGGTTTGTTGCTTTTGGGCTTCAACTTCTTTTAGGCTTCGTTCAAATCTTGCTTTTGCCACGTCTTTTGCTTTAGAAAATATAGGGTTCATATTGCTGTAAGATCATAATCAGGATGAATAAATAATCTTGGAATTTTAAAAGGTTGATAGCTGTGAACAGGCTTCGCCTCAACCGTGCAAGCAGACAAGTAACCTTCCTGTTTTAGTTTGGAGATGATTGGTTCGGAATACACGCCATCAGGATAGGCAAATGTTCGATCCCTTGGCAGCCCTAGCAGATCCAAACAATTAGCGGTACGAGCTAACTCCTCCATTAAATCCTCTGGACTCATTTGTGTCAAAATGGGATGATGATAACTATGTGCGCCAATCTCGTGTCCCAATGAAAGGAGCTGCTTAAGCTGCTCAACAGACATATAAAGTGCCTTGTTTGTAGGCGTTTTACGGTGTTTTTTAGAAAGAAAGTGGTTGAATTCTTTTTGTCCCGCATAGTTTAAGGACAAAAAGTGTTTTTTCTGTTCGCCTGTGATCCAGTCTTGCCTTTGTTCCAAGTCTAGAGCAAGTTGGTCTCCAATAGAATAATAGGCATCCAGTGGACTAGAGTTGCCTTCAAAACAATATTTAAGCGTTGGATAGAAAGTCGCCTTTAGATGGTATTTCTCAAGAATCGGAAGGACATACTCAAAGTTATCTTTGTAGCCATCGTCAAAGGTCAAAACAAGGTCATTGGAGTTGATTTCGTTTTTTTCTTGCAGAATATGATAGTCTAATAAGGTCAAGACCCTTTTTTTTGAAGTTATAATTTTTTTGATAATAGACTCAAAAAAAGACTCGCTGATAAGCGTTCCCCTGTCTTTATAGGCATTGATGCCGCCAAATTTGGATTTGGGTAAAACTCTATGAAACATTAAAACTTTAGCGTTCATTATCTAGTATATTTAGAATCGCAGGAATAGAATTAGCCTCTAGTAGTAAATTAGATTTTCTGTTGTCTAGGTCTAAGCCTGCCAATTTTTCGCTCCATCCTCCCAAACCTTTATAACAAATCACTCTTTTGTTGAATTGCCAAGCAAAAGCTATTTCTGACAACGTTCCTGCTCCACCTCCAACAGCAATAAGGAGGTCTCCAGCACTAACGACCAATTGATTTCGGGCAAAGCCAATACCCGAAGGAATGATTACATCACAATATGGGTTGGCGCGTTCTTTTTCTAAGAAAGGAAGAATACCAATAGTTGATCCCTTTCGGTAATTTTCATAACGATGGGCACCTTTAAATACCGCTTCCATGAAACCTTCCATTCCTCCAGTAATAATGGTCAAATCTCTCTGAGCTAATGCCTGCCCAAGTTGTATCCCTAAGGAATAAATTTCGTCGGTACAAGCAGATTTGTTCGGCCCAATTACAGATACTTGTTTAATCATTGCGGGTTCCTTTTAGTGGTGAATAGGAGGACGTTTTAGATTTTAAATGCTTCAAGCCTGTTTCTATTTCGGCCCAATCAAAAGACTCTATTTTTAACAAAGCAGTAGCCAATACATTCTGAAACTCCTGAAGATAGGCTTGATGGTAAACCGAATTTAGTTGTATAGATAGAGCATACAAATCCTTAAGATGGGTTTTATGAAGGGCATATCTTTGGACGGCTTCCTGTTTGCCAAAGGCAAGATATCGGAAGGCAATTGCTCCAAGTAAATCCTCAAAATACGCTTTATGCATTCTAGGAAATGAAATTTCTTTAAAGTCTCTATTATGAATGAGGGATAAATCTATAGATTTTATATTAAATCCTTGTTGCCTTAACATCCAAATATGGAGCATGTCGCTTCTTCTTCCGATAAAATCTTGAAAAGAAAAAGCAAGGTGGGGAACGCTTGTTAGGGCTTTGGAATTAAAAATAATAAAATTCCCACCACGTAAATAACTATCCTGAGGTTCGGACAGCAAAGGCGATTCGTCTATGGTGAGTATTGGGTGCATTGGTTTCCCTCGGAAAACATCCAATAGACTCGTTTCGTCTAATTTGGCGTTTCTTTTAGGAAAAAAACGAGGCTTCGATGCTGTATTATACAAGTCATGGTAATTCCAATCTTCATGTTGAAAACCAAAGTTTATAGGCTCTTCTGTCGAAAGAATTTCCTCTAGTTGCTTACGGAGATATAAATATTGGGGCAATGGAGGGACATAAGAACAATACCCTATTGCAGCATCTATTTTAGGATGGAGCGTATGGAAATCTCTGATGATCTGGCAATAATTTCTATCAAACTTAAACTCCAACCCATTTGACGTAAAGGTAGTTTCTCCAAAAATCATATCATCATCTAATTGCCAAATGATGGACTGCTCAAATTCCTTCGAATGCTCTAAAGAGGCAATGTACAGTTGTAAGCGAGCTCTTTGTATGCTGTCTCGACGGACATCATAGTTTATATTGGTGTATAAAGAAGCGTATTTGTCTTCGAGTTTTTGTAGTTCCGCAAAGGAATAGTAAATCGTTTTATCAAAAAGTTCTTTTCGGATAGAAACGGGATCAGAAACCGTAGACTTGTCAATAATTAAGAGATTTACATGAGGGATCTTAAATTTTAAGAGCTGGTTCTCAATAGACGCTACAAGCTTTGAAGCGATTGTTTGATTATTTTTTGTGACAAAACAGAACCAGATTTTTTTCATTCGTGCAGGTAGAACTTAGAGTTATAAATAGATCCTAGTGCTAAAATTAAAAAATAAACGGAGTGTTATATTAAA
>CACVAQ010000301.1 GCA_902727865.1 uncultured Aureispira sp. | reverse complement strand
CTTACTTCGATTCCAAACTCTTCACTGATTTTGTTTACGACAGTTTTTAAATTCTGAGGATGATTCTCAACTAAAGCCTTTATCCTTTTCATTTGATCAAGGTTTTCATCCTGTAGTTTTGGTTTTCGACCTCGACCAGCTTTTAATTCTAGCCCTTTTATTCCTTCGGATTCCCATGCTTTATACCAGTTATAGACGGATTGCTTTGTAACACCAAAGAGAAGGGCCAATTCGTCTACTGATTTGCCAGAATAGCTTAGTAAAATGGCTTGGCACTTTCTTCTTGTTAAATGGCTTTGTCCTGTTTTGTATCCGTTTTCCAATAAACTTGTTTGTTCATTGGTTAATTCTTTTATATATTTTTTGTTGCGACTCATACCGCTAAGTTAATAATTTTTATTGTTATAGTTAGTTTTGTCCACCTACTTACTTATAAAAAAGGGCAACAATTACAAGATAAACAAGGACAAAAAGCAGCTGATGCTCTTTATTCTAGAGCTGTTTCAAAAGTTCGACAACCTATTGAATCTTTTTTGGTTGGCTCATTGAGCATACGGATATTCAAAGAGCAGCTTCATTATTTAAATGAATGCGCTTTTAGCTCTTGATTCGCATTAAAAGAAATTGCTTATTACAAATAAGCTTAAAATTATGGCGGGCGATTGCTTCATTCTAGTGAGGAGTTTTTATTTTCGCCCAAAGAAGCATTGTTCAAAACAATGAACCTATTGGTTTTGTTATTGTTGAAGGGAGTAAACCAGGAGATTAAAAGATGGAAATAAGACTATTAAAAAGAGAAGAGATTGAAGCGGCCAAATGGAATGGTTGTGTACACTATGCTGCCAATAGCAAAATTTACGGCTATACGTGGTATTTGGACAATGTAACCAACGATTGGATGGGCTTGGTAGAAGGCGATTATCAATCTGTTTTTCCCTTGATTTGGAACGATAAATTGTTTAAACTAAAACAATTGTATCAACCATTTTTGTGTCAACAACTGGGCTTGTTTACTGTGAATGTGCGTTCTAAAGAGCGGATTAATCAATTCTTGGAAGCAATTCCCAAAGAGTTTAAGTACTGGGACCTTAGTTTGAATGATGGGAATCGGAATGCGTTGAAGTTGAAAGAATACGATGTGGTTGAGAAGAAAAATTATCACTTGGACCTCAATAAACCCTATGATGAATTATACAACAACTATTCTAAAAATGTGAAGCGCAACCTCAAAAAAGCATTAAAAGAGGGCTTGTATTTGACGGGGAATTTAAAACCAGAAACGTTTGTAGAGGAAGTCAAAAAAGCACAATTAGCCAAGGGAATCCAGCACCCAGAAGCCTTGTATCATACGGCACATCGAATTATTTGGAATTGTTTGCATCGAGGAAAAGGCGTTATTACGGCTGCCTATAATACCGAAAAACAATTGTGTGCTGCCATCTTTTTTATGTTTGATGGGCGAGCAATTATTAATTTGCTCAATGTGAGTACTGCCACTGGTAAAGATATTGGGGCGATGCCGTATTTATTGGATGCGACCATAAAACGAGAGGCAGAAGGGGTTAAATACATTGATTTTGAAGGCTCTGCTGTGCCTGGAATTGCTCGCTTTTACGAAAGCTTTGGAGCTGAAAATGTCCCGTATTATCAACTAAAACAAAATCAACTTCCTTGGTGGGCAAAATGGCGGAAGAAATAAACTACGCTTACTCTTTCTTATAAATCTATAAAGGCTACTTGTTTTACTCAGTTTTTATGCTTAAATTGTAGAGTAAGAACAATAATTTTGGAAGATATGCCTAGGCTAAAAAATATACAATGGCAAACGATTTAGATGACATACTGAACGACGAAGACGATTTAGCTTCTTTCTTTGAAGAAGATGCGACGGATGGGGACGATGACTTGGCTTCTCTTTTTGCAGAGGAGGACGATGATTCGGACGACTTGGCTTCTTTTTTTGCAGACGACAACGACACGGAGGACGATGCTGATTTGGCTTCTTTCTTTGATGGAGACGACGACGATAATAAGGAAGAGGAGAACGATTTGGCCTCTTTTTTTGCAGAGGAACCAAGCGGAACCGATAACAAGGATACCACTGATTTAGCTTCCTTTTTTGGGAATGATGATGATGACGACGATGATGATGATGGGGGCGGGCTTTTTGGTGAAATACTAGGTGCGGTCTCTGGTAAACCAGAACCTATTCTACCGTATAAGAAAGAAAAAAGAAAGGCGAAGTTAGATGTTACAAAAAGTTCTAAAGAAGATCATCGAAATGTAAAACGATATACCAAAAGTGAGTTGGACGAGCAACTTAAACGGGATTATAAGTATATGCTTGGGAAGCCTTATATGGTCATTCAGCCCGTCACAATTATGGCGGATTATCCTTATAAAAAGAAAAAAAGCAACTCTGATGCGATTGAAAGTTATAATGTTGAGTATGATTATGCTTTGGTGATTGGTAAATTATTAAAATGGCGTAGTACAGAACAGTTTACACGAAAACCGTATAAGTTGGGTGAAATTATGTACATGAAACGAGGCGTTTATTGGGTCAATGGAACTCAAATGCGGATGGAACCTCATTTTGCGATTGTACTCCATCGTTCTTACAAAAGAATTAAGACAAAACGGATTCGGGATATGTTGGCGCCACTCAAACAACGCCTTCGTACAGGTAAGCCATTTAGCATTTATAAAGAATTTCCAATTCTGATCGAACGAACAGGTGTTTTTAGTTAAACAACTTTAGTGTTCTTGAACCTTAAATTACGTTGCTTGTGAATCGTTTTATCCTCTTTGGTATCAGTAGTTTATTTTGGGTAAGTTGTGCGAAGCCTTGGAAAGCAAGTGCTTCCCAAAAATCTAGTGCCGCTAAAACACATATACTGAATGTTAACGAGCAAGAATGGACGCATTTGTCAGAAGATATTATGTTGTTTAGCCAATTGGAGCGTTTGAACATTCAGAACAATGCCTTAAAGGAGTTGCCCGAATTTATCAACGAGGTGAAACAGCTGAAACGGGTAAATGTAGCGGATAATTATTTAACAGCTTTACCAGAGACCTTGGGCGATTTGGAAATGATAGAGCGACTCAATATTAGTAATAATCAGTTTTCGTCTTTGCCCAAAGCAATTCTGAAATTGCCTAATTTAGAAGTTTTAGACATAAGAAATAACAAACTGAGTACCTTGCCACAAGAATTATCCGACTTAAAGCAGTTGAATGCAATCTATATTGGTGGGAATAATTTTACAGAAGAACAACGTAATATCTTTAGAAAGTGGCTACCTTACACCAAAATTATTTTACGTTCAAACAAACGAAAGTAAGCCTTACTGTCTGAAAGGAAATTAGCTCTTATTTGCAGTACAGTATGAGGTTTACTTGTATTAGGAATGAAAATTAAATAAAGTGACATTCTTGTCTTGTTTATTTTTCATTCCTTAATAATAAGAATCATGAAAGCTTTAATACTTCAAGCAGCTAAAGAACCCATTTCTTGCCAAGAAAATCCCAAACCGATTCCTACTCAAGGGCAAGTGTTAGTAAAAATTCATGCCGCAGCAATCAATCATCGAGATGTATATATTACACAAGGTTTGTATCCTGGTGTGGTTACGCCAATTATCTTAGGCTCTGATGGAGCAGGAGAAATTGTTGCATTAGGCGAGGGGGTTGAGTCTTCTTGGCTCAATCAGCCTGTTGTGCTCAATCCGAGTATTGGCTGGGAAGACGCTTCGAGTGTTCAACCGAAAGACTATCAAATCTTAGGAATGCCTGAGCATGGCTGTTTTGCCGAATACATTGCGGTTGATCTAAAACAAGTCCATAAAAAACCAAGCCACTTATCTTCGGAACAAGCAGCTGCCTTACCTTTGGCAGGTTTAACGGCTTATAGAGCCTTGTTCTCTCGTGCTCAAGTACAAAAAAACGAACGGGTTTTAATTTCTGGTATTGGTGGTGGTGTGGCTTTGTTGGCTTGCCAATTGGCGATTGCTGCGGGAGCTGAAGTCTATGTGACTTCAAGTTCGGTAGAAAAAATTGATCAAGCGATTGCTTTGGGCGCAAAAGGTGGGGTAAATTATAAAGAAGAAAATTGGCACAAAACGCTTTTAGAAAAAGCAAGCGGTGGGTTTGATGTCATTATAGATAGCGCAGGTGGAGATGGCTTTAAATACTTTTTGGATCTTGCCAACATGGGGGGAAGAATTGTTTTTTATGGTGGTACAAGGGGAAGTTTTAAAGTAAATCCTCAAAAGGTATTTTGGAAACAATTGTCTTTGTTGGGTTCTACGATGGGAAATAGCAAAGAATTTGGTCAAATGCTTGATTTTGTTGCTCAAACGAAATTGATTCCCGTCGTTGACAGCACTTGGATCTTAGAAGAAGGGGCTGCGGCTTTTGATTATATGGATCAAGGCAAACAATTTGGGAAAATTGTGTTTAAAATTA
>CACVAQ010000300.1 GCA_902727865.1 uncultured Aureispira sp. | reverse complement strand
CTGATAATCAAACTAATACGATTTTTCAACGGAGTAATGTACTTACATTACTTCGTGGAGAACCCGAACTAAGCGTAGCGACGGCACGGATTAACAAAGGCTCAGCGTAGCTAAATTATATTAATTTATTGCATGAGTGCTTCGCTTTGATTATCAACAAGATAGATTCAAATCATTATTTTAACTAAATTATTGATAATCAAACTAATACGAAATGGCTTTTATGTTTTTTGGTAAAAAACTAAAACCTCGGAGAAGCAGCGAAGCTAACATAAGCGCAGCGCTCATCAACGTAGTGAACTAATCCCACGAAGTATTAACTTATGGTCCGATTAAAAAAAACGCCATTCTGAATAAGTTTTACGCTCTAATAGCACCTAATTTAAACTAAGTTTTTAAAGAAAAATCACTCAAACCATCTATTACATGAAAGTCCTAAATAATCTCCTTAAATTCAGTTTTCTAACCATTCTATCTATTATGTTCGTCTCTTGTTCTAGCGACGAAACCGAAACCGCCGATGCGGATACAACAGACGTAGAATCAACCGAAGTAGATACTCGTAGCGTGGTGAACAAAGTATCAGCTAAAGCATATTACTATACTAGTTTAGCTACCTTCAAAGATGGTTTCCCAAAGGAGAGCTTAGAAAAAATAGCCTCCTTAGAAGGCAAAAAAATTAATCTAGTTGTCTTGTACGAATCCGATGCTCTTTGGGCAAAGATTTTTAGTACAGAAATATACAAAGAAACTGGCAGTGATATTTTTAATGGTTTGATGGAATCGTATAAACTGAAGATTGTTCAACATTTTACGATTAACGAAGATAATGAAGGATTGATTTTGAAACCCAATACAAGTCTAGAAAACCCAATAGAAGCAGCACGTAAATTCTCTTTAATTGAGAGTGTTTTGATGGTACAAATCAAAGAAGTCCCTCAGGAAGAAGAAAATACAAAGGACTCCACTGACGTGAACTAGTTCTTAGCCAAACCGTTAAATAATCAGGAGAAAGCCATTATTCTAATGAATAATGGCTTTTTTATTATTAAAAAAACTTACTTTTGATAAATAGAATCATATAGCCCATTGATGGGGCTAAAAAAAACATTCCATTAATTCATTATTCTCGATTACAACCTCCCCTTTTATATAACCGTCCATGTCATTAGTTATACACTCCTACTAGCTTTATTGGAGTATTTCATCCTGTTTCTCGGTATGTTCATTAGAACAACTTAGGAACAGGGGGGCATTATTAAGACCCTACTAATCATGGTTTTTTAAATTATTATTCATGCAAAAAGTAAAGCATTAAAAATTATCACTTAGAATGAAACGTATAAAAACTGTATTAACTTTTAGCTTTTTTGCCTCTTTTTTATCTCTGATCGTTATTTCTTGTACTAGTACTAATGATGAAACAACAAGCACAAATGATATAGCTGCTGTAAGAGTTAACTCTCCGATTAAGGATACTCGTAATGCCAATAAAATTGCGGCAAAATCTTACTACTACAAAAATTTAGTAACGCTTGAAAAAGGAAAAACAACCTTTGAATTAGACGATTTGGCTAACTTGGTCAATAAGAAGGTTCATTTCGTTGTACTTTACAAAGCAGATGCTCCTTGGGCAGAAATTTTCCAGTCAGGGGAGTTTGAAATCACTGGCGATGACCAAATGAATGGTTTGATGGCAGCTTATGACTTGAAAATTATTAAGCGGTTTACGATAGATGGCTCAAATGAAGGAATCGTTATGGAACCAAAATCAATACTTGAAAATCCAATTGAAGCAGCACTTAAGGTGTCAATGGTTGAGCATGTATTGATGGTTAACATCAAAGAAGTTCCAACCACTACGACGCCCCTGACGGTTGATACTGAAAAATAATTAGTAGGTCAACTAAAGGATCAGTAAAAAATAAGATGTCCATCTACTTACTTCGTGCGAGCTTCGCCCTTGAAATATGCTAACGCTACGTTTTGAGTTTTGCGTAACCGTAAGTCGTCTCATAAACCTGCTTGTAAGCAGAAGCATTGTTCTGGAAATATTCTAGAACAATGCTTTTCTATTTTTAACCCTTAGATAGTCCATTTTTTAGAGACAGATAATTGCCTGTCAAAAGTAGCCTAAATATATACATCGTTAAAATTAACTTAAGAGCCTTTTAGTTTTATATTTTTTGAGTACCTTGTATTTATAAAACAATTAAAATATGACCTTAGATTTAGAAGTACTGGAAGCTATTTTCACAAACGAAGGGAATGACTTGAGAACCATAGCAGAAGAAAATACAGTTATGTTGGTTTTTTTGAGACATTTCGGTTGCGTGTTTTGTAGAGAGGCTTTAGATGATTTTTCCAAAATTAAAGAGGAGCTAAATCGGCTTAACATAAAGTTGGTTTTTGTCCACATGGCAGAAGAATCTTATGGGGATCAATACTTCAAAGAATATGGACTTGAGTCAGAAGAACATATTTCTGATCCTGACATGACCCTTTATGAATATTTTGGATTACAAAAAGGAACCTTCAGAGAACTCTATGGGCTAAAAGTTTGGTCTCGGGCGATTAATTTAAAATTCGGAATGGAAACCAAAAAGCCCTTGGGAAATATGAAACAAATGCCTGGTGTTTTTCTGCTTAAAAGTGGAGAAATAATCAATAGTTTCATCCATAAATCAGCGGCTGAGAAACCCGATTATTTAGAGATTGCTAAATTTAGCTGTTCGGATACTAATTCGTCTAACTAATCTACTTTTACTATTAAAACCCAGCACTTTTGTACCTCTTTTTTTTGTACAAAAGTGCTGGGTTTCTTATTTTAGTCCAAATAGCTTCACTTCTTATTGTTATGAAAAAAAAAACTAAGACTCGTTTAGGCCTCGTACTTCTTATCCTAATTCCTTTTCTAATTTTTGGTTTTTGGCCTTTGGGCAATCCAAAGTATAATATTGTTTTTAATAAAGGCAAAATTGAGTATCGTCAAGACTATCTTAGCAAAAAACAGCCCCATTTAGATTCTACTCGGCTCCCCAATATTGTGGTCATTTTAGCCGATGATTTAAGCCTTATGGATGTCTCTCGATACGGAGGCAAAAATGTTGTGACCAAAAATATAGATGCCATCGGAGCCAATGGCGTCACGTTTAAAGAAGCTTATATCTCCTCTCCTATTTGTGCGCCTTCAAGAGCAGGGCTTATGACGGGGCGTTATCAACAACGCTTTGGTTTCGAAATTAATATCCATGAGCGATACCCTAAAAATAGAATTGAGTATTTTGTCTACGCTAATCTTTTGAATACAGGAGATTGGAAAGTAGCCCAACACGAAGATTGGGCCGTGCCTACTTTTGAAGCCATGCAGCAACAAGGCTTGCCTCCTACCGAATTCACTTTAGCCGAAATTTTAAAAACCAAAGGGTATCAAACTGCGGCAATTGGCAAATGGCATATGGGCTATAACGAAACAGCGATTCCGATTAAAAGAGGGTTTGATTATCATTATGGCTTTTATGAAGCCTTTAGTCTGTATGCTCCCGAAGATAAAGAAGGGATTGTCAATCAAAAATTATCCGATTTTTCGGACCCTCATATTTGGGGAAAAGGTAGAACGGGAAATTGTGCCCTTCGGAAAAATCACCAAGTTGTTGAAGACGATACTTATTTAACAACTAAGATTGCAACGGAAACAAACGAGTTTATAAAAGCGCACAAAGACGAGCCCTTTTTTGTCTATGTGCCTTTCTCTGCGCCACATACGCCCTTTCAAGTAACCAAAGAATATTACGATCAATATGAGCATATTGCTTCGCCTGAAAAACGCATTTATTATGCGATGATTCATGCCTTAGATGATGCTGTAGGGATGATTATGCAACAATTAGAAGCGCTTGATTTAGAAGAAAATACTTTAGTTATTTTTCTCAGTGATAATGGTGGGGCTACGTATACGGGAGCGGCAGATAATAGTCCGCTAAAAGGAGGAAAGTTCACTAACTTTGAAGGAGGCATTAATGTTCCTTTTATGATGCAATGGAAGGGCAAAATTCCTAAAAATATGCACTACGAAAAACCGATCAGTGCTTTAGATATTTTTGCAACCTCTTCGGCTTTAGCACAAGTTGACTTACCAAGTGACCGTGAATTTGACGGGGTTAACTTAATGCCTTATTTACTCGATTCCGCTTATCAGAACAAAACACCTCATGAAGCACTTTTTTGGCGTTCTGAATACCACAAAGCGATTCGTAAAGGGGATTGGAAGTTAATTCAAGATGACTTGGCTCAACGTACAGTGTTGTATAATTTGGCAACCGATAAGAATGAGCTAAAAAATGTAGCTGCTGAAAATCCAGATGTTGTGAAATTTCTTCAAACGGATTTTAAAAATTGGGAGAAAAAATTGATTCCTAGTAATTGGCCTAGAGTGATGGATTATGAAATTCATGCTGGGCAAGCGGTTTATTA
>CACVAQ010000299.1 GCA_902727865.1 uncultured Aureispira sp. | reverse complement strand
AAATCCCACGAAGTATTACTTCAACAAACTACTCTTTTTCTATTGGTGTTGATTTTGAATATTCATTCCACTCAAAAGACTCAATCATTTTCTCTAAATCCTCTTTCACAAAAGCCACCACAGGCGCCATAGAATCCGCATTGGGTCTTGTATTAAAATACAAAGAAGCCCACACCGCATGATTTAGACTATCTGTCAATCTAAAATGGTACGGAGAGGCAACATCGCCATCTACATTAAACGTAATGGCATATAAATTTCGTTCTCGATCTATAAAATCCTCTGTCGTTCTTCCCGTTGCTTTTATGTTGTGTTTTTCTGATAACGTGTAAGAATCAGACAGCACATCAAACAACTTTTTGTTGATCGAATCGCCTCCAATATTCGTATACGTAAAATGTATGCTACCATCCAAACTAGGTACCTTCATTGTAAACCAACAAGGATGTTTAGCCGCTTGATTCACCAACATACTATCTCTTTCAAAGATCATATAATCTGGATATTTGAAAGAAAAAGCACAATAGTTCTTATCAAATTGCACATAGTTGCGGGCAGGATAATTTACGTTGGGATAGACTCTTGGTTTGGGAATTGGAATACGATCTTCCGTACAAGCAATCGTTAAGGTTAGTCCGACTAAAAAAAGCAATAAACGCATGTTTTTTAAGATTAGATTGATGATACTTCGTCCATTAATATCTTGAACAAGAAAAACCTATATTACGAATAAGCAATATAATTTCCTCCATGCGCTCAAGTCCGCTCAACAGACGTAGAAACGAAATATAGTGTAGACGAATGCTTAAAGAAACATCCCGTTTCCTAATACAAGTCTAAAGTAGATGTTCAACTGGATTTACTTTTCAGAAACGGAAGAAAGCAGGTCGATATTATCTGTTTCGGGCAAAACGATTCGAATTTTTTCGATTCTACGGACACTAGCCGCCAATGTTTTTAAGACACAACCTTTACACATAGTCGTTGTATTGACCTTTGGCATCGTTCCATTTAAGACCAAGACCAAACCTGCAATTGTTTCTGCGCCTTCTCTTAAGTCATCAAAAAAGTCAGGATGTAAATCTAGGACTCGGCAAATTTCAAGAATGGGCGTGCTACCATCAAAATCGTACGTATAGTCGTCAATTTTTTTATAAAACTTTTCTTCTACATCGTCAAACTCATCCAGAATTTCACCCACAATTTCTTCCAAAACATCTTCCATCGTTACGATTCCCCTAGTTCCGCCGTACTCATCGACCACAATTGCCATGTGCGTACGCTTCTCTTGAAAATCACTGAACAAGTCATCAATTTTCTTTTTTTCTGGTGTAATCAAAGGGGGACGAATTAATTCATGCCAATCTACTTCCCCTTCTCGGCCCAAATATTCTAGCAAATCTTTCGCATGAATAATTCCCTTTACTTGATCTAAATCCTCTTCATAAATAGGAATTCTAGAATAGGGTTCTTCTCTAAAAACAGCAATAAGTTCCTCAAACGTAGATTCTATAGGCATCGCAACCACCTTCATTCTAGGCTTCATAATTTCTGCTGCGGCTGTATTACCAAAACGAATAATACCTTTTAGAATGTCAACATCCTGTTCTGCATACTTGTTATCTTTTACCGTCAACTCGATCGCACTCGCAATGTCTTCTTGCGTAACGGCCTTTTGATTCATATTATCTCGTAGGCGTTGCTCTACAAATTGAGTACTGTTCACTAAGATCCAACTAATCCCCTTAAACAGTCGGTTCATCACCGTCAAAGGACCACTCATCATCCGAGTAATCTTCATGCTATTTTGATTCGCATAAACCTTAGGAGCTACTTCGCCAAAAAGCACCAATAAGAACGTCACAGCCACCACGCTAATAAAAAAGTTTAGCGGCTCATTCATCCAAATCGGCAAGTACAACAACTCGCTGATGTTAGGCGGTAGTAATTGTTTTAATAAAGAGCTGGAGACTAAAATAATTGCAATGTTAATCACATTGTTCGCAATCAAAATAGTAGAAAGCAAATACCTTGGCTTATCTAATAAATTGATAATACGTATGGCGATATTGCTTTGCTCCTCTATTAATTGAGCTTTATCTTGATGCCCTAAAGAGAAAAAGGCAACCTCAGAACCAGACAAGAGTCCAGAACATACTAATAAAAAGCATATAGATATGGCATTCAGAATCAGCACTGAGTAAGACCCAGTAAGAAGAATCGGAGTGAATTGATACCAATCAAATATATGACTAGGCTCGGTTTCCAAAATTAAGTGGTTAGTTAAATAAAAAACCAAAAACCAAAGCAAGGTTTGATGCTTTGGTTTCTGATATATTTGTCTGTCTTATTTAGAACGGTAAATCGTCTGGCGCAGCAGCTTTTTGTTTCGCTGTGGATGCCTGACCATTCTTTTTATCGCCATTCATTTCGCTGCGCAACAATCTAAAAGTGTTGGCACGAATTTCTGTAATGTATTTCTTATTCCCGTGCTCATCTTCCCAAGAGCGATTGGTCAATTTACCTTCAATATACACTAAGTAGCCTTTTTTCAGCATTTTCTCAGCACGTTCGGCCATATCTCTCCACATAATAACGTTATGCCATTCCGTAAGGGTTTGCCACTCGCCATTTTTGTCTTTGTAAGACTCATCTGTTGCCAAAGATAATTTAGCAATGTTCGTTCCTGTTTCTAAAGTACGAACTTCTGGATCTTTCCCCAATCGACCGATCAAGGTAACTTTATTTACCATGTAATAAAAATGTTAATAGATTAATGAATCTTGTTTAAATGTACAAAAAAAATTTAAGTTTTGGACTATCAGAACGTCAAAGTTTTTAGCATTTTCCGATCTCAATGTCGTCCATATTCAACGGGAGATTATTTTTTTTTGTTGCCTTTTACTGCAAAAAAAAAAGCACTTCAATTGCTTTATTCCTTTTATTAGATATATCTAATAGAAAAATTATTTTTTTTTGTTTTTTTTATTCAAGAAGTTCAAATCGTAAAAAATCAGTCTTTTTTATCCTCCAAATAATTACTAATAATCTTCGGGAAAGCAAAGTTCTTAATTTTTTTCCGATCTATTGCTATCATATTATTTTTTTCATCAAAAAAAGAAGGTTTTATTTCTATTTCTAGGAAGAGCGCATTAATTTTTTGATGTGATAAGGTCTGTTTATACTTCCTTGAAACTAATTTCACAACAACTGGCTGATTCTCAAATAAAGCCTTCCATGCTGAAGAAGCCTCTAAAGCCTCCATCAAAAAAAAGCCTTCTACCTGTTTATCCAACTCTATTAATGGAAACTCATACAAGCTAGCCCAAATATCTTTCCCCCTTCGTTTCCGTATGTACACCTCCGTTCCTTTATTCAAAACAAGATAATAGAAAAAACGATCTTTCTTTTTTATTTTTTTTGATTTCACAGGCAGCTCCCCTACTTGATCTGTCTGAAAGGCGACACAATGCTTTTGATGCAAACAGGTCGAGCAATTAGGCGTTTTGGGCGTACAATGTGTGGCCCCAAAATCCATAATGGCCTGATTGTACAATGCGGGTTGCTTCCGAGCTAATAATTCATCTGCCAGTACGCTAAATTCTTTCTTGCCAACCGTACTATCTATAGGAGTCTTGATGCCAAAATATCGAGCGAGCACCCGATACACATTCCCATCCACAACCGCATAAGGCAAACCATAGGCAAAAGAAGCAATCGCTGCCGCAGTATAGTCTCCGACTCCTTTTAGAGCACGTATATCCGCATAAGTTGTTGGAAAAACGCCTTGATGCGTATTGGCGACCGTTTGAGCTGCAAAATGCAAATTTCTTGCACGAGAATAGTAGCCCAAGCCTTCCCAAAGTTTGAATACATCATCTTCAGGAGCATTGGCTAAATCAGTTATGCTAGGATATTTTTGGGTAAATTTATTGTAATAAGGTAAGCCTTGTTGAACCCTAGTTTGCTGTAAAATAATTTCAGACAGCCAAATAAAATAAGGGTTCTTAATCGCCTTCCAAGGTAGAGGACGTTCATCGGGGTGGTACCACTCCAATAGTTTTTTGGTAAAAAATGTCTTTTTATTCATTGATTTCCTAAACTATTCTACTCGTTTCATAACATGAATAACTGTAGAGACCTCTCTTTTGGTCAACAAAGGGCGCATTTCAATGGTCAGAACATCCTTTGTGGCACTTTTGACCGTCACGTTTGACAAAATCACTTTACCATTAGATGTAAATTCCAAGGTATTTCCCATGGCAGCTCTCCATTCCGTTTTTCTAGAATCTTTTGCTCCATTCATAAAAATTTCACAAGATCCATCTTCGTTAAACGTAAATCCCATCTTCTCCCCCATCCACTTGCCATATAGATCGGTTACTTCATAGTTCGTGGTACAACTCCCCAAAAATAAGGCTACTCCTGCTATCAAAATAAATAAACGCATGTCTGTTGTTTTGTATATATTTC
>CACVAQ010000298.1 GCA_902727865.1 uncultured Aureispira sp. | reverse complement strand
CAACAGGTTCTTCTACAAGAGGTTCTTCTACGACTGGAATTTCAATCACAGGAATTTCTTCCGAATCTGCATCAGTACCAACTGTTTCTGCAACAGAAGAAGCGCCCAATTCTGCATGGTCAAAAAGCATTTGATAGCCATCTGCACAAAACTCATCCCACTCAACAGGATCAGAACTATTGATTTTTCGGATATAGTTGGAAATACTCCCTACAGACATTTTTTTAGCAATCTCTTTTTGTTCATTTAGTGCCTCTTGCTCTATTGCTGCTGCTTTTTTAGATTTTTTACGAAGCGAAATCCATTCTTCATACCAAAAATCTCTATAATACATGACATTATTCAAGGTCTGTATTTTAGTCGGATAGACTTCCATATCTGACGTTCCAACTTTTAAACGACGTCCGTGTGTAATAACAGGAATCAACTGAGCACTTAAGCTTTTGTCTAATATTTGATCTAAATGGCTTGTTTTTTCTATCGACTTTAAATAATTATCACTAACTAAAAGAAGTCCTGTTGCCCCTTTGTCTTGGGTTAATTGTTCAACTTTTTCAGCAGTTGTTTTATTAACAATACAATTGATATTGGTCTGCCTTAAATCTTTAGCAATTTGATTCGCTTCAATTGAATTTGCTTCAGAAAAAAAGATATAAACAGTGTGGTCTTGCATGAAAAAAAATTTATTGGGTGCTTAAGTTATGAATGAACTGCTAACTTATGGTAGTTAGAATTTTTTGGAGATTTAATTTCTAGCTGCAAATCTTTGATTTTGACTATAATTTCACCTTTTTGGTAAGCAAGAGCTAAAGCCAGCTTCTTCAAAAATACGCAACATTTCATCCTAAAATCAATTCATTTTCGCAAAAATCGTTGGTTTTAAAGGGTTTAAATCTCCAACAAACTCTTATGAATCGTTCTCTATTTGAAGATTCATTTTGTATTACAATAGTTAGAAAATATAGGAGTTCTTAAATGTAGGATTTTTGTCTAAAAAAAACGAAAAAGATACGAGCTTAATATTAATTAAAAATATTATTTCTATCCAAAGCCTAGTAATTTTAAGCCCTAGAGAAATGTAGATGCAGCCATTTTTGCCCCTTTTGCACGGAACTATTCCTAAAAAACGGCTTATTTAATTTAATAAGCGTACCTTTGTGAACGTTTTAAGGTAGTGCTTATGTTAGGCAGCATGTAATGTCTTTTTAACTTCAAACAAAACAAAAGATTGGAAGGAATTGTAACAAAATCAACTGGCAAATGGTACATCGTCAAATTAGCCGATGGAAAGTTTATGAATTGCAGAATTAAAGGAAAGTTTAGATTGGGTAAATTTAAACTGACCAATCCTATTGCTGTTGGGGACAAAGTCTGGGTAGATCCAGAAAAAGGTTTAGATACAGGAATGATTTCTAAGTTGTTTCCAAGAGACAATTATGTGCTGAGACAATCGACGCGCCGCAGACATTATATGCATTTAATTGCTGCCAATATAGACCAAGCGTTTATCATTGTCACCATACAAGACCCGATGCTCAAACCAGGGTTTATTGATCGTTTTTTGTTGACAACAGAAATGCACAGCATTCCTAGTTATATTATTGTTAATAAAGCTGACATTTACACAGAAGACGATTTAGCTATTTACGAAGGTTTAAAGCAGATGTATGCAGAAATCGGATACGAAACGCTCTTAATTTCTGCCGAAACGGGAGAAGGTGTGGACGCTTTAAAAGAACTCTTAAAAGATAAAACCACCCTCCTCTCTGGACATTCTGGTGTCGGAAAGTCCTCTATTGTTAACAATATTTTAGTTGACCTAGATCTTGATACACAAGAAGTTTCGGATTATTCTGGCAAAGGAATGCACACCACTACATTTGCCCAAATGCACGACCTTGAATTTGGAGGTTCTATTATTGATACGCCTGGGATCAAAGAAATGGGCTTTATCAATATGGAACCAGAAGATGTTGCCCATAATTTTAGAGAAATCTTTAAAATGTCTGAGCATTGTAAGTATGGCGATTGCAAGCATGTTAATGAGCCTGAATGTGCGGTCAAAGAAGCCATTGAATTGGGTCGTATTAGCATTTTGCGGTATCAAAGTTATGTCTCGATTTTAGAAGATGTTATGGGGCAAAATTATTGGGAACGGGAAACGGATTGGTAAGAAAGGTAGCATTTACAAGCCTTTATCTATTGATAACCTTCTCCAACTTGCCTATACTGTGATCGTAGCTATTCTGTTCAATCATGATTCGGCTGCCTTGCTACTTGTTAGCCTTGCTAAGGCAAGAATTTTAAAATTCTTACTTCGCAATTTTCACATTCTTTGCTGAAAAAACTTATCTTTCACAAAATTTGATTAACAAACAGTATTGATACTACTTTATGAATTTAAAAAACGTAAAACAGCAACTAGAAAAAGTCAATCGTTTTTATGACTATTTAGATACCAATCAAGAAATTATATCTAGAATAGATCACGACGCCCTAATTGCTTCTATCCGAGCATTATACGACGCTTGCTTTGAAGAGGATGTTGCTAATACAACGGAGTCAAAGACACCAAAAGTGCATCAAAAAACGCCTGCTGTAACCAAATCAAAAGAGACCGATACCCATAAGAAGCGACCAACTTTAGTCTTTAATACAGAGACCAAAAGTTCGCCTTCGGAAGAAACAATTGCTAAAACAGAACAAAAGCAAGCACCTGTTCAACCCAAACCTATCCTTGATCGCCCCGAAGAAGTAGCGGTTGCAAAAGAAGTCCCCGCCAAGGAAGAAATTGCTCCCAAAGTAGACGCAGAAATTACAACAACTCCCGAAACACCTGTCGATGGCTTTAACGACGAGTATGACGAGTTGTTCTTATTCAAAGAAGCCACTGATTTATCTCAAAAACTAAGCGCTTCTCCTCTACAGGATTTAAACAAAGCATTGGGGCTTAATGAGAAGTTTTTGTACATCAACGAGTTATTTGGTGGCGATGTTGCCAAATTTCAAGCGGCAATCAAAACCCTAAATAATGAAAAAGATTTTGATACGGCTCGTTCCTATATTGAGGCTCAATTGGTCGTGCCGTACAATTGGATGAAAAAAGTAAAAAGACCCATTGCAAAAGATTTTGTTAAATTGGTTCGTCGTAGATATTTATAATTCATAGAATAACACCCTTATGCTCAATCAAGTACTTTGGAAAGGCAAAAGCCGTTGGCAGACTGTTGGTGCATCTATAGGCATTTTTATTGGTCTATTTTTGCTGCTTTTTGCGTTACAGGTCTACCTAGACGTACAAATTTTAACAAAAGGAGTAAAAGATGATAACTTCTTAGTTATCAACAAACAGTTTGAAAAAAACTACGGCAAACCACTAGAATTTTCCCAAGAAGAATTTAATGAGATTAGCCAACAGCCTTTTTTTAATCAAGTCGATGCCTTTGAATCCAACGAATACAAGGTCTCCTTGTCTAGCCAAAAAATGGGCTTTAGAACGCTGTTGTTTTTCCAATCTTTGCCTGAAGAATTTTTAGGTGTTGATACGACCTTGTTTCAATGGAAACCTGGTGATCGAATTCCGATTGTCTTGTCAAGTGACTATTTAGCCTTGTATAATTTTGGATTTGCTCCGAGTCAAGGTTTGCCCAAGTTTTCAGCTAGTACCATTAGCTTAGTGGATTTTAAAATCACTGTTATGGGCAATGGAAAACAAGAGTCTATTGATGGCTATGTTTGTGGGTTTACCCCAAATGTCAATTCGATTTTGGTTCCAAAGTCTTTCATGAAATACAGCAATCAAAAATTTGGAGAAGCAAAAGAAATTAAATTGCCAACTCAATTAATTGCCTCTACAGACAATCCTTATAGTGTTGCTTTGGAGGAGTTTTTAGAAGAAAAAGGCTACGAAATTTCTAGAGGGGGGCTAATTGGCGGAGAACTTAAAACCACCTTATTCATGTTGGTTTTTCTTCTGGTTGCCATTGGTATGACCATCGTAGGTTTAGCAATGCTTGTCTTTATTCTAAACTTTCAAGTCCTCATTGCTCAAGCGAGTCATGACATTCAATTGCTTATTCAATTGGGGTACAAAGACAAACAAATTACAAAAACCTTAGCGACCAATCTATTGCAATTATTTGGCTTGGTGGTCGTATTGGTTTTCGCCTTGTTAATTCCTATCAAATATATCATTTCTTCCCTTATCACAGAACAGGGATATCATCTAAGCTTTGGCTTACATCCACTGGTTTGGGTGGTAGGTTTATTGTTTTGTAGCTTGTTTGTTTGGATTAATTTATCCAGCATTCGAAAAAATGTGCAAAACTTGGCATAATTTCAGTACTGTAACCCGCTGTAAGGAAAAAGACACTAAGTCTTTCATAACGAACGTGCTATAAGTCTCTAATTTGGTTCCAAATCCCACTACCTAAAGTAGCTTTGAGGGGCTTCTATCCGTGTATATAACCACTCGTCTGCTTACTTA
>CACVAQ010000297.1:9893-22452 GCA_902727865.1 uncultured Aureispira sp. | reverse complement strand
CGACCAAATACCTACTGTTATAAAAAAAGAAAAAGTAAACCAAATCTTTGGATGCGATGTTAGTTTGTCATATTCTAATCAAATAATTTAGATTCCTTTTATATGCTCTTATAAAAATGTAATTTGAGGAAAACAACAGCTTCACACTAACGAGTTTTTTTGATTAAAACTGACCGCTCAATATGAAAGTACTATCAATTTTTCTCTTGTTTATCTTAGGAAACATGCCGCTCTTCGCCCAAACCCCTACGGAAATCATTCAAGCATTTTTAGAGCAAAAACAGCAAGAACTAAATTTAACTGCTGCCGACACCAAGGAATGGGTCATTACCAACCAACATACCTCCAAACAAAGTGGTGCGACACACGTTTATATTCAACAACGACACCAAGGCATTCCGATTTTTAATGGCATTGCTAACTTTGCGCTCAAAGACGGAAAGGTATTTAGTATGGGCAACAGGCTCTTAGGGCACATTGCTCAAAACAGCAAATATGCTCCCCCTTCTGTACTCCCAAAACAAGCCATTATTTTGGCAGCAAAAGCACTAGACCTCTCTACTCCTGTAAAACTAAAAGCAATTGAGGCCTTAAGCAGTAAACAGTTTATTTATAACAAAGGCAGTATTTCAACAGAAAACATTCCCGTTCAATTGATGTATTTTGAGACTAAAACAAAAGAAATTAGATTAGTTTGGGATCTATCTATTTACACCTTAGATAGCGAACATTGGTGGTCGGTCCGTATAGATGCTCAAACAGGTGCCCTATTAGATCAGAACGATTGGATTACCCATTGTCAATTTGATGGTTCTCCATTCACAAAATGCAAGCACCTACAGCACAAAGCACGCAGGCATCAAGCACCAGAAAAGACCTTAGCGCCTAATCAATATACCGTTTTTGCTTTGCCAACCGAAAGCCCTTCACATGGAACACGATCTACCTTAACAAATCCTTCGAATGCGTTCTCCTCTCCTTTTGGCTGGCACGATACGGACGGAAATACGGGCGCAGAATACACGATTACTAGAGGAAATAACGTCTTTGCCTATGAAGATACCGCTAACACCAATAGCCCTGGCTACAGTCCTGATGGTGGCGCTACCTTAGAATTTAATTTCCCTTATACCAATGGCGCACAACCTGCTAGTTACATAGATGCAGCCATCACGAACTTATTCTATATGAATAATATGATGCATGACATTTGGTATCAGTATGGTTTTGACGAAGCTAGTGGTAATTTCCAACAGAACAATTACAACAATGGCGGTCAAGCTGGAGACTATGTTCGTGCGGAAACGCAAGATGGCAGCGGGTTTACGAATGCAAACTTTGCAACGCCTCCAGATGGCGCTCGTCCGAGAATGCAAATGTACATTTGGCCGTTTAGTAGCAACACTGGGCATTTCTTAACGGTTAATAGTCCGAGCAACCTTGCAGGCACTTATTTAGCAGCCAGTGCATCTTTTGGACCAGCACTTCCTGCCACTCCAATTACCGCAGACCTTGCCGTCTTAGAAGATGCGGTCGCTCCGATCAATGACGGCTGTGACCTCGTGCTTAATACCGCCCAACTAAATGGAAAGATCGTATTTATAGATCAAGGGACTTGCAGCTTTACCGATAAAGTCTTAGCAGCTCAAAATGCAGGTGCAGTAGCAGTTGTTATTGTGAACAACCTTGGATTTTTGTTTGTTGTTGGAGGAACACCTAGCAGCCCTATTACGATTCCAACCATCATGATTTTGCCTGCTAGTGCCAATCCGATCAAAGCCGCTTTGGCAAATGGTCCCGTTTCTCTTTCTATTGATAATGCTGGAATTAGCGACAAAGACAGTGATTTAGACAATGGAATTATTGCCCATGAATACGGACATGGCATTTCTATTCGTCTAACAGGTGGCGGCAGCAATTCTAACTGTTTGCGCAATGCAGAACAAATGGGAGAAGGTTGGAGCGATTGGTTTGGTTTAATGCTAACCTTAGAGCCTGGTGACCTTGGGTCAGATGTTCGAGGGATTGGCACTTACGTAAAAGGAGAACAGAACACAGGTCCTGGTATTCGTCCAGCACCTTATTCTACCGATTTTGCCGTCAATCCATTTACTTATGGCAACTCTAACAATACGACGACTATTTCTCAACCACATGGAGTCGGTTTTATTTTTGCAACCGCACTTTGGGATTTAAACTGGGCTTTAATTGATTTTTATGGCGGTACACCTGATCCAGACATCTATAATGGTACGGGTGGTAATAACATTGCCATGAACTTAGTCATTGAAGGATTAAAACTGCAACCCTGTAGCCCTGGTATGCTTGATGGTCGTGATGCCATTTTACAAGCCGATCAATTGCTATACAATGGTGCGCACGAATGTCTTATCTGGGAAGTTTTTGCCAATAGAGGATTTGGGTATAGTGCCAGTCAAGGTAGTTCTGCCAGTCGTTCGGACCAAACAGAAGCCTTTGACCTTTCTCCTGTCTGTAGGATAGCCGCCGCAGCACCGCTTGCCAACTTTGCTCCTAGTACACTCAACAGTTGTGTGTCTACCGTATCTTTCACAGACTCTAGTACTTCAACACCACAACAATGGCTTTGGAACTTTGGAGATGGTGCGACTTCTACGCAACAAAACCCCGTTCATGCTTATCTTCTAGATGGTGTTTATGATATTAGCTTAGTCGTGACCAATAATATGGGGAGCGATAGCATGACACAACAAATTACGGTCACATTGCCGCCTCCACCTATTGCTATTGGAGATGAAGTTTGCTCTGGTGATTCAGCCATGTTAGTCGCAACAGGAACAGGTAGCATCCAATGGAAAAATGCCTCTAATAACATTATAATGCAAGGAGACACCTTGCGGATTGCTAATATTGGCTCCATACAAACCTATTATGCAGAGAACTTAACAGGAGCTCCAGCACAGTTTATTGGTGCACCAGATAGCAGCATTGGTGCTGGGAATATTGACAACTCGCCTTATGCAGCACTCAACTTTAGAGCAGACCAGCCCTTGGAAATTGTTTCTACTTGGGTTTATGCTCAAGGGGCAAGTCTGAGAACGTTCTTTTTGGCGCAAGGAGAAAATACAACAGGAACGCTTCCGACCAATATTGTAGATGATGTTACGGTATTTTTGCAAAGTGGCTGGCAAGAAGTGCCGCTCAATTTAATGGTTCCCGATACAGGGAATTATAACTTAGGCGGTGAAACCCTAAATCTATATGCCAATGCTACTGGTGCCGCCTATCCTTATGCTGTTCCTGGTTTGATTTCTATTAATAGTAGCGCTTCTATAACAGCGCCCAACGATAGTTATTATTATTTTTACAACCTACAGGTTCGTGCACCTCGTTGCGTTTCACCAAAAGACACGGCAACAGTATTCCCTGTTTCTAGTTACTTTACATATGCAAATACGACCAATACCTTCAACTTTATGGACGGTTCTTCTGGGGCGACTTCTTGGCTTTGGAATTTTGGAGATGGCAACACCTCTACCCAACAAAATCCGGTGCATACTTATGCGAATGGCAATGCTTATACCGTCACCTTAACCATCAATGGGGGTTCTTGTACCTCTACACAAATTATCAACGGTATCTTAGGTAGTAATAATCCAAGAAATGATAGACCTATGGTTACTTTGATGCCAAACCCTGCAAGTACTTCGGCGGAATTGAGCCTAGACAAGGCGGCAATGGAGGATTTAACCGTGCAAATTTCTGCTGTTGATGGTAGAACGCTTCAAACAGCTACTCTAAAACAAGGTATTACAGCCTTTACACTCAACTTAGAACAATTACCTAGTGCCATTTATATTGTCTCTATTTATGGTCTTAACTTCTCTGAGGTAAGGAAACTGGTTAAGGAATAATAAATACAGCGTAAGAGTATTTGGGGATCAACTGACAAGGTTTGTCAAAGCACCAATAAGCAGAAATCCTTACTGTTGAGATCTCAATAGTAGGGATTTCTATTTTTATCAAAAAAAAAGTTTTTAAAAATCACTTTTTAAAATATTGTAAAACTTTAGTCACACATTCTCCAGATATACAATTTATAATTTCCACCAATCAAGTTTTTGCCAAATAAAAATGTATTTTTATAACAACTCTAGCGTAATACAACATTAAATATTTTTACAGTACAAAATTAAATATTTTCACAGTACAAAAAATTAAATTTCATTATGAAACAACTCGCCTTTACTATACTGGGGCTTCTACTCGGTACAGTAACTTTACTCGGTCAAAATCCGTCTACGGTCATTCAGCAGTTTTTGGATAAAAATTATGCTGAACAGCAATTAACACAACAAGACATTAGCCATTGGAGTATTACTAGTCATCATACTTCCAATACAAGTGGTGTTACCCATGTTTATATTCAACAAGAACATGAAGGCATTCCAGTATCCAATGGCCTTGCCAACTTTGCTCTTAAAGATGGAAAAATAGTAAGCATGGGAAACCGCTTAGTTACAAAATTAAGCCAAAAAGCAACCTACACAACTCCTGCCGTTAATCCAGTGCAAGCCATTCAAGCCGCTGCAAAACAATTGAATTTAAACACAGCAGTAGGATTAAAAGCCTTGGAGCCGATCAGCAAACAGCATTTCATTTACAACACGGGAGGCATTTCAAAAGAAAACATTCCTGTACGCTTGATGTACCATGCAGTATCTGAGATGGAAGTGAAATTAGTTTGGGATTTATCTATTTACACCTTAGACGCCAATCATTGGTGGTCGGTGCGTATAGATGCGCAAACAGGAGACTTGATCGATCAAAATGATTGGGTCGTTCACTGTACCTTCGAACACACTCCTTTTACAACCTGTGACAACAAAAAGCACCAAAGTGTTCTAACAACACCTACCGATTTTCTCGCTCCAGAAACGATGTTACAACCAGATCAATATACCGTTTTTGCACTTCCTTTGGAAAGCCCCAATCATGGTACTCGCTCTATGGTCGTCAACCCAGCCGATACGCTTGCGTCTCCTTATGGATGGCACGATACGAATGGCAACAATGGTGCAGAATATACCATTACAAGAGGCAATAATGTCTTTGCTTATGAAGATACGGCCAACCTTAATACGCCAGGGTTTAGCCCAGACGGTACCGCTCTTTTGGAATTCAACTTTCCTTACAATGGAAATGCCAATCCCTACACGTATCAACCAGCAGCCATTACAAACTTGTTCTACATGAACAATATGATGCACGACATTTGGTATCGTTATGGTTTTGATGAAGCTAGTGGAAACTTTCAAGCCAACAATTATGGCCGTGGTGGAGTAGATGACGATTACGTCTTTGCGGAAGCACAAGATGGTGGAGGAACCAACAATGCCAACTTTGCAACCCCGCCAGATGGTGGCAACCCAAGAATGCAAATGTATTTATGGAACAGCGCTGGGGGTGCTGGGGGTAATTTCTTAGACGTTAATAGCCCTGTAGGCATAGCAGGTCCGTATAACGCAGCAGATGCTGGTTTTGGCCCTGGTCTTCCTACGACTCCTATTACAGCCGATTTAGTTTTAATTGAAGACAATACCGCTCCAATCAATGATGGTTGTGAAACCCTTACAAATACGGCGGCTTTGGCAGGTAAAATTGTCGTCATTGATCGTGGCAGCTGTTCTTTTGTTATCAAAGTAGAAGCCGCCCAAAACGCAGGTGCTGTAGCAGTTATTATTGTTAATAATGTAACAGGTGCTCCTTTCCAAATGGGAGGCACAAGTACCACCATTACCATTCCATCTATTATGATTGAAATGGGCGATGGAACTAGCATAAAAGCACAAATGGCAACAGGAACCGTTAACGCTACGATTAGTAATGGGGGTGTTACTAGTGTGGCACTAGATGGCGATTTAGACAATGGAATTGTTGCCCATGAATATGGACATGGTATTTCTACTCGTTTGACGGGTGGCCCCAACAATGGCAACTGTTTGAGCAATTCGGAACAAATGGGCGAAGGTTGGAGCGACTGGTTCGGTCTGATGTTAACCATTGAGCCAGGTGATCTTGGTCCCGACGTTCGTGGAATTGGAACCTATGCTTCTAGCCAAGCAATAACGGGACAAGGGATTCGCCCAGCACCTTATTCTACTGATTTTGCCGTCAATCCATTTACTTATGACGACTCTAATAATGACGCTCAAATTTCTGAACCGCATGGTGTTGGATTTATTTTTGCCACCGTTCTATGGGATTTAACTTGGGCACTCGTCGATCAATATGGCGGTGTTCCTAATCCAGATTTATACAATGGTACAGGTGGTAATAACATCGCTATGAGTTTGGTTATTGAAGGCTTAAAATTACAGCCTTGTAATCCTGGTATGATTGACGGTCGGGATGCTATTCTCCTAGCCGATCAACTCATGTACAATGGAATACACCAATGTTTGATTTGGGAAGTGTTTGCCAATAGAGGCTTTGGGTATAGTGCTAGTCAAGGTAGTTCAACTAGTCGTACAGATCAAACAGAAGCTTTCGACTTACCGCCTATTTGCCAAACGCCAACAACTCCTCCAGTGGCTCTATTTAGCCCAAATGTTAGTAACTCTTGTATCACAACCATTTCTTTTACAGACAATAGTACCGATATTCCTCAATCTTGGGCTTGGGACTTTGGAGATGGTACGCTTTCGACGGTTCAGAACCCGACACATACTTATAATGTTAGTGGTGTTTATACGGTTAAATTAGTCGTAGCGAATGCTGTAGGAAGCGACTCGACGACACAACAAGTAACGATTACTTTACCGCCTGCTCCTATTGCAGATGACATTTATGTTTGCGCTGGCGATACGGCTTATGTCCCTGCAATGGCTACAGGAATTGCACAATGGAAAAATATTGCCAACAACATCGTTTACATTGGAGATACGCTAACCGTTCCGAATGTAGGTTCTATTCAAACCTACTACGTTGAAAATGCAGTAGGCACGCCTTCTCAATATGTTGGTCCAGCTAGTGGAGCAATTGGAGCAGGTGGTTATCACGCATCTGCTTATCATGGTGCCTTAAACTTTACAGCAAACCAAAGCTTCGAAATCGTATCTGCTTGGGTTGATGCAGATGGGGCTGGTCCTCGTACCTTCTACTTAGCAAGTGGGCCCAACAATGATGGGGCTGCTCCGAGTGGCACTGGAATTGTAGACCAAGTAACGGTTACCTTAGTTGATGGCATACAACGTATCCATCTAGGTTTGATGGTTCCTGCGGCTGGCAACTACAATATTGGTGGCAACAATGTCAACTTATTTAGAAATAGTGGTGGTGCCAATTACCCGTATACTTTAGGTGGGTACATGACGATTGACAATTCTTCTGCAACGACGAATCCTACAGGTTATTATTATTACTTGTATGACTTAGAATTACGTGAACCACAATGTATTTCTGCTTTAGATACGGTGACAATAACTCCAGTAGTCAGCAATTTTTCTTATGTTGATAATAATGGAACCTTAACGCTTACGGATGCCTCTAATGGTGCGACGAGTTGGTTCTGGGATTTTGGGGACAACAACACCTCTACGCAACAAAACCCTGTACACACTTACAGTACATCGGGTTCTTATACCGTTACATTGACGATTAATAATGGGGCTTGTAGTAGTACACAAACCTTCTCTGTAATCCTTGGGCTTAATCAAGTTGCTGCGTCAAGACTTAACATTATGTTACTTCCTAACCCAACAGATGGATTGGCTAGTATTCTATTAGACAAAGCTGCTGAAGAAGATTTAACCGTTTTGATTACAGACATTAGCGGCAAAACAATCCAAACTACAGTACTGCACAATGGATCAAGTCGCTTAGAGTTAGACTTATCTCAACTGCCTGCTGCTGTTTATTTGGTACAAATAAAAGGAAATAACTTCTCTGAAGTTAGAAAATTACTGGTTGAATAAATTCGCAAGTAAGGTTCTTAGGAACGTTCAATAAATAAAATGAACGTTTTGCGTCATCTTTTTGGTCTGAAAATTTCAAAAAAATCGAACGTGTAACCCGTGCCAGACCTTTGCGCCTAGCGCAAGCTTGCTCGTTCGTTACACTCATACTACTCATTTTTTAAAACTTTCATCCTCAAAAATATTTAACAACACTTGTTCACTTTATTTATTTCTCATTCCTTATAAGGACTCGTACAAAATAAATTTCAAGCCATCTCTTTCTAGGAAGAGATGGCTTTTTTTCTGCCTTGTTATAATAATAATGATGCGCCAGTATTTTAAGCGGGCATGATTCCTTATCAAAACTTGCCTAACAAGGTATTATTATGTACATTTAAGCCGTTTTTGTTGAAAAAATAGTATATAATTAACTAAGAATGGAGAATCAGGAGAAAATAGCGCAGTCAAGCAACTATATCAGTGCTTTACCTTACTTGTCAGTACTTCCTATAACAGAACAGTGTTTGGACTTTTCTATTATGGACAAAATTCAACTCGGCTTAACGGAGCAAGTGCTTCAGCAGCTTTTGAGTCTTGAAACAGAGGTTGCTTGTACGATACCTTTGGGGATAAAGAAAAATACAGCTCCTTCCAAAATTAGTCAACACAAAGCGCTACAAAAAACATTCGAAAATTTCCAACAACAAAAAGGCAGCCTTTCTATTGGTTATCCGATCCTGTTGATGGAAGACGACAAGCTTGGACGTCCTATTGCTGCCCCGCTTTTTTTGTGGAAAGTAGAATTAAACATTCTACCTGAAAGCAATATGGGCTGGACTTTAACCCCATTAAATGAAAACAAAGGCTATTTGAATCCGATTCTAAAAAACTACCTTGAAGCACGTTTTGAATTAGATTGGGAACAACAAATAGGCTTAATTGATACCATAGATTCAAAAATTGTAGAAGAAACATGCCTTGCCTTAGGCAAACAATTAGAATTGGAGCACAATTCGGACGTTAGAATCGAAGCCTGTCCCTTACCCGATCAAATCCCAAGCAATGTTATTTTAAATTCAATTATCTTAGGCAGTTTTGAACCTATTACGCTAAAAGAAGCCAAAAAGCTACCTAAAAACCTCAAACCAAGAGAGCGCAAACAATGGAAAACAAAGGTTGCTGCACTTCCGAGCAACTCGGCACAAGATCAACTTATTGGAACGATATTCAATGGGCATCATGTCGTAGCAGAAGGGATTTCTAGCACAGGAAAAACCCATATTATTGCCTCTATTTTACCTAGTCTATTAACAGACAAGGGCGCAGCATTAATTATATCTCCACAGTTTTCTTCGTTTAAAGACATCCAACACCATTTAGAAGGACTAGGAATCAAAGATATTGGCGTGCTTTCTTTGCAAGACGAGGTCTTAGATAAAGAGCGCATGATTGAATACCTAGAAACGATGCCGAAACGTACGCGCACCCTTTCTAATTTTGATAATGTTACCTATAGCAAACAACTCAACAAATACATGCAGCTTCGTTCGACACTAGAACAGGCCTATGATAGCGTTCATTCCTCAACGATTAATAGTTGGAATTGGACCGAGCTAGTCGGTCAGTGTTTATTACTGCATCGCAAAAGTGACAAACAAATTTTAGGGCGCTTTTTGGACAATGAATTATTTGACTTCACCGCCAAAGAGCATTATATTATTAGTCGAGAACTGGGCGAACATTATGTACATTACCACAGGCTAGATGCTTTAAAGCATCCTTTAAATGCCTTGCATGGTCGCTTCTTTAATGCCGACAGCAGTATTGAAAGTACTCGCTCGGAAGCCAAAACAGGGCTAAATCTCTATCGTTATAAAACCAATAGCCTTTATCAAAGTTTCTTAGTTTTTGTTGGTAATTATGGAGAGTATTTAAAATTCCAATACCGTGATTTTGTTGCCAATATGGAGCAGCAAATTGATAAAATTGAAAGTGACCTGCATCTTTATAATGAGTTGTACGGAGAGGCCTTTGATAAACAAAGTGGTTTTCAAAATGCAAAATTAAAATTGTTAAGTGTCTTTTCTAGACGCCACCAAGAGATTCGTGCGGCAAAAGAACAATTGTTAGAGGATTATCAAAGTCTTCAAGAGTTTTATAAAAAGAATACCTTCTTTCAAACAGCCTTTCCTGATATTAAAGAAGAATCCAAACTCGCAGATGTTGAAGTTAAACTAGAAAAAGTACGAACAGCTTTACACGATTGGACGTTAACGATTCCTAAATTGGTCAAAGAACGTACCCAAGGCTTGTCAAAAGAAACGGAATTTCCTGAATCGTTCAAAGAACAGTACGAAGAGTTAGAACGTTGGTTGAAAAAACTAATTCAACAAATCAATGCTGCTGACTTATTACGCAAAGACGTTGTAGAACCTACAGGTAAAATTTCAGAAATTGAATCGGACTTGTTTACCATCTTATTGCAATTTCAAAAACTAGAAAATGAGTGGCGAGACATTGATGCCTATTACCAATGGCGTCGCTCTTGGTTGACCATAGATTCAAAAACTCAAAAAGTAGTACAAGCCTTGGTGAATGCTGGAACGCAAGATTGGATTTCGGGCTATAGCAGTTGGTTTTATCATCAAATTCTAACGCAACAGTATTCTATTCATTTGCCTTTAGGAACACAAACAGAGGCACTGCCTTTTGATAATTACATGAATACCTTGCAAGATATTCAAAAACGCATTAGCCAAAAAGCAAATGTAATTACCAAAGAACGCCAAGGAGAACAAATTAAGCGGATTAAAAGAGAAAAAGATTTAACCTTAACGAATGCTCGTCCTATCTTCAAAAATAAGAAGATAAAAGATTTATTGCAATGGATTGGCTTGGAACACGTTGGAGATGTCTTTCCGATTGTCTTAGCAACTCCAGAAATGGCACAACAACTCTTAGGTCTCAAAGTCTCTACCTTTGATTTGGTCATTGTAGACAATGCCCATGATATTTCTTCCAAAGTAGGTGTGGATTTATTAAAACTAGGCAATCAACATATTGTCTTAGGTAGACCCGTTGTCGAAGAAAAATCAGAAGAAAAAAGTTTATTAAAATGGATGTTGGCGCAAAAAGGGCGGCGCTATCAATACCTAGAACACATTCACTCTAAAGATGCTGCGGAACGTACTCGTATCAATAAAGTAGCGGTACAAGAACCCAATGCTTTCCAAATTTCTGTGGCGGAATATCTCAAAGAATACATTGACGAGAGTCGTCTAGAGTTTAATAAATCCGTAGAAGGGGTTTTGGTCGATTTGGTTATTACACCCAAATATGCTGGACAACATCCTATTGCCGTTATTTGCGATGGTGGAACCTTGTCTCAGGCTAAATATGACTTTCAATTGGCAGTTGATAAGGTGCGTATTTTAACGCATCAAGCTTATCAAATTCAGTATATTTGGTCGGTTGATTGGTGGAAAAACAATGAGAAGGCTTTGAACCCTTTGTTGGCATTTGTTATTCAATGGGATAAGCAACATACTCCTGGATAAAGTCCTTTTAAAAACATTGCCGTAAAAAGCTCTTGTAGGAAAATGCGCTTCCTACTTGGGAGCTTGTGCAACATGAATCAGTCGATTCAAACGTTCTACCAAAGGTTTTTCCAAGAATTGATACAAAACCAAACTCAACAACCAGATTCCAATAATAATCAAAAACTGATTGGTCGTTTTCAAGGCCGGGCTGCTAGAAAAATAATGTATAATAGGAATGTGTATCAAATAAGCAACGTACGAAGCATTCCCCAAACGCATCAATAGTGTGGGAAATTTAGGGCGTTTTAGGTCTTCTATGCTTAGTATTCCGAACAAGAGTAAACTGCTTCCAATGCCTACACAAGCAAAGGAACGGTTGCTATAATAATCGACAATTATTAAGAATAAAAACAAGCCTATTGTCAAACAAAAAGCACTATAATACAAACGCTTTCTTGCTTCTATCACAAGGCTTTTTTCGTAAAGGATTCCAGTCAACACTCCTGACAAAATTAGCCATATATTTTGACCTAAAAAGAAATTCAAAGGCGTCCCTTTGATGGGATAATTCGTATATTCCAAACCTAATAACAAAAAGGTCCCTATCCAGACTAGGATTGCTATTTTCTGTGCTGTTTTTTTTGATAACAATAGAATCGTCACTGCAAACAAAGTATAAAAATACAACTCTACCGAAAGGCTCCAAGTGACTTCTAAAAAAGATTTGTGTCCTGGTAATAAAAATACACTAGCAACGAATCGCCCATCGAATTGAACGGTATAAATCCCTAAGCCGATTAGGCTAAAAAACAAGAGCCAATAAAAGGTGAAAATTCGAACGACTCTCCGTTTCATAAATCGAATAGCCGCAGAACTCCCCGCACCTATTTTAGCCCGACTGGTCCAATAAATAATAAACCCACTGACCACAAATAAAATATCCATCCCTTTATAGCTATGTATGCCAATGCCCATGTGTGCGAAAATGACAAAGGTAGCTGCTACAAACCGCAACATTTGAATGGATTGAAAATACTTTATCATAAGCGTATTATTTCTAAACATAAACGTTAATAACTCAAA